>NZ_SPGF01000053.1 GCF_005844455.1 Streptococcus mitis | reverse complement strand
AGCGTAAGTAGCGCAAGGTCATGATAAGTTGGTCTTCCATACTTAGACGGCGTGGGCGTCCTCCTTTTCGGTGTTGCGCTTGATAAGCGTCAGTGAGACAATCAAGCATCAGTTGAAACGTCGCTTTTTTAACACCTATCAACAATTTGAAATTCTCTGAGTTTAATTTTAAGGCTTTTTCGTATGTTGTTTCCATAGCTTTAGTATACCACTTTTGAGTTACCGAACAAGTCTAATAAACTTGTGACAAAGGAAAAGCAGGAAGAAAAAGCAACAGTCTTATCAGATGAGTTTGTCAAAGAATTTCTCACTCAATACTACACTAAGGAAAGGCTTGGCGAGAACAACAATCGTATCAAGCCCTATATGACGGGTTCTGCTTATAAGGAAGAAGTGGCTCGCCAAGAGGATTCCATCAATCAGGTCTATAAGGACTATATTTTGGATTACCGCTTTGAAACCGCTCATATCTATGTTAATACAGAAACCAATGAAGCTCTCGCAGAAGTATCCTATCAAGTGACCTATGTATCTGATTTGAGTAAGCAGCAACAACGAACTACTCAGACAGAAACTAAGACGATTAAGTTGTCCTACTCCAAGGTTTCAGACAAGCTCCTGGTTAACCATCTAACCATTTGTAATGGAAAACTAGAGAACTTAAAAGAAGCTACTGATGGGGCTAACTCTAGTATTCCAAACATTCAAGGAGATACCACACATGAGACAAACTAGCAGGAGAGATTCTTCTGCTTTTTTGATAGGGAGATGAGATGACAATAATTAAAGCAGTAAAACAAAAGTCCATTTTAGATGTGGCTGAGAGTCTGGGTTATTCCTTTAGATGTTTATCAGGACAAGTTTATGAACACCCAGAACATGATTCCTTTCGGATTTTTGCCGATACCAATACTTTCAAATGGTTTTCAAGAGATATACAAGGAGATGTGATTGACTTTGTTCAGTTAGTGGCAGGTGTTTCTTTTAAAGAAGCCGTGTCCTATCTTGAAACTGGAGATTTTAAACAGGCTAAAACGATAGAAGAAACTTATCGACATTTTCGTTATTATTTGCCTGAAGAAACTTTTCAGCAAGCAAGAACTTACTTGACCCAGGTTCGTGGATTAAGTGATGATGTTATTAATGCCTTCGGTAGAAAAGGAATCTTGGCTCAAGCATGTTACCAGACAAAGACCTTTCAGGAATCTGTCCTTGTTTTTAAGAGCTACAACCACCATGGTCAGCTAGAAGGAGCAAGCCTTCAAGGTCTCGTCAAAAATGAACAAAGACATGATCGAGGATGCTTGAAGAAAATGATGAAGGGGTCTCATGGTCATGTGGGTATTAGTTTTGATGTTGGCAAACCTAATCGACTCATCTTTTGTGAATCGGTTATTGATATGATGAGCTATTATCAGATTCATCAAAAGCAGCTATCAGATGTTCGCCTGGTTTCAATGGAAGGCTTAAAACTTTCAGTGATCGCATACCAAGTCTTGCGTCTAGCAGCAGAGGAACAAGGGAAACTAGATTTTTTAGACACCGTCACACCTAATCGGTTAACCAACTACCTATATGCCATCAAAGATACGACACTCTATTTTAATGAACACCCTGAAATGATAACATTGGCAGTTGATAATGATGAAGCCGGGAGAGACTTTTGTCAGAAATTGTCAGAGAAAGGTATTCCAATCGTTCAAGAATTGCCACCATTACAGGGATTGGAAACCAAGTCAGACTGGAATGATTTGGTGAAACAACAAAGGGAAATTTCTTTAGGGGAAGTTATCCAATCAGTCCAAGCACAAGTCATTAGGAATCATCCTCCACCTAAACGAGAGACTGTTTTAGAATTGTGATAACAAAATCAAGAGTCTTGTCATAAGCTAGAGTGTGACAAGGAGGAATGTTTTATGAGTGTGATTGAACGTCTGGCTGAAAAAGTGGCTAGACAAGAAGAAAAAGTCTCGAGAGAGACGGAAAAATTGGAAAACTATCGTGATCAACTTCAAACAGTTATGTATAGTACCTTTATCAAACGGCAACAATCTAGTCATTTATCCTTTCATGAAGCTTTAGAACAGGCTTTTGGTAAAGAAGCCCCACTCCACCCAAATGATAGAAATGAGGATACAGAATGAGTAAATCATGGAATTTTGATCAGCCACTAGACGATGCGACACCAACATCTTCAAATGAAGAGCGAGCTAAAATCGCAGCACTCTTCCATAAAAAGGATGATCAGCCAAATGAAGAAGTGGATTATGTGGCTGCTTTTGAAAAGCAAAAAAAGAATCCAGAAGCTAAAGTAGAATCAAAGACTGAAGAAAAAGATAAGCAAAGTCAGTCGCTGAAAGTAAATATCACTAGTGACTACAAACAATATTTGGCGAATACAATTGCACAAAACAACAATGACATTTCAGCTTGTCAAAAGCAAATTGAAGAACTCTATCAGCTGATTGATGAAAAGAAGATTCAAAATAAAAAGCTACAGGCCATTTCCGCAGCTATTGATGACCTATAAGCGAGAGCAGTCCAGCTGGGTTGCTTTCTATAAGGAGAAAAATATGCGATTATTCAGAAAGAAAACTCATAACCAGAATAGCTTTAAACGTCTCATTCATCGCTTATCAGGGATGTCTGAAGCCGAATTATTTAAGGTAGACCAATTACTAGATGTTGTCTTTGATTCAAAAACTCAGACCACTAGAGCAGAAGAAACCATCTCAAAACCTATACCAAGGGAACTAACTTTAGATGAAACCATTACTGAAGCAAAGAATAAACTTAATAAAGAGCAACTGGATAAACGTATCCAAGAATTTAAGCAGGCGAAGAAACCGCAAAACGGATAACGCACCAATTTTGGTGCGTTATCCGTTTTTTGTGGTATAATAAGAGTAAACACAAGGAGGAAGCAGTAAATGATTGGAGATAATATTAAGTCCTTACGACGGACACATGATTTAACGCAGCCAGAGTTCGCAAAAATTGTCGGAATTTCTCGCAATAGTCTAAGTCGATATGAGAATGGAACCAGCTCTGTTTCAACCGAACTCATTGATCGGATTTGTCAGAAATTCAATGTCTCCTATGTCGATATTGTTGGAGAAGATAAGCTGATGACTCCCGTAGAAGATTATCAGCTAACCTTAAAAATTGAAGTTTTAAAAGAACGTGGCTCCACTATTCTTTCAAAACTGTATCGCTATCAAGATGGGAAAGGGATTGCATTTGACGATGAATCGAATCCGTGGATTTTGATAAGTGATGATGTAGCAGATTTAGTGAATACCAAGATTTATCTTGTCGATACCTTTGAAGAGATAGAGCGTTACAATGGCTATTTAGATGGCATTGAGCGGATGTTAAACCTTGCCAATCACCAGGTGGTGGCCTAATGACTTTAGCAGAATTTAGTGAGGCGGAGTTTCAAAAAGCTTTAAAGCGTAATATTCGTGCTTTAACCCATGGAAAAACTATTTCCTCAACTCCCAAAGCAGTTCTGCTTGGTGGTCAAAGTGGAGCTGGAAAAACGACCATTCATCGAATCAAGCAAAAGGAATTTCAAGGAAACATCATCATTATTGACGGAGATAGCTTTCATTCGCAGCATCCAAATTATCTGGCTTTGAAGGAAGAGTATGGTAAAGATAGCGTTGATTATACCAAAGATTTTGCGGGGAAGATGGTTGAACACCTCATTGATGAACTCAGTAAACAAAGTTATCATTTATTAATTGAGGGAACACTGAGAATAACAGAAGTCCCTCGAAAAACGGTACAATTATTGGCAACTAGAGGCTATCAAGTCTCACTTGCACTGATTGCGACTAAGCCAGAATTGTCCTATCTCAGCACTTTGATACGTTATGAAGAGCTCTATACTATAGATTCTAGTCAAGCTAGAGCAACTCCAAAAGAACATCATGACATGATAGTGAGCAATTTCGTTAGTAACACCCGACAACTGGAGCAATTAGGTATCTTTGCACGAATGCAAATCTATCAACGAGATAGAACTTGTGTTTATGATTCAAGAGATGATGAAAGTTCAGCAGCAGATGTTCTTCACGACCTATTGTTTGGCGAGTGGAGTCAGGTAGAGAAAGAGATGTTGAAGGTGGGGGAAGAGAAGTTGAAAAGTTACAAGTAAGCATGGACTTTTAATATAGAAGTTAAATTTTATCAATTTTTAGGGAATAACAGGAGGTTAAAATTGGCTAGCTCTAGTGTTGAACAGAATAGAAACGCTACTCCTAGCTGGAGTGGATATATCCATCAAGGGAAAGTAGGATTTTTAGTAGCGTTAAGACAATTGAAAAAATGTATTGATGATAAGGTGCCTAATTATGAGAATTATGTGATTAGATATGAAAATGCTGAAGATTTTGATATTGTTGATAACAACGGCAAAGTTATATCTAGGCATCAAGTAAAGGCATACATAGATGGTACGTCAAGGGAACAATATTCAACTCTTTTTAAGATACAAACAAGAAAATATTGTGAGGTTGAGGATAAGAGAAGTAATCAAAAGATTTGGAAAGAAATAATTGATGAGGAAGGATTTCAAATCCATCAATTTGATGGGCGAGGACACATACTAACTGTAGAAGTTAGTCCTGATTCAAGATACCTACACGTTATTGTAGCAATAACAGATTTCAATTTATCCCGGTATGAGTATTTAAAGAAAGACGGTCGCAGAAAAAAATATACTGATAATAATTCCTGTATTCAACTATATCCATACAATAAAGAAAACGATATTTATCATTGTCCACTTTCTCAAGATGATAATAATGATACAATTAGAGACTATTGTATAGCTGAAATAAAAGAGATTCTAAAGCTAAAAAATAATCCGTTGAAAGAGAACGATTCACACTTTAGTCAAGTATATCTCAAATATGTAGGATCTTTATTAAACCATAGTATAGGGAAGTCTCATAATAATTCTGCTTATCCAGAAATATATTTTAAAGACATAATTGCAATTATTCAAAATGAATTCCCTAAAGATAAAATCTTTGAATTAAAAAATAAGTTAATTTATAGCTGGGAGCAATATCACCAAGATTATGCAGATGATATCTGTGAAGATGATTTCATTCAAATGGATAAGATAATCAAAAAACTACTATCTATGTCTAAAGATGAATTTTATAAATTTGTAAAGATGATTTTACCGGATAAAACATCAGACGAAAATATTCTGGAGTTATTTCCTATTCCTTCCTTAGAAAATATATTTTATCTACTATTAGAAAAAACTAAAAGTTTTTCATTTAAAAGCTATAATTATTTAGATGAAGATGATAAAAGTTATAGAGTTTCTTTGATTGATATTCAGAATAGACCTGGTAGGATTGCTAAAATAGTTAAAGAAATTATAAATAATTCAGAATTTTTGAAAGCGACTTTTAATCATGATTTTTTGATTAATAGGTCAATAAATGATATTTCCATCGATTCGAGGATTGATGAATTGACAGACATACCAGATAATATTCGATATAAAGATGAATGGGATACTGGTATAAAAAATAGTATCTTCAATGCTAATATGGAGTTTATTAAAATTGATACAGCACTTGAAAAAGAGTTAAGAACTATAGAGGAGTAGTATGGAAAATATCATTATAAATTTACTAAAACATAATCACTTTGATTGTATAAACACAGACTTGAACTTATATACTAATCAATTAAAATCTGAGTATTTTATGGTTAGACAATACAGTCAAGAAGAGCTAAATGATTTTTTTGAAAATGATAAAACATCAAAAATAATAGATGAATTTGAAAAACAATCAAGAACACAAAGACACGATAATATAAAGAAAAATACTTCTCTGTTTATTTTGGTAGAAGTTGAAGATTTGAAAACAGCATTTGAGGATGATAAAACTCAAAGATCTATCTTATTGGTTGAAGAGGATTATTATTATTTTAGAAAGTTCGTTTTATTATACACCTCAGAAGGAATATCAGATTTGGAAGATAAAGCTACTAATGATGCACTATATAACTACTTAGAATCTAATATTGATACCTTTGAAGATAATATGTTTTTTAGTGATTCATATTTTATGGCGATGGAAATCGGTGTGAAGTTGCCTTTTTTCACTCTTCCTGAAAAAGACGACATATATCAAAGTATAGAAAAACAATATCATGATAGTATGGGTGAATTAGATAATAGATTAAGGGATTTTTATGACAAATATTCCGATGACGAACTATCAAATTCTCTAAAAAACATTGCCCAGGAGGATGAAAGTATTTCTGAATTGCTACAAATAGGAGAATTATTACTATGAGAATCCAAAAGATATTGATAAAAAACTTTAAAAATGTAAAAGGTACTAAAGTTATTGATTTTCAAGATAATGTAACCTTGTTTGTCGGCCCAAATGGATTTGGAAAAACTACAATTTTTGATGCAATAGAATTATCCTTAACTGGGAAAATACGTCGAATCACAGAATCAGATTATACTGATGGAAGGAGCAGGTTCAGCTCAGCCTACTTTCAAAATGATCCTAATAAAGATACACTGATTAAGTTAATGCTAGTAAATGATAAAGATGAAACTTTGACTGTCTCTAGTCGTTATAAAAGTAGTAGTAATTCTAACGGTAATAATGTTCCTCAATATTCGTTCTCACAGTTTAAACGAAATATTAAGTTTAATTCTGAAAAGGAGTTCGAAAAGATTGAAGATGTTGAATCTATAGACGATTGGGATGAGAAAGATATTCAAAAAGCTATTGGTGAGTTTTTAGGATATGAATCAGAAGATTATAGCTTGAGTGAAACATTTGATTTGTTCCATTATATTCAACAAGATGAGACCGCTTATTATTTAAAGCAAAAGGAGAAAGATAGAAAGGAACAATTGAATTTTCTATTAAATATTGAATCTTATGTTAATAAAAAGAATCAATTAGATAATTTAAGAAAAACTTTAGTCTCCAATAAAAAAGAACTAGAAACTAAAAAAAAGAAATTTCAAAATCTTTCAACTGCTAATAAAATCCCTTATACTAGGTTATCACTTAGAACTGATATTGATTTTCCTTTTAATAGAGAGGTGATTGTTTTTGACGATGAATTGTCAGAGGTAAGTTTGGATGGATATCTGCAGGAAGTTGAGAAATTACAAAAATTTCGAAATTCATTTTCTCCTAAGGACTACTTGCTGAGACAACAAAGTGAGCAATTTGAGCGAGAAATAAAAGAAAATAGTGACTTTACTGACTACTTATTATTCAGAGAAATCTTTGAGAATCGGGAGGAGGTAGATTTCATCAAACAAAACCACAGTCTAATTTCAAATGAAAAAAATTATTCCTATTTTTTGCTAAAAAACTATATTGAACAATTAGAGTATTTAGAAAATAATCGCAAGTTATTTGAACAAGGAAAAATTTTGGAACGTTTATTTGATGTTGAAATTGATGAAATCAATATGGAAACAATAGAAAAATCATTAAATAATTTTTCTGAATGGGAATTTGGTAAGATTTGGCTTGAACAGTTTAAACCGAAATTTACAAATTACAATATAAAAAAGAGACAATTAAATGACGGAACAACTTCTATTAACAAATTACTTGAGATAAGAAGTCGTTTAAAAGAGCATAGTGAGGAACATAATTCAAAATGCTTATTTTGCGGTTATGACTGGATTGAAAGTGAACAACTACTAAATGCTTATGAAGAAACTACTCAGCAATTTCGAAAAAATTTATCCACACTTGAAGTAGATATTGCAAATTTTGTCCAAGAATTACATCAGTTGATAATGGCTATAAAAAGTCAAATTGAAATTGAGCAAGAAAAACTCTTTGTTCTCCCAAAAGATTTCTTGGAGGAGATACGTTCAATAAGTAATTATAATTTTCCTGATGTTTTTAATAATCTAGTATCAGAGACTTCAAGTATTTCTCCTATACCAGTCGAATCAAGTGTTTTGGTTCAAGATTTTGAAATGTTAAAAAAGGAATTAATTGATTCACTGCAGAAAAGATTATTATTGCCAAAAGAAGTCTATAATTCTTTTATAAGAATTAAGTCTAGAGAAGCAGATTTTGAAAGACTTTTAGAAAAATATTCAGTATTACGCAATGATGAAATAAAAGCATTTCAATTGGATTTTCAAAGATTACCGATTAGCCTGCATCAATTTCAAGTGAATCGAGATAAAATTTCAATATTTTTAGAAGATATTAGTTCAAAAATAGGATTTGACTTTTCTAAAAGTTCAGATCCACAAAATTTATTTGATAGATATTTTGCATCTGATGAAAAAATATTTAAAAAATGTACTATAGAGGACATAGGTAAAAAAAGAGATTATATTATCAATCAGTTTGAGATACAACAATTAACATTATTGAATTTGCTTGATAAACGCCTTCATCTAATTGATAAAACGGTGAATTATCTTCAACAACGTATCAGGAAATTAAATAATAACATTAAAGAATATCAAGTACAAATGATTGAAAAATTGAAACTTCCATTTTATATCTACACAGCAAAAATATTACAAAATTATCAACAGGGAATGGGAGTTCTATTAACTACTCAAAATAATTCTAATATTAGGTTCATAGCAAATAGCAACAGTGAGCAGGATGTAATGTATCAACTAAGTTCGGGGCAAATAGCCGTTATCTCATTTGCTTTTACTTTGGCATTAAATACAACATTTAAGATTTCGAAAGATTTTAAATTACTGACGATTGATGATCCTATTCAAGATATGGATTCAATGAATGTATATGCTTTAATCGACTTGTTGAGACACGCTTTGTCAGAATACCAGATTATCATGTCTACACATAGTGATGGTAGTGCTATGTTTATCAAGTATAAATTTGAATTGTTTTCAGATTCAGAAATTTCAAATGTGAGTTTAAAAAACATAAAGGATATAATATTAGTTGACTAGAATAATTTTGATGAGTATAATCCCAAATAATAAGTTCTAATATACATTGAGACAGTACAGAGAGCCGAAAGGCTCTTTTTTCATCCTCTCATTCTCCTGTGATAACTTTTCCAAAACATTCTTGTTATCCTTATACTCAATGAAAATCAAAGAGCAAACTAGGAAGCTAGCCGCAAGCTGTACTTGAGTACGGTAAGGCGACGCTGACGTGGTTTGAATTTGATTTTTGAAGAGTATTATATCATTCCTAAGAAAATCAGGTCTTGATTTTTCACTGGGGGTTTGGGGGCGAAGCCACCAAGTTATCTTATCGTTGGCTGTCAAAACTAGAAGGTTTTGGTCGGCTAGCGATATGATTTTTGGGATATTGTGGACACAATATCTGAGCTCGCAAAGCCTTACAAAAATGTTGAAGCTATTTTGAAAAATGTACTGACAGTGTCTGTAAGCTTACATTGTAAGTACAGGTATCAATAAAGGAGGAAAAGTCATATGAAAAGAGATATACGTTGTATTCGGAAACAATTTCGCTTAACAGAAACGGAAGAAAAACAAATACTAGATTTAATGAGAGAGAAAGGAGAGGATAATTTTTCTGATTTTCTCCGTAAAAGCTTACTATTGTCTGATGGACAAAAACAGATGGAAAAATGGTTCAATCTTTGGAAAAAACAAATGTTGGAACAAATTAGCCGTGATGTTCATGAAATATTAATAATTGCTAAAATAAATCATCAGGTTACTCAAGAACATGTTTCTATTTTGTTAACTTGTATTCAGGAATTAATTAAAGAGGTAGAAAAAACAAGTTCTCTTAGTGAAGATTTTCGTAACAAATACATGAGGTAGTATAGTGGAGCACCGATATAGAACAAATTTAAAAAAAGTCTTTTTATCTGACCTAGAATTAGTCAAATTGAATGAAAATATCTCAAAAAGTAACTGCTTATCATTCTCAGAATATGCTAGACGAACTCTACTAGATCCTGGTATGAATTTTATCACCATTGATACAAATAGTTATCAAGATTTGATTTTTGAATTAAAACGAATCGGAAATAATATTAATCAAATAGCAAGAAGCATAAATTATTCGAATTTAATAACGGAAGTTGAATTAAATGAGTTGAGAAAAGGTATAGAAGAATTAATAGTAGAAGTGGAGAAAGATTTTCTTATTCAATCTGAAAAATTGAGGAAATTTTATGGTCATCACTAAACACTTTGCGATTCATGGAAAAAATTATCGTAGTAAACTAACCAAATATATTTTGAATCCAAGTAAAACAAAAAATCTAACACTAGTTTCAGATTTTGGTATGAGAAATTATTTAGATTTTCCTAGTTATAAAGAACTAGTGAAGATGTACAATGATAATTTTTTAAGTAATGATACTCTTTATGAATTTCGTCATGATAGGCAAGAAGTAAATCAACGAAAAATTCATTCTCATCATATCATTCAGTCCTTTTCTCCAGATGATCATCTTACTCCCGAACAAATCAATCGGATTGGGTATGAGACAGTTAAAGAGTTGACAGGAGGTAGATTTCGTTTTATCGTAGCAACACATGTCGATAAAGGTCATATCCACAATCACATCATTCTAAATTCAATTGATCATAATTCTGATAAAAAGTTTCTATGGAATTATAAGTCAGAACGTAATCTACGAATGGTTTCAGATCGTCTTTCAAAAATTGCAGGTGCAAAGATTATAGAAAATCGTTATTCGCATCGTCAGTATGAAGTTTATCGAAAAACCAATTACAAATATGAAATAAAACAACGGGTATATTTTCTAATAGAGAACTCGAAAAATTTTGAAGATTTCAGGAAAAAAGCAAAAGCTTTACATTTGAAAATTGATTTTAGACACAAGCATGTTACTTTTTTTATGACTGATTCAAATATGAAACAAGTCATACGTGATGATAAATTGAATAGAAAACAACCTTATAATGAAACTTATTTTAAGCAAAAGTTTGTTCAAAGGGAAATTATAAACGTCTTAGAATTTCTACTTCCGAAAATGAAGAATATGAATGAATTGATTCAACAAGCAGAATTTTTTGACTTAAAAATAATTCCGAAAGAAAAACATGTTCTATTTGAATTTAATGGGATTAAGCTTTCAGAACAGGAATTAGGAAAAACGAATCAGTACAGTGTTAGCTATTTTCAAGACTATTTTAATAACAAAAATGAAGCTTTTGTCTTAGATAATAAAAATTTAGTTGAACTTTACAATAAAGAAAAGCTAATTAAAGAAAAAGAGTTGCCGACAGAAGAGGTGGTATGGAAATCCTATCAAGATTTCAAGAGAAATAGAGATACTGTTCATGAGTTTGAAGTAGAGTTGAATCTTAATCAAATAGAAGAAGTAGTAGACGATGGAATTTACATTAAGGTACAGTTTGGTATCCGACAAGAAGGACTTATTTTTGTACCAAATATTCAAATCAATATGGAAGAAGAAAAAGTTAAAGTATTTCTCAGAGAAACTAGTTCTTACTATGTATATCATAAAGATTCAGCAGAAAAAAATCGCTTTATGAAAGGTAAAACTTTGATTAGGCAATTTAATGTTCAGTATGAACCGCAGTATATGTATAGAAGAATTCCTCTTAGCAAAATTAAAGAAAAAATTGAACAATTAGATTTTCTTATATCTGCGGAAAATAGTCCGAATGATTTCGAAAACATAACAAAGGATTTTATTGACCAAATATCATATCTAGAGAATATGATTGAACAAGTCCAAAATAAAATTGATGATTTAACTAATTTAGAGGAAGTATTGTTGAATAATACGACAAATAGTTCTAGCAATTTAGAAAATAGTATTCAAGGTAAAAGTTCAGTAGATACAATAGAGAAGGATTTATGCATATATAAAGGAAAGATTGAAACACTGAAGGAACAACATAGAGAAGCAATAAATTTATTTGAAATGTTTAATAAAACAATAAAGAAATATAAGAAAAAACAAAATATGAAATCTATTGAGGAAAATGAGATACATTTAGAGTAAACAGTTTCCTAAAAAGTATATATAGAATAGTTTCATGTGCCAATTTGTCACATATTTAAAAATAAGAAAATAACTATATTATCCTTGTTTTAGGAGACAACAAATGTTGAAAAGGATTAGAGATTTACGTGAAGATGATGATTTGACACAAGAATATATTGCGAAAATCGTTTTGAATTGTACAAGATCAGCTTATTCTAAAATGGAAGCTGGTAGCAGGCTAATCTCTATAAATGACCTTATCAAACTTGCAGATTTTTATAAGGTGAGTCTAGACTACCTTGTAGGTCGAGTGGATAATAAAGAAGACTATTACTCCAAAAAGTAGTAGGTTAAGAAAGCACATTGACAATTGAATAGTCCAAAATGGTACTTTCCTCATTTGTGGAGCAGTTTTGAATGGCTCGCCATGATAAGAGCGACATTAAAACCATCAATAAAATAGAGCGATACTTTATATGCCATGATACAAATGATATACAATGATACTTCTGACCGTTCAGGCTGCCACCGTAAAAGAGCAGCAAGTGTAATTCTTATGATGACTTCATCAGTCATGCCATGGAGGTGAAAAAATCTAAGAAAGGAAGTAGAAAAATCATGGAAACAGTAAACTATAAAGATTTAGTTGCGATTGGTTTTCCAGAGCACACATCGAGAAATATTATTAGACAAGCAAAAAAGATTGCTGTAAAAAAGTTTGAAGAAGCTAGAAAAAATGATAAGAATGCGGTACAATTAGGATGTTCACCTTTCGATAATAAAAGGTTAGGCATTGCTCCTAAAAATATTGTAGAAAATTTAATTGGTATTTCTTTTTCAGATATAGAAGGTGATTAAAATGGTTATATCAAAGACAAAGAAATATAAAGGTGTATACAAAGATTCAAAAGGAAAAATTTATTTTCAAATTGAATTAGGAGTTGATCCAATAACTGGGAAAAGAATTCAAAAGAAAGGAAGGAAAAATCAACAGGGACTACCGTTTAATTCTTTTAAGGAAGCATATGAAGAGATACTTCGTTTAAAACATGAATTTATGAACTCTACTATTAATAATAGTTTTCTAACTTTTAGAGAATTTATGGAAGAGATTTATTTAAAATATTATCAACAAAAAGTTCAATTTGTAACTTATCAGACCGCTTTACCACATCATCAGTTATTTATTAAGCAATTTGGTAGTAAAAAATTATCAGATATTAGTACTATTGACTGTGAAAGATTTCGCTTAGCTATTATAGACAAGTATTCTAGTAACTATGCTAAAAATGTGTGGTCTAGATTTAAAGCATGTCTGGGTTATGCAGAAAGATTGGGGTATATTGATAGAGTCCCTTTTAAAGGATTAGATAATCCGAGAGGAAAGCACCCTGATACAAAATTTTGGACATTTGATGAATTTAAGAAGGTAATAGACTCTTTTGATATTAGTGAATATGAGGGACTCCATAATTACATGACAATCTGGTTATATTTTATGACTGGTTTAAGGGTTAGTGAGGGTATTGCTCTTAAATGGGAAGATATTGATTTTGAACGTAAATGGATTCATGTTCATTCTACAATTGAGAAAGATAAAAACGGTGTATGGTATGCTAAACAACAAACAAAGACAGTAGCAGGGAATCGTAAAATTGATTTAGATGATTTTACAATTACAATACTTAAAAAATGGCGAGAAGTTCAAATTAAGAATGATGATAAAGATTATGTAATATCACGTTTTGGCAATCCTTTGTGTAAATCTACAATCTCTAGGATAATTAAAAGACATGCTAAGATTACTGGTGTACCAGAAATTACAGGTAAAGGTTTAAGACATAGTCATGCCTCCTATCTTATAAATGTGTTACAAAAGGATACTTTATACGTTTCATATCGATTAGGACATGCTGATAAGTCAACTACGTTGAATACATATAGTCACTGGTACTATTCAGGTGATTCAACAATTTCAGAAGAAATTACAAACAGTTTAGATAATCTTGGATTATCAGTTTACCTACCAAATTCCTGCCAAAGTTGAAAATTGAGGAATTAACCCACTAATACTGGGAGAAAATAAGATTAGCAAATTGTTACTCTTAAATAATAGAGCAACTACATTAGTAGCTTAAAAACATGATTAAACCGCTATTCTTGAGAGTAGCGGTTTTCTTTTTGTTCAAGAAGGGGCAAAAAAGGGGTCATCATCTTTATGTATAGCATATTGAAACAAGATGTGAACAAATCGATTAGGAAAGTCAAATTAATTTCTAGAAATATTTTATAGTCATTTAGTTTTAAAAAAGCACTTTAAACATTCAAAAATATTTGGAACTTTCCTTAATAAATCTGTCACTTTCTTTTTCAAGATAGCCCAAGCTTGCTCAATAGGATTCAAATCTGGTGAATACGGTGGTAGAGGTAAGAAAAAGTGCTTATCTTGAATGTAAAGTTCATCCAAAATGTTCTTGGGATGAAAACTAGCATT
>NZ_SPGF01000052.1 GCF_005844455.1 Streptococcus mitis | reverse complement strand
CAAGGGAGAATTGTTTCTTTGGATATCGCTGTGAACTATTGCCACGATATGAAATTGTTCAAAATGAGTCGCAGAAATATCGGACAAGCTGGTAAAATCTTGGCAGACAGTGGTTATCAAGGACTCATGAAGATGTATTCACAAGCGCAAACTCCGAGGAAATCAAGCAAACTTAAGCCACTAACTCTTGAAGATAAAGCCTATAACCATGCGCTATCTAAAGAGAGAATCAAGGTTGAGAATATTTTTGCCAAAGTAAAAACGTTTAAAATATTTTCAACAACCTATCGAAATCGACGCAAACGGTTTGGATTACGAATGAATTTGATTGCTGGAATTATCAACCGTGAACTAGGATTTTAGTTTCGCAGGAAGTCTATTAATAATTCTATCGTCTACATACTTTGAATTAGTTTTCTCTGAACTTGTTTCTTTCTTGGATGGTTCATTTTTTGTCTCGACACTTGCTTCTGAATTAGTTTTCACATCTTTTTTAACAGCACAAGCACTAAGTAGGATAAAAGAAATAAAGATAATACCAAATATTGATTTATTTATTTATTTTTGACATGATTTTCTCCTTATTTGACAACGACTGTGTAGTCGGTGTTTGCTGTTATTAGGTGATTGGCTCGTTCTAAGTCTTGAGCATTTTTAAATGAGATTTGTAGAATCCCGTGAATATCCTCACGGTTTTCTTCGTTGATGTGGATGTTGACCAAGGAAGTTCCTCGTAGCAATTCCAAAATACGCAAGATGACATCTTCTTCATCGGGAACGTCGACATAGAGGTCGTAAGAGCTATCCACACCACCACGCTTATGGATTTCCATAGCCTGCCGTTGCGCACGTGCTTGGTTGAAAAAGTTCCAAATCTGCTCCTCATCTCCCTTGCTGATGGCTTGTCCAACCTCATCTAAGCGCTCCTTGAAGTCCTCAATTCGATCCAGAATGGTTTCACGATTAGATAAGAGAATGGAGGTCCACATACCCGGATCGCTTTCCGCAATTCGGGTCATATCTCGAAAACCACCGGCCGCAAAGCGCCTTGCCATCTCATGTTCTTGAGCATAGACCGCGGTCTGCTCCATGAGACTGGAGGCCAGAATATGAGGAAAATGGCTAATCTGAGAAGTCACCCGATCGTGCTCCTTGGCATCAATCTCGATAAAGCGAGCGTGAAGACCTGAAAGCAAATCCTTCATTTCCTCAAGTGTGTCAGGACTTGTCAGGCTCGAAGGTGTGAAGATATAGTAGGCATTTTCAAAGAGATTAACATCCGCAGAAGCAGCCCCTGTCTTGTGGCTACCAGCCATGGGATGGGCCCCGACAAAACGAACAGGCTTGCCAGCAAAATACTGCTCCGCCGCATCTACGATGGATGACTTGGTTGAGCCCGCATCCGAGATAATCACTCCTTCTTTCAAGTCCAAGTCGGCCAACTCCTGAATAAAAGCAATGTTCTGTTTGATTGGCAAGCTGAGAATGATGATATCTGCCAAAGGAGCAAAACTGGCAAAATCATCTGTTGCACGGTCAATCATGCCTTCTTTCAAAGCAATATCTCTCGAAGCTTGACTGCGATTATAACCTAAAATTTCATAATCTGGATGATCACGTTTGATACCAAGTGCCATAGAGGCACCAATCAAACCAAGACCTGCGATATAGATTGTTTTTGCCATAGGAACTCCTTAATAGTTCTTTGTATAGTCTCGGTGTTTAGCAACTGCTTCTTTTAGTTCCTCAAGATTATCTGATGAGAATTTTTCAAGGATTTCTTGTGCTAGAACCGTTGCCACAACAGCTTCCATAACCACACCGGCAGCTGGAAGAGCGGTCGGATCACTTCTCTCCACGGTTGCCTTGTAGGGTTCGTGAGTCTCGATATCTACACTCATGAGTGGTTTATAAAGAGTAGGAATGGGCTTCATAACTCCACGAACAACGATGGGTTGCCCATTAGTCATACCACCTTCAAAGCCACCCAGATTGTTAGTACGGCGAGTATAACCGTCTTCTTTAGACCAGAGAATTTCATCCATGACCTGGCTACCTTTACGGTAACCAGCTTCAAATCCAAGACCAAATTCCACTCCTTTAAAGGCATTGATAGAGACAACTGCTTGGGCCAATCGCGCATCCAATTTTCTGTCCCATTGAACATAAGAACCGAGGCCAACTGGTACCCCTCCGACGACTATCTCCACAACTCCCCCGATGGTATCACCGTCACGTTTGATTTGGTCAATATAATCCTTGATTTCCTGTTCTCGTTCTTGGTTGACAATAGAAACTTCAGAATGGGCAGCTCGTTGCTTTATTTCAGCTACTGTCAGATTCTCAGGTACATCGATTTCCTTGCCACCAAAGACCACGACATGGTTGGCAATCTCCATATCCAGTTCAGCCAAGAGGCGTTTGGCTACAGCCCCGACTGCTACTCTCATGGTTGTTTCACGAGCTGATGAACGCTCCAAAGAATTTCGCAAATCATCAAAACGGTACTTGATGCCCCCAACCAAATCGGCATGTCCTGGACGAGGATGGGTAATTTTTCGTTTGCTTTTAAGGCGGTCTTCAATGTCCTCCGCAGACATGATATCCAGCCATTTCTGGTGGTCCTTATTGATGACATCCATGGTAATAGGAGCCCCTGTCGTTTTCCCGTGACGAACGCCCGAAGTAAAGACAACCTGGTCACTCTCAATCTTCATACGACCACCACGACCGTAGCCACCCTGACGGCGTTTAAGGTCGTCATTGATATCCTCAGCTGTCAAAGGAAGTCCAGCTGGAATTCCTTCAATAATAGCCGTTAGACGAGGACCGTGTGATTCTCCTGCAGTTAAATATCTCATACGTTCTCCTTATTTTACCAAGTAGTCTTTCATCTCTTCCAGAGAAACTGGGTGAATGGTCGCTGAACCAAGCTCTGGCACCAAGACCAATTTCAAGGTGTTGCCACGTGCTTTCTTGTCATGAGTCAAAGCTTGATAAAGCTTACCAACATCCCAGCTTTCATAATCAACAGGAAGTCCAAATTTCTGACACATCTCTGTGATAGATTGGGTAATACCAGCTGGCATAAGGCCTTTTTCCTCAGCAACCTTGGAAATCTGCACCATGCCCATAGCCACAGCCTCTCCATGCATGACCTTGCCATAACCAGCCGTCGCTTCAATAGCATGACCAATTGTATGGCCAAAATTGAGGTAAAGGCGAACATCATTATCCAACTCATCCTCAACTACCATCTTGCGCTTAACCTGACAAGAATGTTCAATCAAAGTCTCTGCATACCCCAAAATGCTCTCTACAGAACCATCCAGTTCCGTCAATAGAGTCCATAGTTCTGGATCCTCAATCAAGCCATACTTGATGACCTCACCCATCCCTTCAATCAACTCTCTTTTTCCAAGCGTTTCAAGGACAAGCGGATCAATCAGAACCCCATCTGGTTGGGCAAAGGTACCCACCATATTCTTAGCAAATGGAGTGTTAACACCTGTCTTTCCACCGATAGAAGAATCCACTTGAGCTGTCAAGCTGGTCGGAATCTGAACAAAGTGAATGCCCCGCATATAGGTAGAGGCTACAAAGCCAGCCAGGTCTCCAACGACACCACCACCAAGAGCCACAATTCCATCGCTACGAGTCAGCCCCTGCTTAACTAGGAATTCATAGACTTTCTGAACAGTGGTTAAATTTTTTCTTTCTTCGCCTTCTAAAAAGTCAAATACCGCCACCTGAAAACCAGCATCTTCTAGGCTGAGCTTGACCTTTTCTGCATAAAGAGAAGCTACATGGTTATCTGTTACAATGACCACTTTTTGCGGTTGCCAGAGTTCTCGCAACCATTGACCAGCCTGGGCCAGACAACCTTTTTCAATCTGAATATCATAAGGATGATGAGGAATATCGATTCTGATTTTCATAGGAGAATCTCCCTTTCTTTATTGGTATTTTTCGGTTAAAGACTGCCAAATTTCTTCTGTTGGCATTTCCTTGCCTGTCCACAGTTGAAAAGCTTCTGCAGCCTGATAGAGCAACATTCCCAGGCCATTGACCGCTGGATTGCCCTGACTCCTAGCCCATTTCAAAAACGGTGTTTCAAAGGGTTGGTAAATGATATCTGCTACCAAGATATTTTCTGGCAAATTGATGCTTTCCGGAACTGGAGAGGATTGACTATCCATCCCAACACTAGTGGCATTGACCAGTAAATCCGACTCGGCAATCCTTTCCTGCAAGACAGGAACATCTTCTAAAGCATACAAGTCCACTTTAAAGCCTGTCTGCTCCTGTAACTTGTCTAGATAAGGTCTTGTTTTTTCCATAGAAACTGAACGGATAAAGACCGAAATCTGACTGACGCCGTCCAAAATAGCCTGGGCCAAAATGGACTTGGCCGCACCACCTGCACCCAGCAAGGTCATCTTCTTACCTGTAATTGTAAAAGAAGGCAAGCTCTTAAAAAATCCCTTGCCATCTGTATTATATCCAATTAAAGTTCCATTATCATTGACAACCGTATTGACCGCACCGATCAAGCGCGCTTCGTCACTCAGCTCATCCAAATAGGGAATCACTTGCTCCTTATAGGGCATGGACAGATTGATTCCAAACATCTGGTAGCGACGAATATTAGCCACTGTTTCGGCCAAGTCACTCGCTTCAATCTCCCAAGCCACATAAGCACCATTGGTAGCTGTTGCCTCAAAGGCCCTATTGTGGATAAAGGGCGAAATAGAATGCTTAATAGGATTGGCAACAACTGCAGCTAAACGTGTATAGCCATCAAGCTTCATCCAAAATCTCCCTGATTTTTTTCATGCTAGCTAGAGAAATCTGACCAGGGGCACTAGCCTCATCTAGACTAGCAAAGGACCAGCTAGAACCCGTCACATCCGCAGTGATACGAGAGACTTTACCCACCTTGCCCATAGAAATAGTCACATATTCCTGCTCAGGATTGAGGGTTTTAAAGCCTCGTGTATAGTTCATCAAGTCTAAGACATCCTGCTCCGTGTGAGCCATAGCCGCAACCTTAACAAGTTTTGGATTTAGGCTCGTCAACTCTGACAAGATTTCCATCATATTTTCAGGCGTTTCTTGGAAATTGTGGTAACTCAAAACGAGATTTGGGAAGTCCAACATTTCCTCAAAAACATCCTTGTAGCTGTAGTACTCAAAATCAATATAGTCTGGTTGATAGAGTTGCGCCACTTCCTTGATTAGATGGATGTATTCGTCTGGAGAAAGGTCAATTTCTCCCCCTTCAGCGCGAGTTCGCAGAGTGAAAACCAACTCACGACCTGCGAATTTTTCAAAAATAGCTGGAGCCACCTGCAAAATCGCTTCTTTAGGCAGATAGTCGGCACGCCATTCAATGATATCAGCATCCTGATACCTCGTGGCATCCAGAGCCTGGGCCTCCTCTAAACTTCTTGGCATTACTGAAACGATTAATTTCATTTACTAACCTTCATACTAATCACCTTGAGGTAATTACTACTTTCATCTTTTTTATTATAGGCGAAATCTGCTGGAAGACCGTATTTGTTTAAAATCTGGTAACTTCTTCCTGCGAAGCCTTTATCAATTTGTTCTGTAAATTTCTGGTGGGAAACATTGGCAGCATTGGTACTGGCAATGATAATCCCTCCCGGATTTAAAATCTCCAGACTCTGGGAAATCAACTTGTGATAATCCTTGACCACAGAGAATGTTTGTTTTTTGTTCCGAGCAAAGCTAGGCGGATCTAGAACAATCACATCGTAGGTCAGGCCTTTTCGCTTGGCATATTTGAAATAGTCAAAGACATCCATAACTATAAAACGGTGGTCGTCTATGCTGAGCCCATTTGCCTGAAAATGCGCTTGAGACAATTCTCGTGAACGCTTGGCTAGGTCAACCGAAGTTGTCTGGCTTGCTCCTCCCATGGCCGCAGCTACTGAAAAGGCTGCTGTATAAGAAAACATATTGAGCAAAGATTTGCCCATAGCCAATCCATCAACCAGACTACCACGAACCTCATGCTGGTCTAGAAAAATCCCTGTCATCAAGCCATCATTCATAAAGACTTGATACAGAACACCATTTTCCAGAACAGTGAAAAAGTCAGGTGCTTGTTGACCATAAACGTGTGCAGATTCATAGTCTAGACCCTTAAAGCGAATCTTCTCATAGGCCCCTAAAACCTCAGGAAAAATCTGTCTAAAGGCTTCTGAAATGGTCTGACGAATCTGATAAACATAAGAGTTATACCAAGAAAAGACAGCATAGTCGCCATAAAGGTCCACTGTCAGACCGCCAAAGCCATCTCCCTCTTGGTTGAAGAGACGAAAGGCAGTTGTCAAATCATCTTGATAGTAGGCGCTTCTCTTTTCTTTAGCTTGTCTAAACAGCGTTTCAAAGAAAGCTTGATTAAAGATCACCTTGTCTTTACTAACAAACCAGCCCAAGCCCTTGTTTTGCTGCGAAAGATAGGCAGTCCCAAGAAAGGTTCCTTCCTGACTCTGCACTTCTACTTCCTGATCCTTAAGATTGACATTCTCAAGATCACTGGTTTCTAGTAAAACTAGCCCCTTAGCGAGCTTCTTTTCAACCCTTTTGCTAACTCTTATTCTATTCATAACTACCATTATATCAAACTTTTAGCCAATTCTCAAAAAAGAAACTACCCTTGCTTTTTTACTCTTCTTTTAAAAAATGGTATACTAATACTAATTAAAAATTAGGAAGTAAATGTGTGAAAAGCAATTTTAACAAAATCCAAAAAGCCATCGGTACCAGACTGGGTTTTGTCCTAGCCCTTTTAATCCTATATTGGCTCAAAACCTTATTAGCCTATACCGTTGACTTTAATTTAGATATTCAAGTGGGCAAATTACAGGGAAATTACCTTGCCTTTATCGCTTTCTTCAATCCCCTTCCCTTGGGGTTACTCCTGCTGGCTCTAGCCCTCTACGCTCGGTCAACCAAGATTTTTTATAGTCTTAGTATTGCTATTTACAGCCTTTTGTTTATTTGGCTTTATTCCAATGTCTTTTACTATCGAGAATTTAGCGACTTTATCACGGCTAATACCATGAAGGTGGTCAGCAAGGTATCTGTTGGTACTGCGGAACTAGAGTTACTGCGTCCTTGGGATTTCATCTATTTTATGGATTTCCCACTGCTGGCTTTCCTTTTCTTTAAAAAATTCATCCATTTAGATAGGAGACCTTTCAAATTCCGCTCGAGTGTTGCTATCACTGCTCTCTCAGCCCTGCTCTTTTCTGCTAATCTTTTCTTGGCTGAAATTGAACGTCCCGATCTCCTGTCACGAGGATTTTCGAATTATTATGTTGTTCGTGCCCTCAGTTTGCCAGCCTTTCTAGGTTATAGTGCCAATCAATCCTACAGCGCCAACAAGGAACGTGCTAAGGCCTCTGAGACTGACCTTCAACCTATTACAGATTATATTCAAGAGCATTCGGCTAGGCCCAATCCAGACTATTTTGGCTTGGCTAAAGGGAAAAATGTGATTTATCTCCACTTGGAGAGTTTCCAACAGTTCCTGCTTGACTATAAACTCAACTTAGAGGGAACTGAGCATGAAGTCACTCCCTTTCTCAATTCCCTCTACCATTCGAAATCAACCCTAGCCTTTTCGAATATCTTTAACCAAGTCAAGGCTGGTAAGACCTCAGATGCGGAAACCATGCTGGAAACAGGTTTGTTTGGGCTTGACCAAGGTTCCTTTATGGTCAACTACGGAGGTACCAATACCCAGCAGGCAGCGCCTTTTATCCTATCAAAAAACGGCTACCAATCAAGTGCTGTCTTTCACGGTAATATCGGGACCTTCTGGAATCGAAATACGACCTACAAACAATGGGGCTATCAGTACTTCTTTGATGCATCCTATTTTACCAAGCAGGACAGTAGCAATTCTTTCCAATATGGTTTGAATGATAAAATCATGATGAAAGATTCTATCCAGTATCTGGAGCACTTGCAGCAGCCTTTTTACGCTAAGTATATCACGGTGTCCAATCACTATCCTTATGCTAGCAATCTGACGGGCGATGAGCTTGGTTTCCCCTTGGCCAAGACCAAAGATGAAACTATCAACGGCTACTTTCAAACAGCCAACTATCTGGACAGTGCCATCAAGGCTTTCTTTGACTATCTCAAAGAAAGTGGCCTCTATGAAAATTCCATCATCGTCATTTACGGAGACCATTATGGCATTTCCAACTCTCGCAATCCTGATCTGGCATCATTGATTGGAAAGACCTCTGAGAACTGGTCTAATTACGATAATGCTATGTTGCAACGAGTGCCTTTTATGGTGGTCATGCCTGGTTATGAAAAAGGACAAATTATCAATACCTACGGCGGGCAAATCGATATCTTACCGACTCTCGAACACCTCCTTGGTATTGAGTCCAATTCCTTCCTTCAAGTCGGACAAGACCTCCTATCACCAGACCACCAAGAAACCGTTGCCTTTCGCACAGCCAATTCCTTCGTCACACCTAAATATACCAGTTATGATGGACGAACCTACTATACTGAAAGCGGTCTTGAAATCAGTAATCTTGACGAACAAGCTCAGACTGAACTAGAAATCGTTCGTCAAGCAGCCAGTCAACAGCTGAAAATCAGCGATCAGATTCAAACTGGTGATTTGATACGTTTCTACCAAGCAGATCATCTTGGAAAAGTTGATACAGAAAGTATTTCTTACCTCAATTCTTTACCAATTCTGCAAAAGATTGAGCAGGAAAAAGGTAGTCAATCAACGAGCCTCTTTAGCCAACGACAAGGTAAAACCAGTACTGACCTTTTCAAGGCACCAAGTTACCAAGAACTCCACCCAGAGTCGGCTGAAACCGAATCAAAATCACAATAAAAAATGCTCTTCCGTCTTGGAGGAGCATTTCTTTTTATCAATGAAAATCAAAGAGCAAACTAGGAAGCTAGCCACAGGCTGTACTTGAGTACGGCAAGGCAAAACTGACGTGGTTTGAAGAGATTTTCGAAGAGTATTAACTTTGAGATTGTAGCTAGAGAGGCTGTATCAGTAATATGTGTCTGTCAAATTTAGTGACGAATGAATATAGTAGAAGAAATATGAGGATATAAATCAGCTTCAGTAGATATCCAGAAAGTTTGATTTTATAGAGAAGCCTTTTGTTACAAATTCAATATACTATCAATAAATAATATTATAGAAGCAACAATTATTATAATTTCACCTATTTGAATAATTCTATTTCGAACTTTAAATATATGTTCTATCAAAAATACTTGGATCACACACATTATAGGAATTAACGTTTTTGAAATTGAAAAATATCCCAATAAATAAACTATAAACAACAATAATAGAACTATATTATATTTCTTATTCATGACATTCCCCTCTTTATTTTTTGATTATCAATCTTAATCATTTACAACTACATTATAACAAACTACGAAATCCTTGTTAACAAATATTGCCATTTTTTAAAATTTTTTGTGATTCGAATGTGATAAACTACTTCGATATTGATTTTAGATGACTTTTCGTCTATACTTAGGGGTGAACACAAAGTGATACTTACAGTGCTACTTTGTGTGCGATAAACTATGAGCCTTTTGTGCCATATTTTTCTCCTTTCGCTTTACAATTGGCTTGAACACCTTTATTGTATCGCGTTTGGAGTTTTTTTGGTATAACCTTCGACGCACACCCGCATAGCGGGTGTTTTTTTGTCTCGCACCTAACGGAGCGAG
Organism: Streptococcus mitis; assembly: GCF_005844455.1. Classification (GTDB taxonomy): domain Bacteria; phylum Bacillota; class Bacilli; order Lactobacillales; family Streptococcaceae; genus Streptococcus; species Streptococcus mitis_BF. The sequence goes on along the minus strand of NZ_SPGF01000052.1, from coordinate 5,039 downwards.
ACGGACTGAAAGTCACATAATTAAAAAAGTTGGAGCTCAATACTCCAACAATTGCCTTAAAATGTTTGGCGTTTTGCTTTACGCTCTGCACGGCCACGAGCGCGATTTTCAGCACGCTTGGTTTTGCGGCGTTTTTCATCAACCGCCCATTTAATTTTCTTCTTATAACCTGGTTTGACTTTTTTCTTTTTCTTTTTAACCAAGCCAATCATTTCAATATCAAGCTTGTCCTGCTTCTTTTCACGATTGGCACGACGATCACGGTCATAGGTATCTTGAAACTCTCCGTCTTTGACCATCTTAGGAGTAAACTTGATTCCTAATTTCTCCAACTCACGGATATCCGAGTCATCACTAGGCTGGTAAAGGGTAATAGCCGTACCAGGCAGTCCGTTGCGCCCAGTTCGTCCAACTCGGTGAACAAAGAAGGACAAGTCTTGCGGAATGGCATCATTGATAACATGGCTGACACCTTCAATGTCAATTCCACGCGCTGCCAAGTCCGTTGCGACAATGTACTCAAAATCCAGATTTTTCACCTGATTCATGATCCGCTTGCGTTCACGAGGGGCAATATCTCCATGAATCTTTGCTACCTTCAATCCTTGAGCAGTCAAGTAGGCATGTAACTCATCAGCACGCGTTTTTGTGTTAACAAAGATCATTGCCAAATACGGTTGCATCAACTGAGTCAATTGATAAATTTGAGCGTTCTTGTCACGTCCTTTAGTAGAAATCAACCAATTATCAATGGTATCAGAAATGACCGTTTTTGTCTTGATTTTTTCCATGACAGGATTTGACAAGTATTTTTTCAAGAACGGTTGCAATTTTTGTGGAATTGTCGCTGAAAAGACCATGAATTGCAAGTCTTTTGGAAGGCTCCCTGCAATCTTATCGACTGTCTCTAAGAATCCCATATCCAAGGTCATATCGGCTTCATCGACGACAAAGGTCTTAGCCTTGTGAATGACCAAATCACCAGATTTGACCAAGTCATAGATACGACCTGGAGTCCCGATGACAATATGAGGCTGATTGCTTGCCAATTTCTCAATCTGGCGAGCCTTATCCGTACCACCCACATAATTAACCACACGAACTTCCACTTCTGAGTGGACAGCAATCTGACGGGCTGCTTGGTAAATTTGAGTAGCCAACTCACGACTCGGTGCAGTAATCACTGCTTGCACACTATCGCTAGCTTCATTTAATTGCTGGAAAATCGGTAACAAGAAAGTGTGAGTCTTACCTGAACCTGTTTTTGATTCTCCAACCAAATCTCGGCCTGCTAAGACAATGGGAATCAACTTATCTTGTACCTCTGTTGGAGTTGTAAATTTCAACTCCTGCAAGGCTTCTCTAATATAGTTTTTAAATTGAAATTTCGTAAATGACATAATATCCTCGATTCTATCTATCCTATCAATTATACCACATTTTATTCCATTTCAGTAGTCTCACTTATTTAGGCTATTTCCTGTAGCTTTTCTAGTCAGAAAAAGGATGGAACTCATGATTCCAACCTCTTTTCAGTTATTATTTCCAATTTAAAAGAGCATTCAAGCCATAGTGATCACTCACTTGTGGACTCTTGTTACCATCAAATACGACATGTAAATTTTCTACCGCTAACTCTTTGGTAGTAAAGACATAATCGATTCGAAGGGGTTCAGTGTTCCCTTTCCAGCCATCAATTTCTGGTGGAACGGTATAGCTACCGCTTTTCTCTTGAGCAACTTCAAAAGCGTCTTGTAATCCTAATGAACTAGCTAAAATAGCTTGGTAACCCTCCTGACCAGCTGGATTGTTGAAATCTCCAGCTAGTAAAAGTGGCTTATTCAATTCTTTCAATACAGCTTCAAATCGTGCCCATTCTTCTTGAAAACCTTTATCCCACCAAGAAAGGTGGACACTGGCAACTGCAAGATCCTTTCCATCGACTACAGTTTCAGCCAGGGCGACACGGCGAGTATGATAATCTGTTGGATCATCCACATCTGAAACCAAAATTTCTCTAGCTTCAATCGGTGTTTTAGACAAGATAGCCACACCTTCATGGTATCGGTCATAACCGATATGGTTATAAGCCCAGGTCCAGTAGTAATTTTTCCCTTGCTCTGACAACTTTTCAACCAAGAGTCTAACATAATGGTCTTGGTGAATAGGCTCTGCTGCTGGCAATGCTTGATAAAAGTCATTAACCTCCACCTCTTGCGAAGTGATCTCCTGATTTATTTCTTGGAAACAAATCAAATCATAGTCCTTTTCAAGAATATCTTTAAGCAAGAGCTGGAATTTTTCCTCAGCTTCTTTTTCCATCCAGCTATGAGTATTGAGTGTTAAAAATTTCATGCTTTTCTCCTAAAACAAGAGGTTGGAAAACAGCTTCCAACCTCAAGTATATTACAATTCTACTTTAGCAACTGCTGTTTTAGCTGCAAGAGAACCTGTTTGTTCTAATTTAACTGATTTAATTGCATCACCATTTGTGAAGACAACGACTGTTGAAGTTTCACGACCTGCTGCACGGATAGCATCCAAGTCAGCTGTAACAAGAAGATCACCTGCTGCAACTTTTTGTCCTTCCGCAACATGAACTGTAAATGGTTTTCCTTCAAGACTTACTGTGTCCAAGCCAATGTGAACAAGTACTTCAAGACCTGCTTCAGTCACAAGACCAAGAGCATGTTTTGTAGGGAAGATGCTTGATACAGTACCTGAAACTGGAGATACAATGTTTCCATTTGCAGGTTCTACAGCAAATCCATCACCCATCATTTTTTGAGCAAATACTGGATCTTTTACTTGTTCCAAAGCAACAACTTGACCATCTGCTACTGAGTAAACTTCCTCAGTAAGACCTTTGAAGTGAACAGTGTTTTGTTGTGCTTCTGTCATTTTACTTGGAAGAGTTTCAGGAATGATTTCACCTGAATCAAGGATATCTTGGATATCAGATTTCAATACGTCAGCTTTTGGTCCGTAGATAGCTTGAACTCCTTCTCCTTTCATGACAAGACCCATAGCTCCTTCTGCTTTCCATTGCTCTGCATTTCCTACTTTATCTGCATCTTTAACAGTTACACGAAGACGAGTCATACATGCGTCAACATCAACGATGTTTGCACGTCCACCAAGAAGGTTAATAATGTTTACAGCTTGAGAACCTGCTGCAACTTTCACTTCACTGCTAGCTTCTTCTGAACCTTCAGCAGTTTCGTAGTTTCCGTTACGCCCTGGAGTTGCGTAGTTGAATTTTTGAATCATGAAGTTTGCAATAAAGTACATGATTACGGCAAAGAGAACAGTTACCCAAACGAAGTTAACGATATCCATACCGATACCAGCACTGATTGCAATAGGTGTACGAGTCAAGAATTCGATTGAACCGAACGAGTGCATACGTAGGTTTACAACGTCAGCCATAGCGAAGGCAGCACCTTGAACAAGTGAGTAAACAAGATACATAGGTGTTGCGATGAACATGAACATGTATTCGATTGGTTCAGTAACCCCTGTCAAGAATGTTGCAAGAGCTGTCGCAATCATCATACCTTTGTATTTGTGTTTTTTGTCAGCATCAACATTACGGTAGATAGCCACAATCACACCCATCAAGATACCGAATGAACCGATCATTTGTCCAACTTTGAAACGAGCTGGATGTACTGTATCTAACAAGTGTTGGTATTGAGTTGCATCAGTACCTTTAAGGTTTACAAGGTCTGTTACCCATGCAAGCCATAGTGGGTCTTGACCAAATACTTGAGTACCTTTAGCTGCACCAGTTAAAATGTCATAAGTACCACCAAGAGCTGTGTAGTTCACTGGGATAGTCAACATATGGTGAAGACCAAATGGCAAGAGCAAACGTTCCAAAGTACCATACAAGAATGGTGCAAGGATTGGTGCAGTTTCTTGTGAGTTGGCAATCCAGATACCAAAGCTATTGATACCTGTTTGAACTACTGGCCAGAAGGCAGCAAGTAGAATTGCAGCGATTGCTGAACGAAGAATAACTACAAATGGTACGAAACGTTTCCCGTTGAAGAATGAAAGTGCATCAGGAAGTTTACGGAAGTTGTAGTATTTGTTGTAAGCAGTTGCCCCTACAAAACCTGAGATAATCCCTACGAATACACCCATGTTCAAGGCTGGAGCTTCAAGAACACTGATAAAGTAATCAGCAACTTTGATTGAACCACCAAAGAGAGTAGTTACCATAGCATCTGGATTTTTCAACATATCTCCTGATACACCAAAGATTGTACCAGTGATACGGTTAATCAAGATGAAGGCAAGACCAGCGGCGAAAGCACCACCAGCACGTTCTTTAGCCCAGCTTCCTCCAATGGCTAGGGCAAACAAAATGTGAAGGTTACCGATAACCCCCCAACCGATTTGCTCAAGAATTCCACCTGTGATCACAAGTGGTGCAAAGGTTGGGTTAATCATCACGATAGACTTACCGATTGAAATCATCAAACCAGCAGCCGGCATAACCGCGATAACCACCATCAAAGCCTTACCGAATTTTTGCCAAAATTCGAAAGACAAGACATTTTTGAATGTATCTTTCATCATTCAAATCTCCTTTATTTTTATTTAGGCAAATGTTTTACGAAAACGTTTGCACCTTCTATGATTTAATTATACCACTTTATTTTTTTTTGTAAAGCCTTTTACAAAAAAATACACTTTTTTCTAAAATTTTTGTAGCAAATGAAAGTTCTATAATGAAGTTAGCCACCCAGCCCTCCTAAAAATTAGATGGTTCAACTGGCTTATAGCTAGTACTCGATTTCATTTGATAAGAGGCTTGATGCTGTTAGGCTGGTGAGCCAAGGCTAAGACTAGCCTTGGTTTAGCTAACGAAACAGCTTCAAGGGTTCCTCTTGCCAAATGAAAGCTAATTCTAGGCATAAGAAGAGGCTGGGCAAAAACCCACTTCTAACTATCAAAAAAACGAGCATTTCCGTAGTTAGAGATGCTCGTTTTCTTATGTCATGGTTTATAATTAAAATAAGAACAAAACA
>NZ_SPGF01000051.1 GCF_005844455.1 Streptococcus mitis | reverse complement strand
TCTTTCATCTCTGTGCCTTTCTTGTGTTTTCGGTTGAACAACAAGTATAACACAGAGGTGTTTTCTTATGCCTAGAATTAGCTTTCATTTGGCAAGAGGAACCCTTGAAGCTGTTTCGTTAGCTAAACCAAGGCTAGTCTTAGCCTTGGCTCACCAGCCTAACAGCATCAAGCCTCTTATCAAATGAAATCGAGTACTAGCCATAAGCCAGTTGAACCATCTAATTTTTAGGAGGGCTGGGTGGCTAACTTCATTATAGAACTTTCATTTTCGAAAAAATTTAAAAAATTCTGAAATATTCTTGACAGCTGATGAAAAAGGTGGTAAGATAGGAAACATCAAAAAAGAAAGCAGAAAAAGAAATGAATAAAAGACAAGCTGTAACAATGAATCAAAACTTTTACTTTAGCTACTTTAGATAGTGTTTGTAGACATGTTACCATGGATGCAAACAGTTCAAGCAATTTGTTTGTATCTATGTGGCTAAGATTTTTGATTGTGGTCCATATAGATGAATATCTAAATGGACTAGCTAAGTTATAACTTGTTAGATTATTTCAAGCATCCGTTTAGATATTATCTAGGCGGTTTTTTGTTTTATCTTTTCTGAGAAGGAGTTTCATTATGAAAGTTGTTCGAAAATTACTAGCCTCCCTCTTGGTAGTGGGGATCCTCTTGATCTCTCTGATCAGTTTGCATCAGTTGAAGGCAGACAAGAAAAAAGATGTTTTTCGTATCGGTATTTCGCAATTTATTACCCACCAGTCCTTAGACGCTACTAGAGAAGGTTTTGTGGATGAGCTGGCCAAACAAGGCTATGTGGAAGGGAAAAATATCGAGATTGATTTGCAAAATGCACAGGGAGAACAAAGAAATCTAAAAACGATTTCCCAGCAACTAGCAGAATCTAGTGATGTCGTTCTAGCCATTGCAACGCCTTCTGCTCAGAGCTTGGCCAATACAACACAAACGACACCGGTTATCTTTTCAGCTATAACAGACCCTGTTAGTGCTAAATTGGTTGAGTCAAGAGAACATCCTGGGGGCAATGTAACTGGGACAAGCGACCAGTCATCAGATGCCATTTCAACCCAAATCAATTTGATAAAGAAAGTGTTGCCAAAGGCTAAAACAATTGGAATTCTCTATACTCAGAGCGAGCCAAATTCAGTTGTCCAAAAGGATGAAGCTAAGCGTCTTCTGGAAGAAAAAGGCTTTAGCGTTGTTGAAAAAACAATCTTGGACAGTAACAACGTCAAGTCGGCAGCAGAGAGCTTGATGGCAGAAGTGGATATGGTTTTTGTACCAACGGACAATATCATTTCGTCAACCATGGAAACAGTTAAGCAGGTTTCTATTAAACACAAGGTTCCAGTATTTGGTGGTTCAACAGAAATGATTGCGGTTGGTGGCTTGTATAACTACGGTACCAATTATGAAGAATTGGGACGGCAGACAGCTCGTATGTTGATTCGTGTCTTAAAAGGTGAGAAGCCAGAAAATATAGCAGTTGAGTTGCCTGAAAAATTGGAATTGTATACCAATAAAGAAATGGCAGATGCACTAGGAATTGATATTAGTAAGTTAGAAAGCAAGGAATAGGAGGTTTAAGATGAGTTTTGTATTATCTAGTTTATCAGAAGGTTTGTTATGGTCGATTATGGCCATTGGAGTTTACTTGACTTTCCGTATTTTGGATATTGCTGATATGACTGCTGAAGGAGCCTTTCCTTTGGGGGCAGCTGTCGTCGTATCGCAGATACAGGCAGGGACAAATCCTTGGATCGCGACTTTACTTGCTTTGCTGGCAGGTATGATTGCTGGTCTTGTGTCAGGTATGCTTCACACCAAGATGAAAATCCCAGCTCTCTTGACAGGGATTGTGACCTTGACAGGGCTTTATTCAATCAATATTAAAATCATGGGAAGTGTGCCCAATCTTTCTTTGGGAGATTCTTCAACTGTCTTTAAACAATTGGCGAGCTTGGGGCTGACAAATGAAGAAGCTGTTTTCTCATTCAGTTTGGTCTGTCTCTTACTTGTTTGTCTAGTTTTGACTCTTTTGATGAAAACGGAGATTGGCTTGGTCTTGCGTTCAACTGGGGACAATATTCCGATGAGTGAGGCCAATGGGGTCAATGTAGACACCATGAAGATTGTTGGTTATATGATTTCAAACGGATTGATTGCCCTATGTGGTTCCTTATTTGCCCAAAATGATGGATTTTCAGATGTGACTTCTGGGACAGGAACCATCGTTGTTGGTTTGAGTGCAGTCATTATTGCAGAAGTATTGATACACGACTTAACCATTGGAGGTCGCTTGTTATCTATCGGAATCGGTGCTATTGTTTACCGTTTGATTATTTTAAATATCTATGAAATTCCAAATCTAGATCAAAACCTGGTTCGTCTCTTTAATGCGATCTTGTTAGCCTTAGTTTTATTTGCACCAGAGTTGCAAAAGAGATTAAAGATTCGTGGTTTGAAACTGAGAAATGAATAGGAGGAGAAAGTTATGGCAAGTTTGTTAACACTTGAAAATATTCACAAGACATTTGAAGCAGGGACGGTCAATGAAAACCATGTCCTCAAAGGATTAGATTTAGAGGTTGAAGAGGGAGATTTTATCTCTGTGATTGGTGGAAATGGCGCAGGGAAATCCACTTTGATGAATATCTTGGCTGGAAATCTATCTGTGGACGAAGGGGACCTTTTATTGGAAGGGAAATCCATTAAAAATCTGAGTGTACGAAAGAGAGCCAAGGATATTGCCCGTGTTTTTCAAGATCCTAAGATGGGGACAGCTTCTCGTTTGACGATTGAGGAGAATATGGCTATTGCCTTAAGACGTGGGCAAAAGAGAGGACTTGGTTGGGGCGTGAAGGAGAAGGATAGAATCCAGTTCCAAGAGGCCTTGAAAGAGTTGAATATCGGCCTTGAAAATCGCTTGAAAGTGGATACTCAATACCTTTCAGGAGGACAGAGACAGGCCTTGACCCTGGTCATGGCAGCCTTGGTGAAACCTAAGCTCTTGTTGTTGGATGAACACACTGCGGCACTTGACCCGAAAACTAGTCAAATGGTGATGGACTTGACGCAAAAGATTGTGGAGCACCATCAGTTGACTACTCTGATGATTACCCACGATATGAACCATGCGATTGAGTACGGAAATCGTCTCATTATGCTCTATCAAGGCAAGATAGTAGTGGATGTCAAAGGAGAAGAGAAAAAGCATCTGACAGTTGAAGACCTCATGCATCTCTTCCAGAAAAATAGTGGCCAAAGTCTGGTCAGTGATGAATTGGTTTTGGGATAAAGAAAAAGGCTGAAATCTAGTGTTTCAGTCTTTTATTTCTTACGTTTTGCAAAATCGACAAATCTGAATTTTTCGAGTTTATGGCGGCTTTCGGTGAATTGAAACTGGCGCCCGTCTTGGAGGCAGACTTTTGATTTAATCGAAACGACATAAGGGTCTTTGCCAATATCCATGAGAATCTTGTCTCGGTCGTTGGCGCCCTCTTTTGCAGAAAAGCAGGGTTCTTTTTGCTGTCTATTCCATCCCTGAAAGTGTAGAACAAACTGGTCAGGGTGGCTAGATTGTGGTATAATGAAAGAGACCCAAAAAGAAACAGGAGAAAAATGATGGATTTACTATTAGCAATTGTCTTGATTGTGCTAGCTTTTCTAGGAGGAGCTCTTGGAGGAATGTACTTGGTTCGTAAGCAAATTGAAAAAGAATTCGCTGACAACCCACGTTTGAATGCTGAAGCAGTTCGTACTCTTTTGAGTGCAAATGGTCAAAAACCAAGCGAAGCCAAGGTACAACAAGTTTACCACCAAATCATCCGCCAACAAAAAGCAGCCCTTGCTAACAATAAAAAGAAAAAATAAATAAGGAAAAGTCTGGGATGAAAGTTCCAGACTTCTCACTATGTTGGCTATGGTTTAGGGATAAGACTTTTTCCTTGCATTCTATTGATATTTGATTATGATTAAGAGAGATAGTTGTTGATGAGGCTGTTCTTCAGTTCTTAAAGACAAGTAATCATAATGAACTATCAATCAGAAAAATACTAGAAAGAAGACTGTATGGATAATCGACCAATTGGTTTTTTGGATTCGGGTGTCGGGGGCTTGACCGTTGTGCGTGAGCTCATGCGCCAGCTTCCCCATGAAGAAATCGTCTATATTGGAGATTCGGCGCGGGCGCCCTATGGTCCCCGTCCTGCTGAGCAAATTCGTGAATATACTTGGCAGTTGGTCAACTTTCTCTTGACCAAGGATGTCAAGATGATTGTCATTGCTTGTAACACTGCGACTGCGGTTGTCTGGGAAGAAATCAAGGCTCAACTAGATATTCCGGTCTTGGGTGTGATTTTGCCAGGAGCTTCGGCAGCCATCAAGTCCAGCCAAGGTGGGAAAATCGGAGTGATTGGAACGCCGATGACGGTCCAATCAGACATCTACCGTCAGAAAATCCATGATCTGGATCCAGACTTACAGGTGGAGAGTTTGGCTTGTCCCAAGTTTGCTCCCTTGGTGGAGTCAGGTGCCCTGTCAACCAGTGTCACCAAGAAAGTGGTCTATGAAACCCTGCGTCCCTTGGTTGGAAAAGTGGATAGCCTGATTTTGGGCTGTACACATTATCCACTCCTTCGCCCTATCATCCAAAATGTCATGGGACCAAAGGTTCAGCTCATCGATAGTGGGGCAGAGTGTGTACGGGACATTTCAGTCTTACTTAATTATTTTGAAATCAATCGTGGTCGCGATGCTGGACCACTCCATCACCGTTTTTACACAACAGCCAGTAGCCAAAGTTTTGCACAAATTGGTGAAGAATGGCTGGAAAAAGAAATTCATGTGGAGCATGTAGAATTATGACAAATAAAATTTATGAATACAAGGATGACCAGGACTGGTATGTCGGGTCCTATGCTATTTTTGGTGGCATCCGGACGTTGATTGATGAAGACTTGGATTTCCCTCTGGTTGAATTGGCCAAAATCTTTCGAGACGAGGAACGAGGTTTCCCGATTTCAGTTACTGTTTTACGCTATGGTTCTCTCTATCGTTTATTGTCCTTTGTGGTAGAGATACTAAACCAAGAAGCAGGTCGCAATCTAGAAGTCATCCAACGTCAAGGGGCTTTGCTCTTGGTTGAAAATGGCCAACTCTTGTATGTGGAATTGCCCAAAGAAGGGGTCAATGTTCATGATTTCTTTAAGACAAACAAGGTCAGAGAAACCCTGTTAATTGCGACTCGTAATGAAGGTAAGACCAAGGAATTCCGAGCTATCTTTGACAAGTTAGGCTACGATGTGGAAAATCTCAATGACTATCCTGACCTACCTGAAGTAGCAGAAACAGGTATGACCTTTGAAGAAAATGCCCGCCTCAAGGCAGAAACCATTTCCCAATTAACGGGCAAGATGGTTTTGGCAGATGATTCTGGACTGAAAGTTGATGTCCTTGGTGGCTTGCCAGGCGTCTGGTCAGCTCGTTTTGCAGGTGTAGAAGCAACTGACCGTGAAAACAATGCTAAACTCTTGCACGAATTGGCCATGGTCTTTGAACTCAAGGACCGCTCGGCTCAATTCCATACAACCCTAGTCGTAGCCAGCCCAAACAAGGAAAGCTTGGTTGTCGAAGCAGACTGGCCTGGCTACATTAACTTTGCACCTAAGGGTGAAAATGGATTTGGCTATGATCCTCTTTTCCTTGTGGGAGAGACAGGCAAATCATCAGCTGAATTAACCCTTGAAGAAAAAAATAGCCAATCTCACCGTGCCTTAGCCGTTAAGAAACTTTTGGAGGTATTTCCATCATGGCAAAGCAAACCATCATTGTAATGAGCGATTCCCATGGCGATAGCTTGATTGTGGAAGAAATCCGTGATCGCTATGTGGGCAAAGTTGACGCCGTTTTTCATAACGGAGATTCTGAACTGCGTCCTGATTCTCCACTTTGGGAGGGAATCCGTGTTGTTAAAGGGAATATGGACTTCTATGCAGGCTACCCAGAACGTTTGGTGACTGAGCTTGGTTCGACCAAGATTATCCAAACCCATGGTCACTTGCTTGACATCAATTTCAACTTTCAAAAGTTGGACTACTGGGCTCAGGAAGAAGAAGCCGATATCTGCCTCTATGGTCACTTGCATGTGCCAAGCGCTTGGATGGAGGGCAAAACCCTCTTTCTAAATCCAGGTTCTATCAGCCAACCACGAGGTACCATCAGAGAATGTCTCTATGCTCGTGTGGAGATTGATGATAGCTATTTCAAAGTGGATTTTTTGACACGAGACCACGAGGTGTATCCAGGCCTGTCCAAGGAGTTTAGCAGATGATTGCCAAGGAGTTTGAGACTTTCTTGCTAGGGCAAGAGGAAACTTTTTTGACCCTTGCTGAAAATCTAGCTGTGTTGATTGATACCCATAATGCGGATCATGCGACCCTCTTGCTCAGTCAGATGACCTATACCCGTGTTCCTGTTGTAACAGATGAAAAACAGTTTGTTGGGACTATTGGGCTCAGAGATATTATGGCTTATCAGATGGAGCATGACTTGAGCTCAGAAATCATGGCGGATACGGACATTGTCCACATGACGAAAAGGGACGTAGCGGTTGTTTCGCCTGATTTTACCATTACGGAGGTCTTGCACAAACTGGTAGATGAGTCTTTCTTGCCGGTTGTGGACGCAGAGGGGATTTTCCAAGGGATTATCACGCGCAAATCTATCCTCAAGGCAGTCAATGCCCTCTTGCATGACTTTAGTAAGGATTATGAGATTCGATGCAGATGAGAGATAGGATTTCAGCCTTTTTAGAGGAAAAACAAGGCTTATCTGCCAATTCTAAGCAATCTTATAAGTATGATTTGGAGCAATTTTTAGACATTGTGGGTGAGCGAATTTCGGAGACCAGTCTCAAGATTTACCAAGTCCAGCTAGCCAGTCTGAAAATCAGTGCCCAGAAACGAAAGATTTCGGCCTGTAACCAATTTCTCTACTTTCTCTATCAAAAAGGAGAGGTGGACAGCTTTTATCGCTTGGAATTAGCCAAACAGTCTGAAAAGAAGACTGAGAAGCCAGAACTCTTAGACCTAGACTCTTTTTGGCAGGAAAACGACTATCCAGAGGGTCGCTTGCTGGCGCTCCTGATTTTGGAGATGGGTTTGTTACCAAGTGAGATTTTAGCTCTCAAGGTTGCGGATATCAATCTGGATTTTCAGGTGCTGCGAATTAGCAAGGCTTCCCAACAGAGGATTGTCACCATTCCCACAGCCTTGCTTTCAGAATTGGAACCCTTGATGGGGCAGACCTATCTTTTTGAAAGGGCAGGGAAAGCTTATTCTCGTCAGTGGGCATTCCGTCAGCTGGAGTCCTTTGTTAAGGAGAAAGGTTTCCCAACCTTATCAGCCCAATCCTTGCGGGAACAGTTCATTTTAAGACAAATAGAAAAGAAGGTCGATTTGTACGAAATTACAAAAAAATTAGGATTAAAAACAGTCCTGACCTTAGAAAAATATAGATAATGGATATTAAATTAAAAGATTTTGAAGGACCGCTGGACCTGCTTTTGCACTTGGTCTCTAAGTACCAGATGGATATCTACGATGTGCCCATCACAGAAGTTATCGAACAGTATCTAGCCTATGTCTCAACCCTGCAGGCCATGCGTCTGGAAGTGACGGGAGAGTATATGGTCATGGCCAGTCAGCTCATGTTGATTAAGAGCCGCAAGCTCTTGCCAAAGGTAGCGGAAGTGACAGATTTGGAAGATGACCTAGAGCAGGATCTTCTCTCTCAAATCGAAGAATACCGTAAGTTCAAGCTCTTGGGGGAGCACTTGGAAGCCAAGCACCAAGAACGGGCCCAGTACTATTCCAAAGCGCCGACAGAGTTGATTTACGAAGATGCCGAGCTTGTGCATGACAAGACGACCATTGATCTTTTTTTGGCTTTTTCAAATATCCTAGCTAAGAAAAAAGAGGAGTTTGCACAGAATCACACGACTATCTTGCGGGATGAGTATAAGATTGAGGACATGATGGTCATCGTAAAAGAGTCCTTGACTGGACGAGCCCAGTTGCGCTTGCAGGATTTGTTCAAGGAAGCCCAGAATCTCCAAGAGGTCATCACCCTCTTTTTGGCAACCCTAGAGTTAATCAAAACCCAGGAGCTAATCCTCTTGCAAGAGGAGAGTTTCGGAGATATCTATCTCATGGAAAAGAAGGAAGAAAGTCAAGTGGCCCAAAGCTAGACTTGATAGAGAGGAAAGATGAGTACTTTAGCAAAAATAGAAGCGCTCTTGTTTGTAGCGGGTGAAGATGGGATTAGGGTCCGCCAGTTAGCTGAACTCCTCTCTCTGCCACCGACAGGCATCCAACAGAGTATAGAAAAGTTAGTCCAGAAGTATGAAAATGACCCAGATTCCAGTTTGGCTCTGATTGAGACAAGTGGGGCTTATAGATTGGTGACCAAGCCTCAGTTTTCAGAGGTTTTGAAGGAATATTCCAAGGCGCCTATTAACCAGAGCTTGTCTCGGGCTGCCCTTGAGACCTTGTCCATCATTGCTTACAAGCAGCCTATTACGCGGATCGAAATTGATGCTATTCGTGGGGTCAACTCGAGTGGGGCCTTGGCAAAGTTGCAGGCCTTTGACTTGATTAAAGAAGACGGGAAAAAAGAAGTGTTGGGGCGCCCTAACCTCTATGTGACTACGGATTATTTCCTAGATTACATGGGAATTAACCATTTGGAAGAATTACCAGTGATTGATGAGCTTGAAATTCAAGCCCAAGAAAGCCAATTATTTGGTGAAAGGATAGAAGAAGATGAGAATCAATAAGTATATTGCCCACGCAGGTGTGGCCAGTAGGAGAAAAGCAGAAGAACTGATCAAGCAAGGCTTGGTGACGGTTAACGGCCAAGTGGTACGTGACCTCGCAACCACTATCAAGTCAGACGATAAGGTCGAAGTTGAAGGCCAGCCTATCTACAACGAAGAAAAGGTCTATTATCTGCTTAACAAACCACGCGGTGTCATTTCCAGTGTGACAGATGATAAGGGCCGCAAGACGGTTGTCGACCTCTTGCCCAACGTGAAAGAGCGTATCTACCCAGTTGGACGTTTGGACTGGGATACATCAGGTGTTTTGATTTTGACCAATGATGGGGATTTTACGGATGAAATGATTCACCCCCGTAATGAGATTGACAAGGTCTATGTCGCGCGTGTTAAAGGCGTGGCCAATAAGGATAATCTACGCCCCTTGACCCGAGGTCTTGAGATTGATGGTAAGAAAACCAAGCCAGCTGTTTATGAAATTCTCAAAGTGGATCCAGTTAAAAATCGCTCTGTGGTACAGTTGACCATCCACGAAGGGCGTAACCATCAGGTTAAAAAAATGTTTGAAGCTGTCGGTCTCCAAGTAGATAAACTGTCTCGTACACGTTTTGGACATCTAGACTTGACAGGCCTCCGTCCAGGTGAATCCCGTCGTCTTAATAAAAAAGAAATCAGCCAACTACACACCATGGCTGTAAGCAAGAAATAATGAAACGAATTTTGATAGCGCCTGTGCGCTTTTACCAACGTTTTATCTCGCCAGCCTTTCCACCTTCTTGTCGCTTTGAGCCTACTTGTTCCAACTATATGATTCAGGCTATTGAAAAACATGGCTTTAAGGGTGTCTTGATGGGCTTGTCTCGGATTTTACGTTGCCATCCCCGGTCGAAAACAGGCAAGGACCCCGTCCCAGACCATTTTTCCCTCAAACGGAATCAAGAAGGGGAATGAGGTTGGGTAAAAGGTTTCAAAATGATAAAAACACATCCTATCAGGTTTTAGAAAGCTTGATAGGATGTGTTTTAGAATGTCAAAATTTTACTTAAATTGAGTTTGAAGTAGCTTATTTCAAGGCTTTTTGTGCGTCTTCAATCATGATTTTTGTTGATTCAAGACCGCCTCCACTTAGATACCAGAGGTCTGGTGTGAGTTGGATAATTTTACCATTTTTAGCGGCAGGAGTTTCAGCGATGAGGGCATTTTCTAGGACGCCATCGTTGCTAGAATTGTCGCCACCGATGGCAAGGGTGCGGTTGATGACAAAGAGGATGTCGGGATTGATTTCTTTGACACTTTCAAAGCTGACTTCTTGTCCGTGGCGAGAATCTTCAAATTTTGTATCAGTTGGCTTGAATTTCAAGGTTTGGTACAAGAAAGAGAAACGAGATTGGGCACCAAAGGCAGCCATTTTTCCTTCATTGAGAAGGATAGCAAGGGCTTTTTTGTCAGAACTTTCATTTTTAGTAGCGACTTCTTGGATGCTCTTGTCTAGCTTGGCCAATTCTTCCTTAGCTTTCTGTGTACCAGTTTCGCCGAAGGCACTTGCTAAGGATTCGATATTAGCCTTGGTAGAAGTCCAGTAGTCGTCTTTGCTTGCTTGGAAGAGAACAGTCGGAGCAATTTCTTTGAACTTGTCTACGAATTTTTGGGTACGTGGAGAAGCGATAATCAAATCCGGTTCAAGAGCAGCAACGGCTTCTAAATCAGGCTCTTTCATAGAACCAACATTTTTAACTTTTTCAGATAGATCTTTGAGATAGGTTGGAACGGTTTTTGTAGGCATTCCGACGATATTTTTTTCAAACCCTATAGCACGAATAGTATCCGCAGCACCGAGGTCAAAGGTCACAATCTTTTCAGGAACCTTTGAAAGTTTGACCTCGTCCAGTGAACTTTTAATGGTTACCTCTGTTGGAGCAGAGCTACTTGTCTCTGTCTGGCTAGTGCTTGAGTTTGTATTTGTACTACATGCACCAAGTAGAAGCAAGAAGCTAGCCACTAGGGCAGTGAGATAAAGTTTAAGGGATGTTTTCATGATTTCTCCTTTTTAAAATGTGATAACGATGTAGGGAGTCTCTTAGATAGGCTTGTTAGCTAAGAGACTGAGGGTTCTCTAACTCGAGTTCAGAATAGCTAGCTATAGATACAGATCTTTTTACCATTGATATCCGCCAGCGTGATGGGAATCTCATAGAGTTGACTGAGTAGGTCAGCCTGCATGATTTGATCGGTTCTTCCCTTGCTAAAGACTTGACCGTCCTTGAAGGCGACAATTTCATCCGCATACTGGCTGGCCATGTTAATATCGTGGAGAACGATGATAATGGTCTTGCCGAGTTCCTCCACCAGTCGTCGAAGAATCTGCATCATGCTGACGCTTTGCTTGATATCGAGATTGTTGAGTGGTTCGTCTAGCAATATAAAGTCTGTATCCTGGGCCAGTACCATAGCGATAAAGACACGTTGGAGCTGGCCCCCAGATAGGCTATCGATGTAGCGGTCTTTTAAGTTGGTCAGTTCCAGATAGTCCAGAGTTTCTCGGATTTTTTCCCAGTCTTCTGGTCTAAGTCTACCTCGGCTGTAGGGAAAACGTCCAAAACTGACCAGTTCTTCAACCGTCAATTTGGCTTGGTAATTGATTTTCTGCTTTAGGATAGTCAGTTCTTTGGCTAGTTCTTGCGAATTCCAGCTCTCTATTTCACGACCTTTGATACTAAGAATCCCCTGATCTTTCTTGGTCAGTCTGCTCATGATGGAGAGGAGAGTCGATTTTCCAGCACCATTTGGACCAATGAAGGCTGTCAGTTTCTGAGGACTGACTTCAAGCGTAATACCTTGCAAAATATCCTGTTTTTGAATGGATTTGTCAATGTTTTCCAGTTTCACCGACGGGCCCTCCTGTAAAGTAAGATAAAGAATAAGAAACCACCCACACTCTCGATGATCATGCTGATGCGAATTTCCAGCGCAAAGACTCGTTCGATGAGGGCTTGCCCCAAGGTTAAGCTAATAAATCCAATTAGAATGGCTACGATAAAGAGCAACTTGTGCCGATAATCTTTGACAATCAGGTAAGTGAGATTGGCTAGCATAAAGCCGAAGAAGGCCATAGGCCCTACCAAGGCAGTGGCTGTTGAGGTCAAGAGCACGATGCCCCAGAGGAGTTCTCTCTGTTCTTTTTCAACATCGAGTCCCAGTATCTGAGCCGTTTCTCTTTGCAGGTGCAAGACATCCAGAATGACTGCTTTTCGAAAGAAAACGATTGTCAAAGCGAGGATGATCAGAGAACCGAGGGCTAGGATGGAAGTGTTGAGATGTTGAAAGGAAGCAAAGAGACTGTTCTGCAGTTTATCGTATTCATTTGGATCCATCAGGACCTGAAGGAAGGTACTGATATTTCGAAAGAGACTTCCGAGCGCTAGACAGATCAGCAGAATGAAGACTAGGTCTTGCTTCATCAGTGTCTTCAAGTAGCCTTGTAAGGCGAGAAAGAAGAGGGATTGGAGCAGAAGCAAGACTAGAAATTCTAAGATAGGAGACTTCCCAAGTTGAAGAAATTTGCTTTCAAAAACTAGTAGCAGGGTTTGTAATAGGACATAGAAGGATTCGATTCCTAAAATACTAGGTGTCAGGAAGCGATTTTCCGTCAGGGTTTGAAAACTAATGGTCGAAATTCCTGTCGCGATTGCTACCAAGAGATAAACAACTATCTTTTGTGAACGCAACTTCCAAGCAAAGGTGGATAGATGGGTGATGGGCCAAAAGTAGAGAAGACAAGCTCCGATGGCCAGAATAATGAGAAGCCAGAAGAGCTTGGTATGTTTGCTTTTAGACGGCATCTTTTCGTCCCCCTCTCCAGAGAAGTAGGATAAAGACAAGGCTACCGATGATTCCTAATAGGAGACTGACAGATAGCTCATAGGGTCGGATCAAGACTCGAGAGAGGATGTCGCAGGTCAGAACCAGATTGGCACCGACCAGTACGACCATAAGTTTGGTTTGACTCAGATTATCTCCATAGCGCTTGCGAACAAGATTGGGAACGATGACCCCGAGAAATGGTAAGCCACCCACGGTAATCATGGTGACGCTTGTCGTTAGCGCAACCAGAAAGAGGGCCAGTTTTTCAAGTAGGGAGTAAGAAATCCCCAAACTCTCACTGGTTTCCTTACCCAGATTCATGATGGTAAAGGTTTGGGATAATTTCCAAACGGCAATCAGGATAATGAGGCCTAAGAAGAGCCACTCATACTGATGGGTCTGAATCATGGAGAAGGACCCCTGGGTCCAAGCGGTCATACTCTGAACCAGATTGAAACGATAGGCGATAACTTCTGTCACAGAACCGATAATCCCACTATAAATGATCCCAATCAAGGGCAGCATCCACCTTTCCTTTATAGTAAAAATGGTCATAAAGGCCAGAAAGAAGAGGGTAAATAAGATGGAGGAAACAAAAGCAAAGAGCATCTTTTGGGTCAGACTCGCAGACGGAAAGACAAAGAGGCTCAACACCATTCCCAGTTTGGCGGCTTCTGTCGTTCCGACTGTACTCGGAGCAGCAAACTGATTTTGAGTAATGGTCTGCATGAGGAGTCCTGCCATGCTCATACTGGAGGCTGCAAGGAGAATACTGATGGTCCTTGGAAGACGCGACTCTTGAAAGAGAAGCCAAGTCTGTTGGTCAAAAGCAAAGAATTTTTCCCAAGAAAAATCACTGGTTCCAAGGGTAATGGAGAGAAAGACCAGGAGTAGAAGTAAGCCAGTTAAATAATGAGAAAGTTTCATACCCAATCCTTTCATGTAGATTTGGTATCGAAAGATACCTGCGGATATTACTGTAACACGATTTCTTTAATCTGTCAATAAATTTTCTGACAATTTAATGAATAAAACAAGGAGAAAGCACTAGGACTTTCTCCTTGTTTTATTCCAAAATGTTTTTACCCTCTTTCACACGCCAGTGATAATCTGATAAAATAATATCTTCGAGGGAGTAGCTAGCCTGCCAATCAAGATATTGTTTAGCTTTTGATGCGTCTGCTAGGACGCTAGCCGGATCACCTGCACGACGAGCAACAATTTCGTGTGGAATTTTTTGGTTTAGTAGTTCTTCAGCAGTTTTAAAGATTTCTTTGACGGTATAACCTTTCTCAGTTCCTAAGTTAAAGATTTGAGAAGAACTGTCTTCTTGAAAGAGGTAATTCATCCCTTTAACGTGGGCCTGTGCAAGGTCCAAGACATGAATGTAATCCCGAATACATGAACCGTCACGTGTATCGTAGTCATCTCCAAATATTTTGAGGCTATCATTTTGTCCCAATGCAGTCTTGTTGATGTTAGGAATGATGTGAGTTGGATTTTTTACTCGCAGACCGTTTGAAGCATCCATTTCAGCCCCAGCTACATTAAAGTAACGGAAAATGACGTATTTCCAGTCGTAGCTATTGGCCATCCAGTAAATCATTCGTTCACCCATCAGTTTGGTCTCTGCATAAGGGTTGACAGGGTCGAGAAGGGTGTCTTCAGTCGCTGGCTTGTCAATACAGTTATTGCCATAGAGAGAAGCGGTTGAAGAGAACATGATTTTTTGAATGCCAACTTCAGATAAGACTTTGAGAACTTGGTTCATACCAGCAACATTGGCAGTGAAGTATTTGCTTGGATTTTCAATACTTTCGCTCACAACAATTTCACCTGCACAATGAAGAACAGCATCAATCTTATTTTCTTCCAAGTAAGTTTTTAAGGCACTAGCATCATAAACATCCAGTTGTTTAAAGCTAGCACGACTATCCACAGCTGCACGATTTCCTGTAGAGAGATTATCTAGGACATGGACCTGATAGCCAGCATTTAAAAGAGCTTTAACGGTATGGGAGCCAATATAGCCAGCTCCACCTGTAACAAGAATTATTTTTGTCATGATTTTTTCCTTTTCCTAGTTTTGTACTATTTTAAATAAAGAAGAAGGGAAAGTCAATGTCATTAAGTTAAGAAATTCAAATACAATTCTGTATTTGGGCAATGTCATTAAGTTAGTGATCTAACTACTTGAATAGGAGGTGTGATTGAGAACATCAAAGTGATTCTCTATCACATCTTCTATTTTTTTGCATGACAAATAAAGGTTTTTTCACCCTATTTTTTGAGATTTATGTTACTCTATAGATGAAATCAACTACCGATTGGGCCTTTATCTTTCTTGGATATTTTCGATTCGATCGAATAAT
>NZ_SPGF01000050.1 GCF_005844455.1 Streptococcus mitis | reverse complement strand
TCGTACATCAGTTAATTGTTTGCTTGCTTCATAATTCATAGAACTATTGTACCATATTTTGTTTCGCAGGAAGTCTAATAGAGTTTTGACCGGCTGATTGTGAAATTATGAAAAATATTTTTTATTTCACAAAGTTTTTTCTAATTGATAGCTATTTATCGAAGTTGCGCGCAGAAAGCGCTTTCTTTTGTGCTTTTAAAAATAGCCTCCTCATCTGGAGACTACTGTTTTTGTTGGAAAACGCCTTGTTTAAAGGTCCCTTCATAGACAACTTCTTGCTCTGTCGTCAACTTTCCTTGACCTTCAGCCTGGCCATTTACAAAATCACCCTCGTATTTCCAGCCATCTTTTGATTGGAAAGTTCCTTTTCCATTAAAGGATCCATTACTGAAATCACCTGTATATTGGTCCCCATTTTCAAAGGTCATGGTTCCTTGACCATTCATTTTCCCTCGTACCAGGGTACCATCATAAACAAGAGCTCCACCATCAAGTGTCAGGACACCCTTTTTAGGTGTATTTAGTAGAAATACTGAAAGGGCACAGAGTGCAATTACGACTACTGCAATGAACTCTAACCTAGGGCGAGTTAGGTAAACTCTATACTTCTCATAGATTTGTTTAAGCTTTTCCATTGTCACTCTCATTTTCTAATCGATCTAGCCAGCTTTGACATCCACTTATGATGCGATCATAGGTTTCCTCAAAATCTCCTGTATACCAAGGATCTGGGACACTTTCAGATGCGAATGAGTAAATCTTATCTTGACAGTCCGCTGGACACATCTGACGTAAGTCAGAAACATTTGAAGCATCCATTCCGATAATGTAATCAAAGGATTCAAAATCTTCCTTACTAATCTGAAGCGATGTCTTGTTCTTGTCATAAGGAATCTCATACTGTTGAAAAATTCCCTGAGTGCCCTTATGAATCGGATTACCATGTTCCCAAGAGGAAGTCGCTCGACTTTGGATTTCGTAGTTATCTGTCATTGATTTCATAACAAACTCGGCCATAGGACTGCGACAAATATTTCCCAGACAGACAAAGACTAGTTTTTTCATCCCATTTCCTTTCTTTTATAGAAAAACGGGAGTTAGTGATCCCGTCTTATTTTTCAATTGCACCTTCGAGTGAAGCTGTTTCTTTAAGTGGTAATACGGTCTTGATAGCAGCTAGTTCAAAAGTCAAGTAAACTCCATCTACATCAAGAATAATTGTTTTCTTCTCCGTATCTACTTCATCGACTGTTCCGTAAAGTCCACCGATTGTAATAACTTCATAGCCTTTTTGAAGTTTATTTAAGCTTTCCATACGCTTTTGAGCTTGTTTCTTTTGAGAACGTTGCATAAAGAACATCAAGGCCATCATACCTACAAGCATGATTAAAAAAGTAATATTTGGATTCATTGTTTTCTCCTTTGTCTTTTACATAGGACTACTATATCAAATTTCAGCTACTTTTACAAGGTTGTGCCTTGTTTTTCTAGTAAGAAAAACCAGAGCTTGCGCTCTGATTCTTAGGATTATTTCAAGTCTTGAATGACTTTGACAAGATTTTCTACAGTAAAACCATATTCTGCCAATACTTTTGGTGCTGGAGCAGAGGCTCCGAAGGTATCAATACCGAGAACGGCACCATCGAGACCAACATATTTGTACCAGTTTTGAGTTGCACCCATTTCGACTGCAACACGACGGCGGACTGCATTTGGAAGAATTTCTTCCTTGTATGCTGCATCTTGTTTATCAAAGACATCTGTGGATGGCATGCTGACTACGCGAACTTTTTCACCTTGACTAGCCAATTCTTTGGCAGCTGAGACAGCAAGATTGACCTCTGAGCCTGTTGCAATCAAGATCGTATCAAAGTCTACTGCATTTTCATAAACAACATAGGCACCTTTTGCAACCTTGTCAAAGTCTGTTCCCTCTTCGACAGTCAAGTTTTGACGGGTCAAGACAAGGGCAGTTGGTGTTTTCTCACTTGTCACTGCAAGGTACCAAGCTGCTTGAGTTTCACGCGCATCTGCTGGGCGGAAAACATTTAGATTTGGCATAGCACGAAGACCTGCTAAGTGTTCAACTGGTTCATGAGTTGGACCGTCTTCTCCAACTGCAATAGAATCGTGGGTAAAGACATAAGTCACAGGAAGTCCTTGCAAGGCTGACAAGCGGACAGCTGCCTTCACATAGTCAGAGAAGACGAAGAAAGTTCCACCGTATACACGAAGTCCACCGTGAAGAGCCATCCCGTTCAAGATAGTTCCCATTGCAAATTCACGAACACCAAACTGAATGTTACGGTTCAAGCGATTAGCATCGTCTTGAAGTCCGTCAGTCTTGATATAAGTCATGTTTGAGTGAGCTAGGTCAGCTGATCCGCCCAAGAAAGTTGGCAACTTAGTAGCTACAACGTTCAAGGCATCTTGACTTGAATTACGAGTTGCTTGAGAGAAACCATTTTCTAAGGCTGGGAAGTCTGCTGGAGTCACTTCAACTGGATCACGTCCATCGATGATAGCTTCTACTTCTGCAGCCAATTCTGGATGCGCTTCTTTATAATCAGCAACTAGTTTTACCCAAGCTTGATAAGCTGATGCGCCACGGTCTGCAACATTTTCCTTGAAATCAGCATATACTTGCTCTGGAATTTCAAATGGTTCATAGTCCCAACCAAGAGCTTGGCGAGTTGCTGCAGTTTCATCTGCTCCAAGAGGAGCACCGTGTACGGCATTAGTTCCTTGTTTGTTTGGAGAACCATATCCAATAACCGTCTTCACTTCAATCAAAGATGGTTTACCTGAAGCTTTAGCTGCTTCGATAGCAGCATGGATAGCTCCCAAGTCTGTTCCATCTTCAACCAAGGCTGTGTGCCAACCGTAGGCATTGTAACGGTCACGAACACTTTCAGTAAAGGAATCCTTTGTCTCACCATCCAAGTTAATGTCATTTGAATCATAAAGAACAACCAACTTGTCTAGTTTTTGCAAGCCTGCGTATGAAGCCGCCTCGCTTGAGACACCTTCCATCAAGTCTCCGTCTCCACAAATAACGTAAGTATAGTGGTCAAAGATATTGTAGCCTTCGCGGTTATATTTGGCTGCCAAGAAACGTTCTGCTTGGGCAAAACCAGTGGCAGTTGAAATACCCTGCCCTAGAGGTCCAGTAGTAGCGTCAATACCTGCTGTATGACCAAATTCTGGGTGACCAGGTGTTTTTGAACCCCATTGACGGAAGCTCTTGATCTCATCCATGCTGACATCTTCAAAACCAGAAAGGTGAAGAAGAGCATAAAGAAGCATTGAACCATGACCTGCTGAAAGAATAAAGCGGTCGCGGTTAATCCAGTTCGGTTGAGCTGGATTGATACGAAGTTGTTTTGTAAAGAGGCTATAAGCCATTGGAGCCGCTCCCATAACCACACCTGGGTGACCTGAGTTGGCTTTGTTGATAGCGTCAATACCTAGGAAACGGATTGCATTAACAGATAGATTTGACATAGAATTTCCTTTCTATTTGAGGTGATTATTGGATTACACATTCTATTTTACTATTATATGAAAAAATACATAGAATAGCAATAAATCAATTCGACTCTAGATAAGTCTCAGGATTTCTACCCTCTGGTCGCCTGATAGTAGGGAAGTAAGCGTTCATAAGCTTCTTCTAATTTTTCTAAAATCATATCTAATGATTGATTTTCTATAAAAGAAACATCTGTCTTAACTAAAACTTTTCGGACTTCCTGATTGGATAGTTTATTTCTTAAAATTTGACGATTTTCTTCGTTCGCATCCCATATTTGACTTTGACCATCAGAGTAGGCTAGATAATAAATTCCTTCTACAACCGGAACTTCTAATACCTTGGTTTGTTTCTCCAAAGTTTGCTCATCTTTCTTGCGCTCGATAAAACTAACTTCAAGTGAAACTCCAAAATCAGAAGAGCTTCCATACAAACGAAGGGCCAACATAGATTCTGTCACTTTCCCCTCACGCTGTATATAAGTCCAAAAGTGTGGTCTCAAACGTTGCGCCTGATTCATCCACTGGCTAGTCTGTTGAAGTTGCCATTCTGGATGGCTTGCTTGAAAGGCTTTAGCCAGTTCTGTAAAAGCCTTTCGTGCCTCTTGACCTTTGTGGCGCAATTCCAGCGTCTTCTCTCGCTCTGCTCCCGCTTTATCTGGATTACGGTACTGCAAACCTACAAAGTCTAGATAGTCTCTTATCTTATTCAACATCCATTTAACCTCCTCTAACTAGCAAAAAAATCAGGAGAACCCTGATTTTACTTATTCTGTATCTACAACTACATAGCGATTTGGCTCGTCACCCTCAGAGTAACTAGTCACGCCATCCATACGCGAAATAATACGATGGATAATCTTGCGTTCGCTATTCGACATTGGATCTGTTTGATGACTACGCCCTTCTTCTAAAACACGAGTCGCCAATTTTTGCGCATAGGTCTGCAAGACTTCTGCACGGTGTTCAACATAATCATTGACATTAATAGTGATATAGAAGGTTCTTGAATAGCGGTTGTAAAGATAATTTTGAGCCAACAGTTGCAAGGCTTTCAAGACTTTACCATGGTAGCCGATAATACGCCCTGGTTCGTTGGTGTCAATTTGCAAATTGATACTACGACGGTTATAATCATTTGAAAGTGTGGCCTCAACATCCATGTCATCAATAATTGTTTGAACATAAGTCGTTACTTCCGTAGCTACTTGTTCAATATCAAAGCTCGGTTCAACTTTCAAGCCCAAGTCTTCTAGTTCTTGACTCTCAGTTTGTTCAGCCTGCCCTTCAACATTAGGAGTTGCTACTTTTTCTTCGAGGTCAGCTTCTTCAAGTTGTAATTCATTTAAAATCTCAATGTGACCAGTTTCTTCTAAGATCGTGCTGGCATGTCTTTCATGTTTTAAGATTTCAGCCTTAACTTCATCAGAAATACCTTGGCCTTCCTCTTCAATCTTTTTAATCGCTTCTACAACATGCCCCAAATCAACGGTCGCTTCACTAACTGTTTTAACAGGCTCATTCAAATCATTGATTTGTTTTGGAACTCCCTTTACAGCTTGTTGGTTTGCTTTTACAACTGTCGTTTCACTAATCGCATCGATATCCACTTGGGCTGGTTTTTTACCAAATAAGCCAAGAAATCCTTTTTTCTCACGAGAAATGACTTTGATATGAGCCTTCATTCTTGGAATATCTAATTCTTTCAATCCTTTCTGGATTGCTTCTTCAACAGTTGAACCTGTAAATACTACCATTACCAGATTCCTCCTTATTATTTCGTTTTCTGAGCCTTTTTCTTGGCTTTTCTTTTTCTATTTTCCAAATCTTTTTGTGCCTGTACTACGGCCTCGCGCTCTGCGATAATCTTGAATGGATTATTCAAGAAATAGGTTTGCAAGACTTGATAAGCATTGGACACTGCCCAGTAGAGAGCGACTCCGCTCGGAGCATAAACCCCAAAGATAAAGATTAAGACTGGAATCCCATACATCATCCCTGTCGTAGCTCCACTTTTTTCAGACAAAGCTTTATTCGATAACCAGCTACTCAAGAAAGTAAAGACTGTTGCCAAAATTGGAAGGACAAAACTTGTATCTACTCCTCCCAAATTAATCCATAAAAAGTGACCTGTTTTCAAAAAGTCTACTCGACTCAAGGCTTGAAAGAGCGCCAAGAGAACCGGCATTTGTATTAAAATTGGCCAGAGTGAGGATGAATGCTTGATCCCTAACTCTTTATAGACCTTACGCATTTCCTGATCTAGCTTGGTTCTACTTTCCATATCACGACCTGGATATTGTTCTCGCAGCGCCTTAATGCGAGGTTGAGCTTCCTGCATTTTTCTAGAAGCCACTATTTGCACTTGAAAGACTGGCAAGAGCACTGTACGAATCAAGATTGTAAAGAGAATAATTCCCACTCCGATACTAATATCAAACGATAAAAAGCGAATGATTTCCGCAAAGAAGTAAACCAATTTACTCCAAAAATCAGTCGAATCTGCCGTAATATCGCTAGTTGTCCCATTTGTCGCACAGGCTGTCATAATCAATAGAGACAGTCCTAGCAAACTAGTCAACTGTAGTTTCTTTTTCACTCCCATTTCCTTCCTGGTAAATCTTTGATAATTTTAATACGTGGAGTAGATTTTTCTCCATCTCTGCGTATCCCAAGGTTTCGACCCCTTTTCGGGCAATCACGACAAAATCAACATGCTCTACTAGACTCCCTTTTACATTCTGGATAATATGTCGGATTCGTCGCTTGATTTGATTTCTAGTGACGGCATTCCCCAGTTTTTTGCTAACTGATAGGCCTACTCGAAAATGGTTTTTCTGGTTTTCCAATTGGTAGACAACAAATTTGCGATTGGCAAAACTTGTTCCT
This sequence comes from Streptococcus mitis, assembly GCF_005844455.1. GTDB lineage: Bacteria > Bacillota > Bacilli > Lactobacillales > Streptococcaceae > Streptococcus > Streptococcus mitis_BF. The sequence goes on along the minus strand of NZ_SPGF01000050.1, from coordinate 8,730 downwards.
TCCTTGAAAATCGCCTTAAAATCTTTCTCTCTTTTTACACGAAAGTTTTTCTTCAAAACTCAACTCCATCTATTAAATTACTACTATTATACCATATTTTTCAAAAAAGCCAATCATAGCAAGGTTTGGACAGTTCTACCAATATTCTCTTTTTTATTTTTTAATCCTTTTCGTCGTGCTTTCATTCTCTTTCTTATTGTCACAATGTCTACTGTTCCCGTAACAGTCTATACTTAAAACTTTAAAAATTTGAATCCATTTCCCCTGTAAACACTAAAAACGACAAAGTGGTTAGAAATTTATTTTCCAACCACTTTATCACATTCATTAAAGACAGAACTATCATTTTAACATTCTTAATTACAAGTATTTAAGCATAACTAACCCCAAATAGTACATTTTCCAGCAGAGATTCCTAATTGTGCAACGATTCCTGCAACGTTGCTCTTCATGCCAAATTTAGCAAGTTTCATTGCTATATATGAAGCAACTTTGCCCCACATTTCACCTTGAATACAACTGATAATGTCCCCTCTCATTAAATCAACAAGTTCCATACCTGGAATCATACCAATCAACTCATCACGCATACATGAAACAAAATCTCTATCTTGTAAAGAGGCTTGCAAGTTTTGAACCAAATTAGGCTCTGTATAAATACGTTCAATGCCCATTGCAATATACGGTGCTAAAGTGCCATAGCGCTCTGTCAATAATTCTTTATTAACATAAAGAACGCCATTCTCATAACTCGTCGCTTCTGTAAATAAGAATTTCAAATCCTTCTCTACTTCGGCAACATCAATATACTCTACAGTTGTATTTGGAACCTTTGTTTCATTAGCTTATGCAATCCCGATAAAACTCGGTACCATAATAAGCAAAGTCGTAGCAATAACAATACATTTTGTAATTATCTTTTTCATGTCATTCACTCTTTCTGAAAGAAATCGTGTTGTGCTAAATAGTCATAATGTGGTTTGTTAAATTGATACTGTCCTAAATGTTGACCGATATTACCTACATCTACTGAAAAGATGTACTGTTCATTTTGATAGCGCCATTTAATTCTGACTGTGTTCAAGACTGTGTTATAACTAAAATCTTCAATTTGACTCCAGGACATTTCAATGACTTGATTAGGACGATTTTCAGTTACATCACTAATGTTCATCAAGTAAATCCCCTTAGGTGTGAATGACATAATCTTTAGCTTCACACTCGACTGAACATAGTAGAGTCCTCCTATAATGAAAAAATCAATAAAGGATTTCAGCCATGTTTTTTTCTTAAAAGCCATCAGAAAATTTCTTTGCCCCTCGATATGACAAGTTGAAAGAAATGATTCAATCTGTTTTTCTGTTGCAAATTCCATAATAGCACCCATGATGTCACCTCCATAACTACAAACTAAGAACGATACAACAGCTCTTATAATTTATTACAGTAAAATTATAGCACAATTTGTAAGCGAATACAAGCCGAAAATAAAATAATCTAAAATATTAATTGATGGTACCTGTCATTCTAAACGAAAATCAGAAATAAGTTATCTTTTATCACTCTTAACTCTTCTTAAAATCATCCACCGCTATCTATGATTTCTACCTTTCAGAGCTAGTTAAGTTAAGTTAAGTTAAGTTAAGTTAAAAAAGAAGCTGGAAAAATCCCTTTCCCAACTTCTTGTACAGAATATTTTTTCTAGTTTTACTTATTTTTTCAAGCGTTCAACGTCACGGGCAATAACTAATTCTTCATCTGTTGGAATAACCAAGACACGAATTTTCGCTGCGTCCGTTGAGATATCTCCCGTTACACCAAAGACGTTCTTTTCTGGGTCAACATCACAGCCGAACCAAGAGATACCTGAGATAACATCTTCACGTACGTTTGCAGCATTTTCACCGATACCTGCTGTGAAGATAATAGCATCTGCTCCATTTAAGACTGCAAGGTATTGACCGATATGTTTTTGAATACGATCAACATACATTTCATAAGCCAAAGTTGCATCATGGTCTCCTGCTTCCATGGCAGCAATCACATCACGCATATCGCTTGACTGACCAGAAACTCCCATGAGCCCTGATTCACGATTGAGAATGCGACTAATATCTTCTGGGGTATTGAAATCCTCTGTATATTGCATGAGATAAGGGATGATAGCAGGGTCAATATCTCCTGTACGAGTTCCCATCATCACACCGCCAAGTGGCGTGAATCCCATAGAAGTATCCACAGATTTCCCACCCTTAACAGCTGTGATAGAAGCCCCGTTACCAATATGGCAGGTAATCAATTTCAAGTCTTCTAGAGGGCGGCCCAAAAGTTTCGCTGCTTCTCCTGCGACAAACTGGTGGCTTGTACCATGAGCACCGTATTTACGAACCTTGTTTTCTGTGTAGTATTTAGTTGGTAGAGGATAGCGATAAGCCTTCTCTGGCATGGTTGTGTGGAATGAGGTATCAAATACGACAACACTGGTAATATCTGGAAGCAGTTCCTTAAATGCACGAATTCCAGCTGCGTTAGCTGGATTGTGAAGAGGAGCCAAGAGTCCCAACTCTTCAACTTTTTCTATCACATCTCCCTCAACAACTGTTGATTCCTTGAAATATTCACCACCTGCAACGACGCGGTGTCCGACACCTGTAATCTCGTCGTACCCTTTGATGATGTCAAAACGAATCAAGTCATCCAATAAAATTTTAACGGCTTGTGTGTGGTCTTCAATATCAAGAATTTGTTGTTCCGAACGACCGTCAAATTTTACTGTTGAAATTGAATCTTTCAATCCAATACGTTCAATCAAGCCTTTAGCCAAAACTTTTTCCTCAGGCATTTGATAAAGTTGCCATTTCAAGCTTGAGCTTCCGGCATTGATTGCAATTGTTTTTGTCATAAGATGATACCTCTTTTTAAGCGTTTTCATCTATTATAACAAAATCTCTTTTATATTTCAGTACCTTTGCTCCAATTTTGAAAATTTTCTTTAAAGGTCAACAATACTGACGGATCCTGCAAGCTAGTAAGTGGGTAGACAAAGGGTTCTATTTCCTTGTCTCTTTTCTTCTGTAAGACAAAAATACTTTTAGCTTGGCTTGCAGTTGAGAAAATATCCTCTGGCAGAGCGATGATAGCAGCCAGACTCACTTCATCTTTGAGCCACCCTTTTAATAAGTCACTTTGAGGACTGGTCAATAAATCACTCGGAGCTAGAAAAATAGCATAGCCATCTGACTTAAGGTACTTGAGGCCTTGTTCCATCAGCAAATGGTGGGCATAGGTATGCTCTTGACCAGAAGCCACTTGATAGCGTGAAGCGATGGCATCGTCTGGGTAATAGCCAACAGGCAAGTCGCTGATGACCACGTCGCTTTCTTTAAGCATTTGCGGACGAACGGCATCTCCTTGAACAAAACCAGCCTGTAAACCAATCACATCTGACATACTTGCTGCCAAATCAATCAGCAAGTCATCCACTTCGATTCCCAAGTAATCTACTTTTTTAGAGAGAGAAGTCAAGAAAGTAGCCCCCAAAATGCCCATACCAGAACCTATTTCGAGGATGCTAATTTCCTCTTGTTCAAACAATTCTTCCACAACAAGTGCCAAGAGGAGGGCAATGGCATCTGGAGTAAACTGGTGATTGGCCTGTAAAGGCTCCGTTTGTCCTGCCTTCATCAAGAGAAACTGGTAGGTCTTGAGCCACTCTTCCTTGCGAAGCGCTAAACGTTTAAGAGCTTGATTGTTCTCTTTGACCTGCTCTAGTTCGGTCTCGCCATCTAGGTAGATACTATTTTGCTCTACCAAGGCATCATAAAAGTTGGTCGCCAAATCACTTTGGATGACTTGGACATTCTCTAGTAAATACGTATAAGCTTGTTCAATTTTTTCAAAATCCATATTCCTATCTTATCAAATTTCCCCTATTTTTTCCATCCTTATAAAAAAGAACTCTGAGTAATTTCCTTGAAACAGGTCCTCGGCACTATAGAGAATCTGACTATGCACCGATGAAAAACCATGCTCCATTAGCTTGTTTTCCAATGCAGGCAATTCAAATCCATGATGGTTAGCTTCTGTCTTGGTAAAATCAGCAAGTAGGAGTTGTCCATCTTCCCTCAAATATTGATGAAACAGTGAGAGAGCTGCATCCAAATCAGGCATATGGTGAAGAACCCGACTAACAACAATGCAATCAAACTCTTGCTTCAAGGGATTTTCCAATAAATCTTGCTCCAAAAACTGGATATTCTTGATATCTTGCTGATCTGCTTTCAAACGGGCTTGCTCCAGCATTTTCTCTGAAATGTCTACAAGGGTAACTGACTTAGCCTGCTTGGCCAGGGGCAAGGCTAATAGACCTGTCCCACCACCAAAGTCCAATATTTCCTTGTCTGATAGAAGAGCAATCTGTTTTTCAACTGCTTGACAAACCAAATTTGCAAGAAAGATATTTTTGGGCGAATCAAAGGTTTCTGCTTTGTGATTAAAATCATGTTTCATGCTTTTAGTTTAGCACAAAGTAGCTTGATTGACTAGGAATTCTCTTTCTTTTCAGACTTCTCTTCTGATTTTTTCTTCTCTGCTTTTTCTCTTGAATTATTCTCCGCTTCTTCCTTTTTCTCTGTTTTCTCTTCTTTGATTTTGACTGAAGGAAACAGAAACTCATATTGACTCTTATCCGTACGAACCGTCGTCACCAAGGCAGTTTTCTTGTTTTGATAACTTACCTGACCTAGATTATAAACCTGTTCCCCACTTTCTTGCTCGGCTTTATCCTTGGTTCGTTTAGCCATAGCAAAAGCGATTAACTTTTCTTTATTTAAAGCATAGTCTTGATAGTGGGCGACTTGTCGGTTCAAGTAAAATTGTAACAAAAGACTAAAGATGGCTGCCATTGCGACTGCGTAGAGGAGAACTCCTGCCTTAACTTTTTGCTTTTTCCACACGATAGATGAACTCCCTTTCTAAGCCTTTTTGAAACTGGAAACGAAAACGAATTAGCTGATTTTCCTCGGTAATCTGAGCTGATTTGAGTCCATAAACCATGGGCTGATATCCCCGTCCACTGGCATCGGTTTTCCGAAAATCATCTGACTTGGACTTACTTATCGCAATTTCCTTGCCATCTTGCTTCAGATAGAGGCGATCACCTTCCACTTTTTCGAATTGCGAACGATCTAATTCTGCCTCCAGCTGATCCACAAACAAGAGCCACTCTTTTTGCTCGCTTTGTTGCTGGTAGCGAACTTCTGAAATAAGGAGCTGACTCATGGCTTGAAAGAGGAGTAAGCTTCCACTGATGACAATGAAGGCAATCAGGGATTCCAACAAAGTGAAAGCCTTAACCTTATGGCTCTTTGATGGCCAACAACTGTTCTGAACCATGATAAACCTCCAATCCTTTTTCACTAGAAAACACCTGAATCTCAACTCCGTTGATGTTTACCTGATTTTGACCTGTCTGCAGAGCCATCTTAGCTACACGCAAGATCTCTTCTTTCTGCAAGATTTTTGCTTCTTCTTGCCTATTTTTTTGAATTTGTCCCAAAAGGAGCGTTGCTATGCTGGCAAAGATAGCTAGAGCAACTACTGCTTCCAGTAAAATCACTGCCTTAATTTTTTGTTTCCTTAATGCGTTTAATTTTTCCATTTCCTAGATATAACTGATAACGAATCGCTCCTTTACTGGTCTGAAATTCAACCTTAGCCAGGGACGAATTGCCCCCAGCTCGGTCAAATGTAATACTTTGGCCTGATGGTGCCTGAATTCCTTTAGGAACTGTCAACTTTTGACTGCCATTACTAATCGTCTGCCCATCTAAGTTTAGACTAGTCTTTTGCTGACTAGCTACACTGCGTTTTTGGGTTTCCCGATAAAGTTCTTCAAACTCCATAAAGAAAATCTGCTCCTCTACCGCCGCAAAAGTGGACTGTACAGAGCCTGACAAGCCCAAGGCAAGGATACTCACAAGTCCCAAAACCAAGAGACTTTCAAGCATGGTAAAGGCCTTAATCATTAACTTTACGATTTGCTCCTCCATTTTTATCATGGTATTCTTTATAGGCTTTAGCCTGTTCTTCCGTGATTTGCCCATCGTCTTGTAACTTGCTCAGAGTAGCATCTTCATTATTATCTAAGCTATAAAGTTCTGCCTGACTTTCCACCACCTTAACAACAGCAGCTTTTCCTTTGTCATTGACCGCCTCTTTTTGCTTAGTCAAATTAGGTACAAAGAGCAAGAGAAGCACGCTGATGATGAGCAAGACCACCAACATCTCCACAAGTGTAAAAGCTTTAACCTTAGCTTTTTTCAAGAATGTCATCATTTTTTTCATTTTAAAAATTTACCTCCATATTTTGATACATGGGCATGAGCATTGCCGCATAAAGTAAAACGATAATCAGAGCCACAAAGATAAAGACCAGTGGCTGCACTAAGTTCATGGTGCGGTTGACTCGGGTAAAAAAGGCTTCCCAAGTTTTTTCAGCATAGATTTCCAACTCACTACCCAGCTTGGACTTGACTTCTCCATACTCGATGATAAGACTCAACTCTTTCTTAAAGAAAGGATAGGTTCCTATAGTCTGAGAAAATTCCCGGCCATTTTGTAGGGATTGAGCCAGATCTTGACCGATTTCTTTAAAGAGCTGGGAACCTTGTTCCTGCATGATCTGAAAAATCTGCGTCAGCTCCATCCCCTGTGAAATCATATTGCCCCATTCACGCGCATAATAAGCTGTCAGATAGGCCTGGACAAAGATTCCCAGAAAGGGAACCCGTGCCAACATCGAGAAGACCCGCATCTTGGAACTTCTTTTGTAAAAAGTGAGGGCTAAAAGTAAAGATAGAGAGCAAACCAACACTAGTCCCAGAAATATTTGTGGCAGATTGCCGATGATTTGGGTGGCGATATTACTACTATCCAGTTGTGGTAGTAGGTAGTTACGCAGTCCCAGCATAATTAGCAGGAGAAATCCCAGCAAAATCAGGGGATAAGTCGCCACTTCGATTAACTTTTTCTTGACCTTGGCCAAATTATCCAGATATTCTTCTATCTTTCCCAAACTCAGGTGAAGATTTCCATGCACTTCAGCTAGAGATAATTGGGTCACAATAGCACTTGAAAAGCCCAAGCTGTTCATCATTTCTGAGAAAGATTTCCCCTGAGACAATCCCTGGTGCATCTGGACCACATAGTCCTTTTCCAGCAAGGCGCTTCTCCCTAAGAAAGAAATAATTTCTACCAAATGAAAGCCACTGGAAAAGAGATTGTTAAACAAGGTGATGATCTTCTTCTGCTTAGCTGTAGCTAATTTTTTCCGTTTCAGCCTGAAGACTTGTGATATGTCCATCTTTAAGAAGCTGGTCAATCTGTTCATTCCAGCTAGTTGGCTGGTGTTCCTGATAGTCTTTGTTTGCAAAGTCAACGATTCCTCCTCCCCCGATTAATCTCTGGTAGCAGACACCTTGCAGAACAACTGCTAATTCCTCCTCCATCACACCCAACTCCAGAAGGCGTTCATAAACTCCTCGGATACTCTTGGCATGAATGGTTGAAAAGACTGTCGCCCCTGTCAAACTGGCTCTGACCACTGCACGCGCTGTCTCACTATCCCGAATTTCTCCGATAATCAAGAGATCAGGACGATGCCGGAGAGATAGTTTGATGAGATTTTCATAGGTCAAGCCAATCGCCTCATTTAACTGCAATTGGAGCATGTCTTCCTGCTTGATCTCGACAGGATCTTCAATGGACATGACCTGCTGTCCCTTAAAGAGGGACTTGGCTAATTCGTGCATCAGCGTCGTCTTGCCACTGCCGACTGGACCAGCAAATAGATAGAGTCCTCTTTGCCTGTACTGCTCACCCAGTTCGTTCATATCCTGAAACCAGAAATGCAGTTCCTGTTCCTCATCGTGCAACAAACGAATAACCAAACTCTCATGCCCCCGATAATCTCCTACGGTAGACAAACGTAGAGAAGACACCTTCTCCCCATTCTGGTAGTCGCAAGATCCCAGCTGACTACGTCTCTTCTCCCCTACATTCATACCCGCTACAAACTTAAAATGACTAATCACAGCAACTAAAACATCAAACTCATAGGAGTCAACGAGATATCGTTCGTCTCCAACCCGCATGTGAAGCTCATAGGACTTTTCCTTGGGGATAAAATAGATATCCTGAGCCTTCTTTTCTTTCGCAGTCGCAATAATTTTCTGTGCAATTTCTTGTACCATACTGCCCTCCTTATCTAACTATTCGCAAAAAAATAAAAAAAGCAACTTAAAAAGTCAATGTCATTAAGTTAGTGATCTAACTATTTGAATAGGAGGTGTCATTGAGATCATTAAAGTGATTCTCTATCGCATCTTCTATTTTTTTGCATGACAAATAAAGGTTTTTTCACCCTATTTTTTGAGATTTATGTTACTCTATAGATGAAATCAACTACCGATTGGGCCTTTATCTTTCTTGGATATTTTCGATTCGATCGAATAATAGATAACTGTTTCTTGAGGTAGTTTTTCAACTGGAGGGAAGAAAGGGAACCGTTAAAAAACAAACGGCAGGCATAAGTCGCATCCGAGAAACACACTTTATATCTTTGTTTTTTGTGATTACTGTCGATGGCAACTTGCGAGGTTACCCAACGACAAAAGTTAAAATTTGTAAAGCGAGCAAAGATTTCTTGGAGAATCCCTTCCTTCTTTTTTG
>NZ_SPGF01000004.1 GCF_005844455.1 Streptococcus mitis | reverse complement strand
AAATACAATAAGAGAACGACTTAAAATTAAAAAGCTAGAGTTCCGCAATTGGAAATCTCTAGCTTTTTGGTGGTTGAGAACTATTTTGTCTCAGGCTCTTCTTTTGATATTTTATGATTTTATTGATACAATAGCCACGAAACTTCATATCCATTTATAAAAAACTTTGTCAAGAAAGAAGTGAAAAATTATTTAGATTCCTATGACTAATTATATCGACACAAGTAGCAAATTTCTAAAATCTTTTTCAACTCTTCTCGCAACTAAATCATTAGCACAAATCAGTGTCAATGAAATTTGTAGGGAAAGCGGACTGACTAGACAAACTTTCTATAACTATTTTAGTTCAAAAAAAGAATTCTTAAAAGAATCTATCTTCATCTTTCTCGACGAGCTTACTAAGATTCTCTATACTGATCTTTCCTCCCCGTCATTGTCGAAGCCCTGACCTATCTTCAAAAAAATCAAGATATCACGCGTGCTTTCGCCTTTCATTACCCAAACAGCTTTCCTATCATCAAAAAATACGTCACAGATATTGTTCTGTCCTCTAAAAAAATAAACAAACAAAAACTAAAAGAAGCTGCCCCACTTCCCGATAACTTCATTCTAGACGTCTATGTTACCAGCATTATTAGTGTTATCTTCGTCTGGATTCGTACCGGTTTCCACGAAAGCCCCGAAGAAATAGCTACATATATCAAAGCAGTCGTAAAACTTTAAAGTTATACCTCCTAAGGCCGCTAACCAACAGCTTTTTTGATTCCCTGATAATTAACACGAACACTCGGATTTTTGATAAAAATATGTTATAACGAAATCAAGTCTTAGATAAATTTATGATGAATTTACAAACCATATCCAGTATTGCGTGAACTACAAAGGATGGCTAATGTATAGTAGTTGTGCTGTTTTATTTAATCCACTTTGACAATCCATCCCTCTGGTGCTTCTACATCACCAAATTGGATACCCGTCAATTCATCGTAGAGTTTACGTGTAACAGGACCTACTTCTGTTTCACTATAGAAAACATGGAAATCATCGCCATGTTGGATTCCCCCAATTGGAGAAATAACCGCTGCTGTACCGCAGGCACCTGCCTCTACAAAACGATCCAAATTATCGATTGGGACATCACCTTCAATCGGAGTCAAGCCCAAGCGGTGTTCTGCCAAGTAAAGCAAAGAGTACTTGGTAATGGATGGCAAGATGGATGGACTCAATGGCGTAACAAATTCATTGTCTGCCGTGATTCCAAAGAAGTTGGCTGATCCGACTTCCTCAATCTTTGTATGTGTAGATGGGTCTAGGTAGATAACATCTGAGAAATGGCGTGATTTGGCTATTTTACCTGGGAGGAGGCTAGCAGCATAGTTCCCTCCAACCTTAGCCGCACCCGTACCATGTGGAGCTGCACGGTCGTATTCATCCTGAATCAAGAAATTTGTTGGAACCAAACCACCCTTAAAGTAATTACCAACTGGCATAGCAAAGATAGTAAAAATGTACTCCTCTGCTGGTTTTACCCCGATAATATCTCCAACACCAATCAAAAGTGGACGAAGATAAAGGGTTCCACCTGTTCCATATGGTGGTACATATTCTTCATTCGCGCGGGCAACCGCCTTACAAGCTTCTACAAACATGTCTGTCGGAACTTGTGGCATCAAGAGACGATCACAAGTACGTTGCAGGCGTTTAGCATTTTCGTCAGGACGGAAAAGTTGAACACTACCATCCTTAGTCCGATAAGCTTTCAAACCTTCAAATGCTTGTTGGCCATAGTGAAGACTTGGAGAAGACTCTGAAATATGCAAAGTTGCATCCTCTGTTAGCTCTCCTTGATCCCATTGTCCATTTTTAAAATGAGCAATATAGCGATAAGGTAATTTCATATAGGAGAAACCAAGGTTTTCCCAATCAATCGTTACTGTCATATTCCACTCCTTATTCTAAAAACCTATTTCTTTTATTCTACACTATTTTTCTAAAATAGCAAGTATATTTTGTAATTTTCAGAAAATTTCTTCGATAAAAAGAACCTAAGGTATCAATAGTAATGAATCCTATATGGAGATTGCATAAAAGACTCAAATTATTCTTCTATCTCGTTTAGTGAAATCTATTCAATAACTGAACTTATTTTTGACATACATAGAGCCCATACATTAATATTAGTAACCTGTTTCGACAGAGATATGACAAAATGAACTAAAGGTAGTACACAATGTGGTGCAGTCATCTTATGGCATATTCAATAGATTTACGTAAAAAAGTTCTTGCCTATTGTAAGCGAACAGATAATATAACAGAAGCATCACACGTTTTCCAAATCTCACGTAATACCATTATCTAAAAGAGAAAATAGGTGATCTAAACCATCAAGTAAAAGGAACAAAACCAAGAAAAGTTGATAGAGATAGACTTAAAAACTATCTTACTGACAATCCAGACGCTTATTTGACTGAAATAGCTTCTGAATTTGGCTGTCATCCAACTATAGCGTATTGAATCTAGAATAGCACATTACAGTTGCTAAAACATTTCTAGAAAACATTGACTTTCTCAATCACTTTGTTCACATCTTATTTCAATCTACTATACTATCCACTATGCTCTCAAAGCTATGGGCTACACTCGAAAAAAAGAATCACACCTACTATGAACAAGTCCCAGAAAAAGTAGCTTTATTTCTTATTCCTCCCCACTCACCTGATTAAAATCTTATTGAAAAAATCTGGGCTCATATTAAAAAGCACCTCAAAAAGAGTCTGAAACAAAAAGATTTTGATTTTAGGAATTCTTTATTATAAATTTTAAAAATCGATAGATTAGACAAAAAAGCGAACAAGACAGAATTCTGAGTGTCAGATAACTCGTTTTGTTCGCTTTTTATATTTAAGGTTAGACTTTTGTCCCAGATTCTTTTACGAGCCTTTTTGTCCTACTCTTGTTTCAATCTGCTGTGTTTCTCATAAAAAACAAAAGGATTAAGAAAGTCATTTTCCTTAATCCGATAGTTCTTATTCTTGACGTTGTCCGAAATCTGCAATCATCTGATCCATTTCTTGTCGACTCGGAGTTGTCAGCATATAAAGGTAATCTCCTTGAAGTTCTGCGAAGGCAGCTGGCATGATTTTTTTAACCTTGAACTGCTGGCTGTATTTGGCAAGAAGAACCTCTTCTGAATAAACATAGTTAGCATTAGCACGACGTGATGTAGCTAAACAGTATTGAGGTTCAAACTCTGATGCTGGGAACTCTTCTCCTGCGACAATCGCTGCATAACCTCGGTAGAGATCCAAGGAGTGGGCGAAGTTATAAACATCAACGGTAAAGCCACCTGCAGGACGGTTATTGTACTCAATGGCAATATAGTCGTCCCCGTCACGGAAAAACTCGATATGGAAGAACCGTTCTCTCATACCAAATTCTTTGACGATAGCCTCGCCATATTTACGTAATTTGGAATCCATATCCTTGAGAACATAGTAGGAATTGTCCATCTTGTAAATCATGAGATCAAGCGGTGTATAGGCGTAGTCAAAGGTTGTTGAGAAGACAATCTTTCCATCCTTGTCCACAAGACCATCAAAGGTACAGATTTCACTGGAAGTGACAAATTTCTCAAAGAAATAAACGGTCGAATGGTCCCATTCTTGCTTGAAGTGATTGATATCGTCTTCTGTCTCAAGTTTAAAGGTTGCCGCTGCCCCCACTCCATTATCAGGTTTGGCAATCATTGGTAGTCCGATTTCGTTCACAGCATTATCCACATCTGCTTCCATCTGGATAACAGCTCCAGGTACCACAGGAACACCTGCTTTTTGGAAAAGTTTCTTCATTTCAGACTTAAACTTAGTCTTTTTGAGATCCTCTGGTTTGGCACCAAAGACATTAAATTGCTCACGAAGGGCTGCGTCTAACTCAAGCCAATATTCATTATGAGACTCGATGCGGTCAATTGGGCCATGTTTATAAAAGAGAAAAGCAACTGCACGTTTGACTTCGTCTATGTTCTCAAGATTGTCAACACGGAAATACTCGGTCAAGCTATTGCACAAAGGTTCATCTAGTTGTTCGTAAGGTTCCTGACCAATTCCCAAAACGGTGATGCCTTTATTGGCTAGCTCGATGGTAAACTGTTGAAAGTTTTGCGGATAGTAGGGAGAAATAACAAGGTAATTCATAGGCAACTCCTTTTATAGATACAGGTGTCCAAGAAAATAGGGCATTTGTTTACGCCACCATTCCCAGTCGTGGGCGACATCGTGTCCCCATTCAGCAAACCAGGCTGGAATTTGTTTCTGGTCAAAGGCTTCTTTGAGCTTGTAGAAAGATGGTAGACCGTCTTGTTCCCAAGCACCAAGGCCCGTACAAACGACGATTTCTGCCTGACGGTAACGATCGATAAACCAGCCGTCATTCTGGTTCCAGATATAATCTACTGGTGAGTTTTGATAAATAGCATCATCATTGAAGTAATCGCCAACAAAGAAACGTGCGTCGTAAATACCACTGAGGGCAATCACCTTGGTAAAGACATCTGGATGCTGGAGGAAGAAATTAAGTGCATGGTAGGCCCCCATCGAACAACCTGTCGTCATCATGCCATCAAACCAACCTGTCTTGTGCTTGATAAAAGGAATGGCCTCCTCAATCACGTAGCGTTCGTAGGCACGGTGCATCTCCGCCTGGTCATGACCATTTTTCCAAGTAGCCAACCAGCTCTCACTGTCTACACTAGATAGAGTAAAGAACTGGACACGGCCTTCCTCGATAAAGGAAGCACAGGCATCTATCATGCCAAAATCATAGTATTCATTGTGACTGCCACCAGATGAAGCAAAAACCACAACTGGAATCCCAGCATGTCCATAACGGTTGAGGTACATTTCACGGTTGAGGTGGCCACTCCAGTGGCTGAGGTTTTCAATATGCATTGGCTTTCTCCTTTCCTAACTTACCATTTCTCTGCAAAAAATCGGAGACAGTCTGGTAAATTTTCCGACCATGGAATCTCACTATGGATGGCACCAGACTGAACTTTCAAGACAAGATTATCCAAGTGTACTCCACCTGCAATCAAATCATGGTAATAGCGAAGCGACGAGTCGATATAGACTTGTTTGATATTGCCAGCCATCAAAGTCTTGTCCGTATCGTCTGCTTCTTCTGTCCCTACATAGATGAAAATGCGCTGTTCAGGAGACAATTTCTTACGCTCGATGTAGCGGTTAAAGGCTTCTTGGTGGAGCCAGTTGGCAGATGAAAAGACACCCAAGCAACCAATTTGGTCTTGGTATTCCAAACCGATAAACTGGGTAATATTGCCTCCTAGCGACGAACCAATCATGGCTGTATGCTGGCGGTCCGCTTTTGTACGATAAGTTTCATCGATAAAGGGCTTGACCACCTCCATAACAAACTCAGCATACTCCACACCCTTGCCCCCAAACTGCTGCCCTGGGATAGGAGATTCTTGGAACTTCCAAGCCGCATACTCATTCATCCGCCCCATACCATCATTGTCAATGGCTACGACAATCATGCGACTGATATCAGGATTACGCTTAATAGCGGGGATAATCTTCCATGAATGACCAATGAAAGACTCCTTGCTATAAAAAACATTTTGCCCGTCATGAAAGTATACAACAGGATAGGAACGATCCGTGTCTTTCTCATAATCTTTAGGAAGAAGAACACGCACACGGCGCTCCTTACCTGTATAAGGAACCTTGAGTTTGTGTTCTTTCATTTTTAAGTAAAAGTAGGAATGATTCATTGTCAGAAAACTCTCTATATTCAAAATTTTATCTCATTATACCATAAAAATAGAAAAAAAGTCAGTAAATGTCCATTTTAAGGATAAATAACTAACTTTTTTCATTTGTTTTTCTGAATTCTTCTGGATTTTCTGATTAGAGGAGATTGTCAATCAAATTATCGACTTCATCTTTTTCAGCTTGAGGTGTAATCTCAGTAATCATGATACCAGCCACTGCTCGCTCAACCAAACCTTCAACATCCATGCGTGCTTCATACTGCTCTGCATTCTTAATCTTAGGATTGGTCTTAGGACGGTCAGGTGCAAAAATCGTACAACAGTCTTCAAACGGTTGGATTGAAATGTCAAAGGTATCGATTTCCTGGGCGATGTCAATGATTTCCAACTTGTCCATGGTAACCACAGGACGGATGATAGGAGTGTTGGTCACAGCGTTGATAGCCTGCATGCTCTCCAGGGTTTGGCTTGCCACCTGACCAAGACTTTCCCCATTGATGATAACTAAACCATTTCGTACCTCACGGATACGGTCAGTAATGCGCATCATAAAACGACGAGTCAGAGTCATGAGGTAGGCTTCTGGAGCCTTGGCTTTGATTTCCTCTTGAATCTCTGTGAAAGGCACTTCGATAAACTGGATATTGCCGCCAAACTTGGTCAATTTACGGGTCAAATCTTGGGCTTTTTTGAGAGCGCCAGGACTTGTGTAAGGTGGGCTGGCAAAGTGAACAGCCTCAATATCCACCCCACGTTTAAGGGCTAGATAACCTGCCACAGGCGAGTCAATCCCCCCTGATAACATGAGCATGCCCTTACCAGAAGTCCCCACAGGCAAGCCACCTGCTCCACGAATAGTTTCATAAGAAAGGTAGGCTGCCTCTTCTCGAATCTCCACCTGAAGATTGATGTCCGGATTTTTCATTTGAGCTTGGACATTTGTAATAGCTTCGAATACAGCTCCACCTAGTGTTTGGTTGAGTTCACGACTGTCGAGTTCAAAGTTGTGGTCGCTGCGCTTACTAGAAATCTTAAAGGTCATGCCTTCCTTGTAGATATCTGTCATAATCTCTTGGACAGAAGACTTCAGAACTTCTACAGATTTTTCAACCTTATATACTGGAGAAAAATTTTGAATCCCGAAGACTTGTTTGAGAGATTCTGCAACTGCTGTGTAGTCGGATCCATTGAGGTAAACGTGGGCACGGTCGCGATCAGCGGTTACCTTAACTTGGGGATAGATGGACAAGACGTCCGAAATATTATTACGAAGTTTATTGATGAACCGCATACGGTTTTTGCCCTTGGTTGATAACTCTCCGTAGCGAATCATAATTTCTGAATACTGCATGAATGCTCCTATCTTACTTTTCTAGTTTGATTGTAAATTAATTTTAGCTTGGTCAAAAACTGCTCGACCTGACTCATATCATTTTCACGGTCTAGGCTAAGACGTACAGCTGACTGGGCCTTATCTTTGTCCACTCCCATGGCAATCAAGGTTCCCGCAGGTTTCCCAGCCTTGGATGAACAAGCAGAAGTCGTTGATATGAAAATATCATAGTCTTCAAATGCGTGAACAATGACTTCTCCACGAACACCCTTAATCCCAAAAGTCAGGATATGAGGGGCAAAGTCTTCCTCATCTGAAAAGACAAATATATCCGGATAGTCCAAAAGCGCTTGGCGAATCACTGCCTTCATCTGCCCTGTCTTGCTCGTAAAGATATCTAGCTTTTCCATAGACAAACGGAGAGCCTTGGCTGTCGCTGCAATCCCTGCTACATTTTCAGTTGTCGAGCGATAATCGCGCTCTTGACCACCACCTGTCAAAAGAGGCATGATCCTCTTACCAGACTTGATATAGATAAAGCCAACACCCCGAACTCCATGAAACTTATGACTCGAGAAGGTCGCAAAATCCACCCGATCTGTCAGATATTTTTCAGTCGAAATCTTAGCGAGTGCCTGAACTGCATCAACATGGAAGGAAATAGTTGGCTTGTCTTCCAAGAGTTCTGAGATGGCCTCAATAGGTTGAATAGAACCAATTTCGTTGTTTACTGCCATAATGGAGACGAGGGTCGTATCAGGTCGTATCAATGCTCCTAGAGCCTCAACATCCACAAATCCTTTCTCATCAACTGGAGCAAAATCCACCTCAAAACCTTGACCTTTCAGCCAAAGGGCTGATTCCTTGACTGCTGGATGTTCAATGGCTGACACGATGATGTGCTTGCCAAACTGGGCTTTTTCAAAGGCCACACCTTTGATGACCCAGTTATCTCCTTCTGTTCCACCAGAGGTAAAGAAGATTTCATCACTCTTCCTGCCAATCAAATCTGCAATTTGCTGACGGGAAGCATCTAAAATTCGTGTTGCCTGGTCTCCCAAACGATGGAGACTAGATGGATTTCCTACAATTTTCGAAGCGACCTGCGTATAGGTTTCAAGTGCTTCAGGATAAGGCTTGGTCGTTGCCGAATTATCAAAGTAGATCATGTTTTCTCACGCTTTCTAAAATCACTTCTTCTATTGTATCATGAAACGAAGCTTGCGACAAGAAAGGGCAAGTCCTCTTTTTTTAAGATTTTTTTAAAGAAATGAGGTATAATAAATCATAATTAAAGGAGAGTATCATGTCTAACTATCATAGAACTTCAAAACCAAAAACTGAGCATATCAAAAAGGGGTTTACTGTCTTTCAAAAAACGATTGCTACCATCGGTAGTATCCTTGGCCTAATCACCGCTACTATCACCATCATGAACGCCATGGATAATAACAAAAACAACAAAAAAGAACCGACGACAACCCAGACGACAACCATTGTCAAAGAAATCCAAAAGGAAGCCCCTAAGGAAAACACCAGTCCCAATAAGGAAAATAATACTAGTCAAGAAAAAATACAACAAGAAGAAACGCCAAAATCTAGCGTCAAGGAAGATAAAAAAGAAGAGCAGAAAACATCAACTCAGGATTCTTCTACTCCTGCTCCTACTCCAAGTAAACCTGCCGCTGAAAATGAAAAACAGCCCAATAATACTCCAACTTCAGAAAATAAAAGCAATCCTCAGTAAGCACATGATCTAAAAAAAATTAACTCAAAAATAAAACCACACATTCTCTCTTTGTCTCGACCACAATCAAGCCAAAGAGAGAATGTGTTTTTGTATAATTGATGTTTTAGATGCTAGATTCTTGACCAATTTTGTGAGCTTCATACTCATAAAGATAAATCCTAGCTATGTTATGACAGCTTATTTATTTCTAACATAAACTCTGCACATGCCAACAATACTCTCTCA
The DNA here is from genome assembly GCF_005844455.1 of Streptococcus mitis. GTDB lineage: Bacteria > Bacillota > Bacilli > Lactobacillales > Streptococcaceae > Streptococcus > Streptococcus mitis_BF. The sequence continues at coordinate 57,507 of NZ_SPGF01000004.1, read as the reverse complement.
TCTTCCCCAAGGGGGCAAGATCCATTTTCTGTTTGACATAAATTCGAAAGCCTTCTTCACGCAGAAGTTATTAACCATTTTACATCTGACATAAATAACCTAGTTCAACCACCTCATAGGCATTACTTCCTGTTTTATTCTTATTTCATACTCTTCGAAAATCTCTTCAAACCACGTCAGCATTGCCTTACCGTATATCTGTGACTGACTTCGTCAGTCTTATCTACAACCTCAAAACAGTGTTTTGAGCAGCTTGCGGCTAGCTTCCTAGTTTGCTCTTTGATTTTCATTGAGTATCAATTATAAACCATGGCATAATAAAACGAGCATATCCAACTGATACATCGCTCGTTTTTTTACTATTTTAGAGGTGAGTTTTTAATCAACTTCTTTTTTTACTAAAAATTGAAGAATTCCATAGCCTGTTTAAACAGTAAATCCGTATACTCTGGATCTTCTTGGGCAATGGTAACTTGATCCTGAACCATTTCCAAGTCATCTGTTATCATGCCATCAGCTCCTAGCTGAACAGATTTATCAAAAGACTCCGAACTATTAATGGTCCACACGTACAATTTCTGATCGGTATTCCATAGCTTGTTGACAAAATTTTCATCCAAGGTTGAATACTCCATGGTGTAACCTGTGGCTTTGGTTCTTGGAAAGATACTATTGTAAGGTAGGATGAAATAGACTGGAATTTGTGAATCATAGGCTAACACCTGGTCAATCACATGGTAGTCTAAGGACTGCATTTGGTGATTATTCCGTTTAATAACATCTCCATATTTGTCCATAAAGCGTTTCATCATATCTGGACTATCTTTTCGACTTGTTTTAATTTCAATAAGAAGTTTCTGATGCAATTCATTGGCTTTGTTGAGATACTCATCAAAACTAGACACCTTGCTATGATAGCCATTTTCAGAAATATCGAGTTTGGTTAATTCATCCAAAGTTAGATCTTGAGGATTGGCATTGACTCCTGTCAAATTCTTAATATTAGCATCATGCATCATGACAAACTGGCCATCTTTTGTTTCCTGAACATCTGTCTCAACGAAGTCTGGAGATAGCTGAGCTGTCCTCTCTAGCGATTGGACAGTATTTTGCACACCATTCTTATTAGATACTCCTCTGTGAGAAATAACTAAAGGTTTATGTGCTACTGGAGCTTCCAAATAAACATAACCCTCAAGCGCGAAAAAGATGCCGGCACAGCCCATCACTCCCCATCTCATCCAGTGGTCTTTCTTTCTCCTTGGTGTGATTTCTAATTCTTCTCCTATCAAAAAGGAAACAAACTTAATAAGGAAATAGGTCAAGGCCATATAGTGGAAATTCTTAATCAAGACAAAATTAATGATTCCTAATACAAGAGATTCCTTATGGGTCACTCCATCCATCAGTACCTGACTCGCTAAGATTGGGATCAAGAGAAGAATGAAAAATAGATACGTTTTGACGATAATCCAAAGCAAGTTCCAAATATAAAACCAAGATTGCCTTTTGGTCTTCTCTAGACTGTATTTGACTGCTTCTTTGACTGTTTTCTTCTCAAACAAAAGCTGGGGTAGGGCAAACATCAAACGTATTGAAATGTAAAACAGCAGCAAGGCTAGAACAGTGATTACCAAACCGACCAACCAATACTTATCTTCTACATAGGCTACTATGAATTCCGGAATGACGATTTTATTGAGGTAATAAATCTTTAAAATCTTTCGAATCAATGGAAAGAGCATCATGACATAAAAGAAAATAAAGGCCATTTTTGAAATCGTCACTTGCTTCATAAACAAGAAACTTTGGCGAAAGACGTTGCGACTGTACTCCAGTAGGGTTCTCTTTTCATGACAGAGGAGGTGTCGAGCTCCGATAAAGAGGAGCCCTATCTGGTAATAGGCGACCAGTAAATTAACAGTTACCAGAACAAATAAAGCAAGACTAACAAAGGGAAAACCCTTTATAATAGATAAAATATTATTGTAGGAAAGAAAGAGATAACCTGTCTGACGGAGCAACAGTCCAGCAATCCAAGAATTAAGTGGCAACCAGACAAACTCAATCATCATAAATATCAAGAAAAAGAGAAAGAGAATTTTATCTAGATTAAAGTAGATTTTTCTAAAACCTAGATTTTTAGGTTTTTCAGGTTTCATAGGCACTCCTAGTCAAATAATTGAGACAAGTCCAAGCCACCAAACGGATTGTTTGATAGGCTACTTTCTGTCTCTAACAATTCCCTAGCTTGGTCAGACTCTAGAAAGGACTCGTAAACACGCGCCGTCATCCGAGCATCCTCCAAGCTATTATGGGACTGACCTTGAAATCCAAGAAACGAGGCAACAGTTTGCAACTTGAGATTGGCAATACCATGTAAATCCGAACTGCGACGTTCAAAAGCTTCATCATACAAATCCACCTTGTACTGCCGGCTGTAGTCTAAACCATGCTCCGCTAGAATAGGCAAATCACTTTTAGCAGCATTGTACCCTACCATCGGCAAAGAACCCACAAACTCTTGAAATTCTGCTATAACTGTCTCAACTGGTGGGGCATCTTTTAAGGTCTCAGCTGTAATCCCAGTCAATCCATTGATAAAGCTTTTTAGAGGAACGCTGGTATGGACATAGGAATCATAGGCATCTATTTCCTGACCATTTCTAAAACGCACTGCCGATACTTGAATCAGGTGTGTTTGCCCTTCGTGCTGATTAAATTCTAAGTCAAAAGCAATGTACTCTTCTAATCGTTCCATTCTTTACCTCTCCTATACTGTTATTTTAATTGAGCAACTATACTATTTAGAAACAAAAGAAGCCATCAGGTTAGCATGTAACCTAAACAGCTCCTTGATTATCCTCCAAATAAACGAGCAAAAAAGCCTTTCTTAGTGGATTGGACTTCTTCTTTTGCTTGGTCCAGCTCTAGCTTAAGATTTTCTTGATCCTTCATGGCTTGAAGAGTCAATTGTTGCTGCTGATCGAGTTGTTTGTCTTTCTCCGCAATCTGACGGTCTTTGATACGCATTTGCTCATCTTTTTCTGATAGCTGACGATCCTTGGCCTTTAATTGTTCATAGAGACGGAGAATTTCTGCATTCTTCTCATCTACTAGAATCTCCATCAGTTCACGTTGCTTGACATCTTCACTGACAGGCTCATCTTCAAAAATCGTTTTTTTGTAGATTTCTTCTAGCTTAATCAAGCCACTTCTGGTAACGACTGTTACTCCTTTGTCATTTTTATCTGTGTCTTCTTCTGGTAATTCTTTGACACGGTTATTGATTGCTTGGCGAGATAATCCTAAGACCTCTGCAATCTCACTGACGGTCATTTCAATACTCATAATATCCTCTGAAACGTTTTCTAGCTTTTCTTTACTTAAATCTTATCATAAGCTAGAAAAACTGTCAAATTTTCGCTTAATCTAAAGCCTTCAAAAAGGCTAGTAAGACTTGGGCAGAGCGACGTCCAGCTTCGATAATAAACTCATCAAAAGAGATGTTTGCTTCATGGTTAGCATTGTCACTCATAGCACGGATAACTAAGACTGGAAGATTAAGGGCATGCGCTGCCTGAGCAATAGCTGCCCCCTCCATCTCAACGGCTAAAACTTCTGGGAAATGGGACTTAATCGCTTCTATCTTATCATTTCCTGCAACAAAACTATCTCCTGTAGCAATTAAACCAAAATGCCAGTTTTGGTCCAATTGAGATAAACTCTCTTGGATTTGAGCAATAAAAGTTTTATCTGATTCGAAATAAAGCGGTTGTTGCGCCATTTGCCCATAAGCATAGCCAAAAGCTGTGACATCCACATCATGATAGGATAATTTGTCAGCAATCACAACATCCCCAACAGCAATGCCTTCTGCTACTGCCCCAGCTGAGCCTGTATTGATAAGAGCATCCACTTGGAAATGATCAGCCAAAATCGCCACACTCATAGCAGACATGACCTTACCAATTCCACTTTCTACAAGAACGACTTCATGAGAGTCAATGCTTCCTGTGTGATAGGTATTCCCTAAAACAACTTGCTCTTGGGCATTTTCTAGATGCTGGACCAGATAAGCCAGTTCTTCTGGCATAGCCGCAATAATTCCTATTTTCATTTCAATTCCTTTTCTATTACAAAAGTTTCATTGCTAAGACAAGCAAAATCAAGAGAAAGATGACTGCAAATAAGATTTTATTTAACTTAGAATTGAAGACATTTCTCTTGGTATTTTCAATGCGACGGCTTTTATGAATAGACGGTTCGACCTGAATCTTCAAGGTTTCCTGGCTAAAACCATGTTCCTTAGGATTGGCATAACCAAAACGGGAAGAAGAGGTTGGTAAAATCTTAGTCTCCTCATCATCTAGCAAAGGGGGACCTGAAATTTTTTCGCCTCTATTAGCTCTTTCAATCATTTCATCCGTTAATAAAGGTTTACCCATACTGACCTCCTCTATTTTTTATGCAATTCCCAGTATTGAACAGCCATAATTGTCTTGGCATCACAGATGTGACCTGATTGGATTAATTCCTTGGCTTCTTCTAGGCTCACTTCAAGGACTTCCAAGGTTTCATCTTCATCCTGCGGACGTGGATTTTCCACTTTTGTCAAATCGCTTGCTAGATATAGTTTTAACTTTTCATTACAAAAGCCAATGGCTGAATAAAAGTCATACAAGAGTTCTAACTTCCCTGTATAGGCCGTTTCTTCCTCTAATTCACGAAGGGCTGCTGCGACAGGGTCTGTATTTTCTCCTACTTCCAGTTTTCCAGCTGGAATTTCGTAAGAGACAGCCTCGATAGCCTTACGGTACTGCTTGACCAAGATGAGTTTTTGCTCATCTGTTACAGCTAAAACACAAACAGCTCCATTGTGGAAAATCAAATCACGTTGGGCAGTTCCCTTGCCTTCTGGTAATTCAACCTGATCTTGAACCAGTTTAAAAATTGGGCCTTGATAGATTTCTTTTCGACTAAGCGTTTTTTCTTCAAATTCCATGACAGACTCCTACTGATTATTAGGATGATGAGGAAGGCGAGTTGCATATTCATCTTTGTTGACCTGACGACCACGACCAATTGCAATAGCATCCGCTGGAACATCTTTGGTAATAGTTGAACCAGCACCAATAAGAGAATTGTCACCTAACTCTACTGGCGCAATAATGGTTGAATTTGAACCAACAAAGACATTGTTACCGATAACTGTCTTATATTTGTTTTTACCGTCATAGTTGACTGTAATAGTTCCTGCACCAAAATTAACGTTGCTTCCCACTTCACAGTTTCCAATATAAGTCAAATGACCTGCCTTGGTATTCTCGCCGATTGAAGAACCTTTAACCTCAACAAAGTTACCAATATGGACTTGGGAAGCTAGACTTGAACCTGGACGAATATGAGCATAAGGTCCTACAGTGACTCCGTCTGCAACACTGCTTTCCTCAATCATAGAGTTGGTAATGACAGCTCCTGCTCCGATTGTACTATCCACTACATAAGTACCGTTTGTCAAAACAGTCTCAGCACCAATTTTCGTTTGACCTTTCAAGGTAACATTGGCCTCGATTTGAACTTCAGGAGCAATCTCAACATCAATATCGATATAAGTTTCTTCTGGATTAACAAAGCTAACGCCATTGACCATGTGTTGTCGATTGATGCGGCGACGCATAACCGACTCAGCAGTCGCAAGAGCCACACGGTCATTTACCCCAAGACTCTCATCAAAATCTTTCAAAGTATAGGCACCAACTTTTTCACCAGCTTCACGGAAAATGCCAATGACATCTGTAATATAGTATTCACCTTGAGCATTGTTGGTATTGATATTTTTCAAAGCCTCAAACAAACGTTCGTTGTCAAAAACGTAAGTTCCAGTGTTGATTTCCTTGATTTGTTTTTCAAAATCTGTAGCATCCTTCTGCTCCACAATGCGAAGAACCTCAGCATTGTCATTACGCACAATTCGTCCATAGCCGAAAGGATTATCTGTTTCAGCAGTCAAGATAGTCGCCACATTTTTATGATTGATGTGGAAATCAATCAAATTTTTCAAGCTTTCACCTGTGATTAAAGGAGTATCTCCTGCAATGACCAAGGTGTGCCCTGACAAACCTTCTAAGATAGGCTCTGTCATCATAACCGCATGACCAGTTCCCAACTGTTCAGATTGAGTCACAAATTCTGTCTGTCCAGCCAAGACCTCTTCAACCAATTTCGCCTTGTGTCCAACAACTGTTACTGTCTTTTCAGGTTGGATAGCTCCCACACTACGGAAAACGTGTTCCAACATTGAAATACCCGCAACCTTGTGCAACACTTTTGGCAAATCAGATTTCATGCGAGTCCCTTTACCCGCTGCTAAAATAATGGCATAATTTGACATAATCTTCTCTTTTCTCTAGAAATTCCCTTTTATTATACCATATTTCAAATCATTCCGCGCCCTTGAATGAAAAAAATGCTCCAAAGTCCTTTCCTTAACCCATTTTTTGAGTATTTTTTTTTTGATTTTTCATCATTTTTAAGGTAAAATGATGAAATATGAGAAAGAAATTTAATCCGCTTATTTTATTTGGTTTTTTTGGGATTATAATTTTTATGTTAATCCTAAATCGCCCCCATTATGAAGATTATCCTGTAAAAACAAAATCAAATATTACTCAAATAAAAACCCAAGCATTACATAACTTAGATAAACCGGTAATTGATGTTTCTGGTTGGCAGCGTCCTGAGGAAATTAATTACGATACTCTGTCCCAAAACATTTCTGGAGCCATTGTTCGCGTCCATAGTGGCGCTCAAACGTCCAAAGAGAACGATGCTTCCTTTGTTAATGGTGTTGATAAGGCCTTTAAAACCCATATCACTGAGTTTCAAAAACGAAATGTCCCAGTTGGTGTCTATGCTTATTTAGCTGGAAAAAGTGTCCAAGACATGGAAAAGGCTGCTGAGGTATTCTATAACGCCTCTTCACCATACAGCCCAAGTTACTATTGGCTAGATGTGGAAGAAAAAACCATGTCCAATATGAACGAAGGTGTTGAAGCCTTTCGAGCAAAGCTAGAATCACTAGGTGCTAAAAACATCGGAATCTACGTTGGGGTCTACTTCATGGAAGAACACAGTATTGATACAGACAAGTTTAATTCTGTTTGGATTCCTTCCTATGGTTCAAATACTGGATTTTTCGAGAGCAAACCTAATACAGACTTAGATTACGACATCCACCAATACACTTCAAAAGGAAAAATTGCTGGTTTTGACCACGATTTGGATATCAACGTCATCTCTTCCTTAAAAAACAAAGAAGAAACCTTTAGAAAACTCTTTTTAAAACCTTAAAAGCATTTGTTTATCATTTGCTTTTTCTTTTTGTGTTTGATTGTGATACAATATAGTAAGGATTTTTTGAAATAGAAATAGTTGGAGGAAACATATGCTCTCATGGTTAGCACGCCTTATTAAAGGGATTGTGATTGCTCTTGGATTTATCCTACCGGGAATTTCCGGAGGGGTTCTAGCAGCAATCTTAGGAATTTATGAACGGATGATTGGCTTTCTGGCCCACCCCTTTAAAGACTTTAAAGAAAATGTTTTATACTTTATTCCAGTTGCGATTGGTATGCTTCTGGGAATCGGCTTATTTTCTTATCCGATTGAATACCTGCTTGAAAATTATCAGGCCTTTGTTTTATGGAGCTTTGCGGGTGCCATCATTGGTACTGTTCCTGGCCTCCTCAAAGAATCAACTCGAGAATCTGACCGAGACAAGATTGATTTAACTTGGTTCTGGGCAACCTTTATCTTTTCTGGACTAGGTCTCTATGCCTTAAATTTTGTTGTTGGAACCTTAAGCGCCAGCTTTCTTAACTTCGTCCTAGCAGGTGCACTTTTGGCCCTTGGTGTATTAGTTCCTGGCCTCAGCCCATCAAATCTACTATTGATTCTGGGTCTCTATGCTCCTATGTTGACTGGTTTTAAAACCTTTGACCTCTTGGGAACTTTCTTCCCGATTGGAATCGGAGCAGGCGCAACTCTCATCATTTTTTCAAAATTGATGGATTATGCCTTAAATAACTACCACTCACGCGTCTATCATTTCATCATTGGAATCGTCTTATCAAGTACTCTTTTGATCTTGATTCCAAATGTAGGAAACGCTGAAAGCATCCAATATACAGGCCTTTCACTTGTTGGTTATGTCATCATCGCCTTCTTCTTTGCGTTGGGAATCTGGCTTGGTATTTGGATGAGCCAATTGGAGGATAAGTATAAATAATGGCAAAAAAAGTTAAAGTAAAAAAAACATTAGTAGAACAAATCCTGTCTAAAGCAGGTATCCAACATCAAGGGATTCAAATCAATGCCCTGGAAGGAGAACTTCCGCAAGGTTATTACCGAGATCAGATTTTCAAAACCTTGGCTCTTTTGGGAGACAAGACAGGACCGATTATCGGAATTGTCCCTATCACTCAGCACTTGTCGGAAAAGAAACTAGCCAAAATTTCTGGCAATAAAAAAGTGAGCATGATTCCACAAAAGGACTTGGAAAAAACAACTGGCTACATTCATGGAGCCAATAATCCTGTCGGCATTCGTCAGAAACACAATTACCCCATTTTTATCGATAAGATTGCTCTAGACTTAGATCAAATGATTGTCTCTGCTGGGGAAGTTGGTCACAGCATTATCGTCGCACCACAAGACTTGGCTAGCTTTGTAAAGGCTGACTTTGCAGATATTTTGGAGGACAGTAAGTAATGAAACTCTACTTTGTCCGCCACGGCCGTACGGTCTGGAACCAAGAAGGACGCTTTCAAGGTGCTAGTGGCGATTCTCCCCTACTTCCTGAATCCATTGACACCCTCAAAAAACTCGGTCAGTATCTCAAGGAAATTCCTTTTGATCAGATTTATGCAAGTGATTTACCTCGAGCGGTCAAATCTGCCGAGATTATCCAAAGTCAACTCCAAACACCCTGTCTTTTAGAAAGTGTTCCTAATCTCCGTGAATGGCATCTGGGGAAATTAGAAGGTTTGAAAATCGCAACTTTGGAAGCTATTTACCCACAACAAATCCAGGCTTTTCGTTCTAATCTGGCTAAATTTGATACTCAAATATTTGGAGCCGAATCCCTCTATAGCACAACTCAACGGACTATCCAATTTATCAAATCACTCAAAGATAGTCCGGCTGAGCATATTCTAATTGTCGGCCACGGCGCCAATCTTACTGCTAGTCTTCGTACTCTTCTAGGTTATAAAGAACCTCTTCTTCATAAAGATGGCGGTCTAGCAAATGCCAGCCTGACCATTCTTGACACCCATGATTTTCAAACATTTACTCTCGATACTTGGAATGATACTTCCTATCAATAACAGAACTTGATTTTATCGTCAAGTTCTTTTTAGTTTTGAAAGATTATCCGTGAATTTCTCTGCTATTTATGATAAAATGGGAGTATCGCAAAAAATGACTCATCGTATTCAATTTTGAGTAAAACTAGGAGGATCCCATGTCTACAGAACATATGGAAGAACTAAATGACCAGCAGATCGTTCGCCGTGAAAAAATGGCTGCGCTCCGTGAACAAGGAATTGATCCCTTCGGAAAACGCTTTGAACGCACTGCAAATTCCCAAGAATTAAAAGATAAATATGCTGACCTCGATAAAGAACAATTACATGATAAAAACGAAACAGCTACTATCGCAGGACGCTTGGTAACCAAACGTGGTAAAGGTAAAGTAGGATTTGCCCACCTTCAAGATCGTGAAGGTCAAATCCAAATCTACGTTCGTAAAGATGCTGTCGGTGAAGAAAACTACGAAATCTTCAAAAAAGCAGACCTTGGTGACTTTCTTGGTGTCGAAGGCCAAGTAATGCGTACAGATATGGGAGAACTCTCTATCAAGGCAACCCACATTACACACTTGTCTAAAGCTCTTCGTCCACTTCCAGAGAAATTTCACGGTTTGACAGACGTTGAAACAATTTACCGTAAACGTTACCTTGACTTGATTTCTAACCGTGAAAGCTTTGAGCGTTTTGTCACTCGTTCAAAAATCATTTCTGAAATCCGTCGTTACCTTGACCAAAAAGGCTTCCTTGAAGTAGAAACGCCTGTTCTTCACAACGAAGCTGGTGGTGCTGCTGCTCGTCCATTTATCACTCACCACAATGCCCAAAACATTGACATGGTCCTTCGTATCGCAACCGAGCTTCACTTAAAACGCCTTATCGTTGGTGGTATGGAACGTGTCTATGAAATTGGCCGTATCTTCCGTAACGAGGGAATGGATGCTACTCACAACCCTGAGTTCACTTCTATCGAAGTTTACCAAGCTTATGCAGACTTCCAAGACATCATGGACTTGACTGAAGGTATTATCCAACACGCTGCTAAATCAGTTAAGGGAGATGGTCCAGTTAACTATCAAGGAACTGAAATCAAGATTAACGAACCATTTAAGCGTGTTCACATGGTGGATGCTATCAAAGAAATTACTGGTGTAGATTTCTGGCAAGACATGACTTTCGAGGAAGCCAAAGCTATCGCTGCTGAGAAGAAAGTTCCAGTTGAAAAACATTACACTGAAGTTGGTCACATTATCAATGCCTTCTTTGAAGAGTTTGTTGAAGAAACCTTGATCCAACCAACCTTTGTCTATGGACATCCAGTAGCTGTATCTCCACTCGCTAAGAAAAATCCTGAAGACGAACGCTTTACTGACCGTTTCGAGCTCTTCATCATGACTAAGGAGTACGGTAATGCCTTTACTGAGTTGAACGATCCAATCGACCAACTTAGCCGTTTTGAAGCCCAAGCTAAAGCCAAAGAACTTGGTGACGATGAAGCGACAGGCATCGACTACGACTACATTGAGGCTCTTGAATATGGTATGCCTCCAACAGGTGGTTTGGGAATCGGTATCGACCGTCTCTGCATGCTCCTCACTGATACAACAACTATCCGTGATGTATTGCTCTTTCCAACAATGAAATAATACTCTTATCCTCTGGCTCTTGTCAGGGGATTTTTCGATGCAAAAAGAGACTGAGGAAAACTCAATCTCTACTTTTCACTTCTTTGGTTGCTACATCTTCTCCAAACCACTTTTGGCTAATCTCTTGGAACTTTCCTTCTTGGTGTAGTGCGATAAAGGCTTGGTTTAAAGCTTGTAGTAATCTTTTGTCAGCAGGTCTAACTCCGACCGCAAAAGATTCACTTTCAAATCCTGCTGAAAAAACATTGTAATCATTTAATATACCTTCAGACTGGAGGTAATAATTAGCATATACTCGGTCAATCAACAAGGCATCAATCCGGTCATTTTTCAAATCAATCAAGGCCTCATTGAAACTCTGGTACTGATTGGCCTTCTGGTCTTTTACACGATTTTTCAGTAAATCTGGCTGGGCTTCAAAGTCTAAATAACCAGATGAACCTGCTTGGGCTCCTAAGGTCCTATCCTTCATATCCTCTACCGAATGAATCTGCTGGCTTTTCTTGGCAACCAGAACTTGCTGATTTTCCATATAAGGAATGCTAAAAGCAACCTTCTCTCGGCGTTCATCAGTGGCAGAATAGCCATTCCAGATGGCATCAATAGTTCCATTTTGCAGTTCCGTTTCCTTCATATCCCAGTCGATTGGCTGGAATTGCACTTTGAAGCCTAATTTATCTGAGACAGCTTGTGCCAAATCAATATCAAATCCTGTATATTGGCCATTCTTTTCTTCAAATCCCATGGGTACAAAGGTATTGTCAAAACCAATAGTAATGGTTCCCTGCTCTTGATACTTATCCCAGTTATCCTGCTTTGGATCACTAGCCTTCTGAGTACATGCAGTTAAAAAGAGGGTCAGGAGCGAAACCAATACTAAAGCAATTTTCTTATTAGTCATTGGCACCTCCTACTTGGGTTCAACCTTGAGAATCTGATCTGCGATATTTTCAGCAAACTGCAAATCGTGGGTAACCACAATCTGGGTCATGCCAAGTTCCCTATTTTGCAAAATCAGTTTTTCCACTTCCAAGCGTAATTCTGGATCTAGGGCAGAAGTTGGTTCATCGTAGCCAATGATTTCTGGATCAATCATCATAGCACGCGCCAAGGCCACTCGCTGCTTTTGTCCACCAGATAGTGAGAAGGGATAAGCATCTGCGTGCCCTGCCAGTCCTAATTGTTCCAAAAGACCACGCGCCTTCTTCTCTGCCTCTTCCTGCTTCATTCCCATGGTTTTCACAGGCGATAAGGTCAAATTATCTAGAACTGATAAATGAGGGAAAAGTTGAAAATCTTGGAATACAAATCCTAGTAGATTGCGCTTCTCAAGTTCATCCAATTCTAAAGGTTCTCCATTATAAAAGATTTGCCCTGAATCAATGGTTTCAAGACCTGCAAGCATACGTAAGAGGGTTGTCTTACCTCCACCAGAAGGTCCAACGATAGCTAGGATTTGCTTTTCAGGAATTTTTAGACTGAAATTAGATAAAATTTGCTTTTCACCAAAGACTTTATTGATATTTCGTAATTCTAACATGGCAGCCTCCTATCTATAGTAACTGTACTTCTTCTCAACTTTTTTGGAAATGATTGTCACAATCCCAATCAAAATCAAGTAAATGGCTCCTGCCAAGAACATGGGAACAAGGCTGGCATCACGGTTGGCAGCTGTTCGGCTTGCTAAGATAAGGTCTGAAATACCTAGAGCATAGACCAGAGAAGTATCCTTGACTAAACTCATAACCTCATTAAATACGCTAGGAAGAACAATCTTGGTCACCTGTGGTAAGATAATATAGCGGACTGTGTCAAAAGGACTAAACTTCAATACCTTAGCAGCCTCATATTGACCTTTAGGAATGGTATCAATCCCCCCCCGGAAGATTTCAGCGAAGTAAGCCGCATAATTCAAAACAAAGGCAATGATAGCCGCAGGAAGACGATCCAAACGAATCCCAATACTTGGGAGCACATAATAGATAAAGATCAATTGCAAGAGCAAGGGTGTCCCCCGCATAATCCAGATATAAATGTTAATCAGATGATGGAGGAGCTTCCAACGGACTTGCAAGGCAAAGGCAATCAAAACGCCCAAGGGAATAGAAAAAATCAAGACCAGCGCAAAAACCTGTAAAGTCATGCTTGCACCACTCAATAAACTCGGTAATATCTCAAACAAATAAGACATACTGACACCTCCTTAAAATAATTGTTCCTATTATAGCATAAATAAACTAAATAACCAACTATTTTTGTAAAAAAATTCTTTTTTAATAGAAAAAATATAGTGTCGGCGAATTTTAAGTTCAAGTTAGCCATCCAGAAGTCTTCTCTGGGTGACTTGTAGTTCAAGCATTTTTTAGGATAGTTATTAATCCAATTTTCGATTAAGGCGACTTCTTTAGGAGTCGTTTTCTTAGTTCCTTTAGGTAACCATCTACGAAGGAGCCTGTTGTGATTCTCAGTAGTCCCCCTTTCCCAAGAGGCATAGGGGTGCGCATAATAGACTTCCTGCGAAACAAAATATGGTACAATAGTTCTATGAATTATGAAGCAAGCAAACAATTAACTGATGTACGATTTAAGCGCCTTGTTGGTGTTCAGCGCACTACTTTTGAAGAGATGTTAGCTGTGTTAAAAACAGCTTATCAACATAAACACGCAAAAGGTGGACGAACTCCCAAGTTAAGCTTAGAAGATTTCCTCATGGCTACTCTTCAATACATGCGAGAATACCGTACTTATGAACAAATTGCGGCTGATTTTGGCATTCACGAAAGCAACTTAATCCGTCGGAGTCAATGGGTTGAATCAACTCTTATTCAAAGTGGTTTTACGATTTCAAAAACTCATCTTAGTGCTGAGGATACGGTGATTGTGGATGCAACAGAGGTAAAAATCAATCGTCCTAAAAAAATCAACTAGCCAATTATTCTGGTAAAAAGAAATATCATGCTATGAAGGCTCAAGCGATTGTCACAAGCCAAGGGAGAATTGTTTCTTTGGATATCGCTGTGAACTATTACCACGATATGAAGTTGTTCAAAATGAGTCGCAGAAATATCGGACAAGCTGGTAAAATCTTGGCAGACAGTGGTTATCAAGGACTCATGAAGATGTATTCACAAGCGCAAACTCCGAGGAAATCAAGCAAACTTAAGCCACTAACTCTTGAAGATAAAGCCTATAACCATGCGCTATCTAAAGAGAGAATCAAGGTTGAGAATATTTTTGCCAAAGTAAAAACGTTTAAAATATTTTCAACAACCTATCGAAATCGACGCAAACGGTTTGGATTACGAATGAATTTGATTGCTGGAATTATCAACCGTGAACTAGGATTTTAGTTTCGCAGGAAGTCTATTATAGAACTTTCAAAAAATATATAGCGTATTGAATCTAGAATAGCACATTACAGTTGCTAAAACATTTCTAGAAAAAATTGACTTTCTCAATCACTTTGTTCACATCTTATTTCAATCTACTATAGTGTCTTAAAGCTAGAATAGGACAATACAGTAGATTGAATCTGGAATAGTACGTTATAACTGTTAAAATATTTCTAGAAATTAATTTTATTTTCCTAATTAATTCCTAGAAATATTTTAGCAGCCGTAGTGTACTGCTCTAGTTTCAATCCACTATATTATAATTTACAAGTAAAAGAAAGGACAAACTTTGCCCTTTCTCGATCTTAGCTTCTATTTGTTACAGTTAACTTGACTGATAATTGGAGTTTTATCTTCTTTACTGTGATGGATTTTCTTTTTTAGTTCGTGCCAACCTCAGGGCACGATTTGGATTGAGACGATTAAATAGTTCTTCCAATTTCTTTTCATTCCAAACGTCTGCGGCGGAAACAAAATTACCATCCGCATCTCGGAAAGATATCGGTTTATCTCCCATACCAGTCTCCTAGTCTACAAATTCAAACTCAAATTTACCAATGCGGACCAAGTCACCATCTTTAGCTCCACGCGCACGAAGGGCTTCATCAGCCCCCATACCACGTAATTGGCGGGCAAATTTCATAACTGATTCGTCACGATCAAAGTTGGTCATATTAAAGAGTTTCATGAGTTTTTCACCAGAAAGCACCCATGTCGCATCGTCATCACGACTAATTTCAAAGGCTTTTTCTTCCTCGTCAAATCCGTAGTAAGCTTCTTCTTCCATATCTGACTCGTCGTAGAGCAAGAATTCTGGTGTCTTGTCTAACAATTCAGCTGTAGCATCCAAGAGCGTTGCCAGACCTTGCTTGGTCAAACCAGAAATCGGGAAGATAGCTGGTAACTCTTCAAATTCATCGTAGTTTTCAGCCAATTTTTTCTTGAATTCTTCAAGATTTTCCTGACTTTCAGGCATGTCCATTTTGTTGGCTACGATAATCTGTGGACGCTCCATGAGACGAAGATTATATGACTCCAGCTCTTTATTGATCGCTAGGTAGTCCTCATAAGGATCACGGCCTTCACTAGCTGACATATCAATGATGTGGAGGATGACACGTGTACGCTCAATGTGACGGAGGAACTGAGTTCCCAAACCAACACCTTGACTAGCCCCTTCAATCAAACCTGGCAAGTCGGCTACTGCAAAGGATTCACCTGATTGGGTACGAACCATACCAAGATTTGGCACGATAGTGGTAAAGTGGTAGGCACCAATTTTAGGTTTAGCTGAGGTGATAACACTTAGAAGTGTTGATTTCCCAACAGATGGAAATCCTACTAAACCGACATCCGCAAGGATTTTTAGTTCTAATTGTAACTCACGTTCCTGACCTGGTTCTCCATTTTCAGAGATTTCCGGTGCAGGATTTTTTGGTGTCGCAAAGCGGATATTTCCACGTCCACCACGACCACCATGGGCTACGATAAATTCTTGCCCGTGTTCAATCAAATCTGTCAAGACCTTGCCTGTCTCTGCATCACGAACAGTTGTACCTTGTGGCACTCGAACTCTAAGGTCCTCGGCACCACGACCATGCATCCCTTTGGTCATTCCTTTTTCACCGGAATCAGCCTTGAAATGGCGATTGTAGCGGAAATCCATGAGGGTACGTAGTCCTTCGTCTACAACGAAGACCACATTGCCTCCACGACCACCATCACCACCCCAAGGACCTCCATTAGGGACATATTTTTCACGACGAAAGGCAACCATGCCATCGCCACCATTACCAGCCTTGACCTTAATCTTAGCTGTATCTAAAAACATACTCATTATTTCTTCTCACTTTAAAAAAGGGCTGGGAAATCCCAGTCACTAAATTTTCTTGAATCTATTTTATAGATTGCTGAGGGCACCAATTGCAGTTGCAAAAATTCCCAATAAACTTGCTACTAGCATGATAATCACGATAAACAAGGTTATTTTCTCAAACAAGGTTTTTTTACGATTTCCATTATCTCCAAATGCCATTTTTCTCTCCTTCGTTACATTCTATTTTCTATTATCTTAGCATGAATTGAGCTAGTTTTCAATAGTCAGTTGATACAGGTGCAATAATCCATAAAATGATATAAGCTACAATTCCTGCTCCGTAACCAAAAGCAAGAACACCCCATATTACACGAACAATGGTAGGATCCACATCAAAATAATAAGCCACACCGGCACAAACACCCGCGATCCTTTTGTCACGCCCACTTCTCATTAATTGTTTTTTCATAGCTGTTCCTCTTTCTATTCTTCATGGTCTTTCCAATAATCTCTCATGCTAATTAACTGTGTTTTTGAAGCCTTCAGCATGCGTCTAGAGCCTTTTACCGGTACAGCGACCACCTTTTGCGGAAGATACAAAACTGTCTTAAAAATACGCTGACTGACCGTATCATCTTTTGCTAAATCTTTCTGGAAGTTATTTGAAATGATGGCATCCAGATAAAACTCATGCACTCGTTTCCCAAAGTTTTCAGCTGAAATCTCGTACAACTTCTCTGATAAGGTATGCTCATTCATGTCTGGTGTTGCAATCAGGGCTTCCAGAATAGCTCCAGCTAAATCATGTTCACCGTAATACAAGGTTCCAAACATTTTATCACTGATAAGATTGTCCAGATAAGGATTTCCATGTGCAATGACAGGCGTTCCACTAGCCAAGCTTTCCAAGTAGGTCAAACCTTGGGTTTCACTTGTAGATGCCGAGATGAAGAAATCTGCCGCCTTATAGTAAAGAGCTATCTCACTAGGAGCAATCATCCCTGTAAAGATGACGGAGCCTTGAATCTCTAGTTTCTGGGCTTGCTCTTTAAGGTCATCCAGATAAGGACCGTCCCCAGCTACTACCAGTTTGACCTTGTCTTCTTCTTTCAGAACTTCTGCAAAGGCTGCTAAAACCGCTTGAATATTTTTTTCATAGGAAATTCTGGAAAGACTAAGCAACATCTTTTCATCATCTTGAATCCCTAATTTACTACGCAGTTCTTTCAAATTTTCCTGCTTGATTTCCGGACGCTCAAACTTAGCTAATTCAATCCCGGTTGGAATGACCCGTTTTTCCACCTTGACCTTATAGTCAGATAGCAAATCACGGACAATCTCACTCGGGCAAATAACCCCATCCACATCATGCAAGAAACCTCTGACGAGGTACTTGACCATACTCGGACGAATCAGCATCCCCTTGGCAATATAATGCACATAGTCTTCGTACTGGGTGTGATAAGTATGGATGACTGGAATTTTCAGTTCACGCGCAATCCAAATCCCCAACAAGCCAAGAGAAAATTCTGTCTGAGTATGGATAATATCCAGTTGATACTGTTTGGCAATTTCAAGCGCCTTGCTGAAGCCTCGATAGGCAAAGCGACGATCTTTAAAAGCAAAAAAAGGAACACTTGGAATGCGGATAATTTGCCAATCTTCATAACGATTGACATCCTTATCGGTCGTCGTAAAGATAAAAACAGCATGCCCCTGCTTTTCAAGCTCGGTTTTCAAGGTTCGAATACTGGTCGCTACACCTGAAACCTGAGGAAAATAGGTATCTGTAAATAAACCAATTCGCATAGATTACCTCACTTTTTACTTTCTCCCTAAAGCGGCTTGTTTCTCATAAAAGTCCAACCAGATTTGTAACAGATGCTCTTCAGAATACTCTCTAGAAATATTCTTAGTTCTTTCTTTAAGGGCTTTTAAGGCAGCAGGATTGGCTTGATATTCCATAATAGCTTCTTTCATCTCTTCTCTATCTGCTGTCGCCCGATAATTTCCCTCCAAAATCACCTTATAAAGATCTAAATCACGCAACATAATAGGAGCTTCACAACTGGCAGCTTCTAAAATAGTCATAGGAAAGAGCTCATTGTAACTAGGCAACAAGAAAAGGTCGGCTAGGGCATACAATTCGCGCATCCGCTCTGGTGACACAATACCTGGAAAAATCAAATTTTTAGGGGGGGTTTCCATCATTTTCTTGTAGCGTTCATAACCATCTGTTATGCCCCCAAAAGAGAAACCACCCGCCCAAATAAAGGTAATTTGCGGCAATTCCTCAGCCAGACGGATAAAGTCATCAATGCCTTTGCGTTTCTGAACCTGACCAGCTCCTACTACGATAAACTGATTTTCACTAAGACCTAGATCTGTTCGCAGTCTCACTACCTCTTCTTGTGAAAGGGGATGCCATTTTTCCTTATTGACAAAGTTAGGAATATAGGTCACTTTTTCACGTGGAATACCAGCTGCCACCAAATCCTCAATAAACATAGGATTGACCACAACCAAGTGCTCCATCCGGTTGTAAAAAGAAAATACATAGCGTTTGACAATTCCCTTTAAGAAAAATGGAATCTTCAAACTCCCCTCAAGTGTATCAGGCAAGAAATGCACATAGCCAATTTTCCTCCCTGAGCGTTTCTTTTGGAAGGTTGATAAATAATAAGGGAAATCAATCGTATGAAAGTGAGTCACATCTGCCTCAATTGGTAGATTTTCAGTAACAATCAATTGGTCCTTGGCATCACGGTGAAGAAGACGAACTAATTCACGGTAGGCACCTGAAACTCCTTGTCCAGCTACTTTCTCACTTGAACTCAACATATTGATGCGTAATTTCTTTTTTTCCATAAGTACTATTATATCATTTTCTTTGAATAAAATCAGCAAAAGAAAGGAGAGACTAGAGGAAAAGAGGGGGAAAATTCCTCACTTCTCCAACGGTCTCTCACATGCTTTTATATGTCTACTTAATGCCTAGGGCAATGCGGGCATAACGACTCATTTTTTCAACGGTCCAGGCTGGATACCAGACTAATTTGACCTCAGTATCAGTTACTTCTGGCACCTCTGTCATGGCATCATAAATCTGGTCCGTCAAAAGGTCTGCTAGGGGACAACCCATAGTTGTCAAAGTCATGTCAATCTCTGTTTGCCCTGTGTCTCCATCAAAACGAATCTCATAAATCAAACCAAGATTGACAATATCGATTCCCAACTCAGGGTCGATGACTTCTTCCAAGGCTGTTAAAATCCGTGTTTTGATGTTTTCAATTTGCTCTTCTGTATAAGCCATATTTTCCTCACTCTTAGTCTTCAATAAAATCACGAAGCGGTTTGCTGCGACTTGGTTGACGTAGTTTTCTCAAAGCTTTAGCCTCAATCTGACGGATACGCTCACGGGTTACGTTAAAGACTTTACCAACATCTTCAAGGGTGCGCATTTTCCCATCATCTAGTCCAAAACGCAAACGTAGAACATTTTCTTCACGGTCTGTAAGAGTATCCAAGACCTCATCCAACTGCTCACGCAAGACGATACGAGTTGTGTAGTCCACTGGATTTTCAATCACTTCGTCTTCGATAAAGTCCCCAAGGTGGCTATCATCCTCTTCACCGATTGGCGTTTCAAGAGATACTGGTTCTTGAGCAATCTTCAAGATTTCACGAACCTTGTCAGGAGTCATATCCATACGTTCAGCGATTTGTTCAGGCGTTGGATCTTGTCCCAATTCTTGAAGAAGGTTACGCTGTTCACGAACCAATTTATTAATGGTTTCAACCATGTGGACTGGGATACGAATGGTACGAGCTTGATCCGCGATAGCACGAGTGATGGCTTGACGAATCCACCACGTTGCGTAAGTTGAGAACTTAAATCCTTTAGAATAGTCAAACTTGTCAACCGCCTTCATCAAGCCCATGTTCCCTTCTTGAATCAAGTCAAGGAACTGCATACCACGGCCGACATAACGCTTGGCAATGGAAACAACCAAACGAAGGTTGGCTTCCGCAAGACGTTGTTTGGCTTCGATATCACCAGCTTCAACAGCTAGTGCCAATTCTTTTTCCTCTTCATTGGTCAAGAGAGGAACGACCCCGATTTCTTTCAAGTACATACGGACAGGGTCATTGACCTTAGCAGAAGTTGAACCAATCAAATCCTCATCGCTAAGTTCTGGCTCTTCTTCTGCACTAAGAACACGCGCACTTGGATTTCCTTCGTTATCTGTAATTGAAATCCCTGCATCCTGAATTCGTTGCAAGAGATCTTCAATCCCATCAGCGTCCAAGGTAAAAGGAATAACTAGACTAGCATTGATTTCATCATCAGTTGCTGTCCCTTTTTGTTTATGATTACGGATAAATTCTGCTACTTGTACGTCAAATGTTGTTACTTCTTTTTGTTTTGTTGCCATTATTACTCCATTCTTCTCTTTTGGGAAATTAAACGTTCCAATTCTTCTAAGGCTGTGTCTGTATCTCCTACATGGCTAGCTTCCTGTACCTTCTTTTTGATTCTCATATTGTCCTGATTCAAGAGAGCCTTGTTTCGAGTCATCTCTACTTCACTAAGTTCCTGCGGTGACATCTCAGCAGGTAAATCCTGAGCTAAGACTTGGTACCAAGCTCTCTCAACTTCCTCTGTCTGCTCTGCTAAAACTTCTGGAGGAAGATTGCCATACTGGCCAAGTAAGTCATATAAGACCTGAAATTCAGGTGTATCAAATGCAAAATCTTCTCGCAAACGGTAATCGTTCAAAACAAGAGGAGATTCCATCATTCGATAAAGTAGATGGGCTTCTGCCCTCATAATAGCCGATAACTGCTTGGTGACAGGCATGGTGATTGGCGTCGGTCTGGAGATTCCTTCCATGCGATTCTGCCTTTGTGCCCGACGGCTCTCATTCACAATCTGCTCAATCTGGGCATAATCAAAGGACGCCAGACTGTCAGCTAAAATATGAATATAGCTGTTTTGAGCAGTGATAGACTTTTCTTGAACAATCAAGGGAGCTATTTTTTCAATAAACTCAATCTGTACCTGCAGATTTTCACTATTTTCAGGCTTGTACTGGTGAATGTAAAACTCAATCGGACTAATACGTGTTTTCGTTAATAGATAGGCCAAGTCTTCTGGTCCATTTTTTTGTAGATACTCATCTGGATCCAAGTTATCAGGCATGCTGACGATCTGCACAGGCATATCGCCAATTTCATCTAAGGCTTTCAATGTCGCAGCTTGCCCAGCCTTATCGCCATCGTAAACAAGAACCAACTTCTTGGTTAACCTTTTCAGATGCTCAACATGCTCACGACTCAAGGCCGTACCCATAGACGCCACAGCATTTTCGATTCCAGCCCGATAGGCTGCAATGACATCCATGAACCCTTCCATGAGGTAAATCTCACTGGCTTTACCAGAAGATTTTTTTGCCCTATCCATATGATATAATTCGTAACTTTTGTTAAAAATTGCAGTCGATCTGCTATTTTTATACTTAGAAGTTTGTGAATCCGTTTTCTGCCAGATACGACCTGAGAAGGCAATGACTTTTCCCTGATCATTGGTCAAGGGAAACATAATCCGATTATGAAAGGTGTCTACAAATTGATTGGCATCCGAGAGGTAAAATAATCCTGAATCCAAGAAATCCTCTTCACGATACTGACCAGACAAACGTTGATAGAGATAGTTTCGTTCTGGAGGTGCTAAACCAATCCGAAAATGCTTGAGCACTTCATCTGTCAAACCACGCTGATAAAGGTAGTTTCTGGCCTCTTCCCCCATGGTCGTTGTCATGAGAATGGCATGATAAAATTTGGCAGCATCTTCGTGCATATCATAAAGAGCTTGGTGGGGGGAGGCTGGCTTCTGCTCATTATAAAGCGGTTTTTCTACCTCTATCCCAACACGCTGACCTAAGATTTGGACAGCCTCCATAAAGGCAACCCCTTGGTACTCCTCGATGAACTTAAAGACATCTCCAGAGCGACCACAACCAAAACAGTGATAAAACTGCTTGTCCTCTACAACGTTGAAAGAAGGTGTTTTTTCACCATGAAAAGGACAGAGCCCTAGATAGTTCCGTCCTGCCTTTTGTAAAGAAATCACATCTCCTATGACTTCCACAATGTTGGCATTGTTTTTGATTTCTTCAATGACTTGTTTGTCAACCATACACAATACCTCCATGTTATCATAGTTTACTTTATATAGTATACTTTATTTCAGAAAAAAAGTAAACCATTTCACTTGTTTTCCCTACTTTATTCAAAGAGTTGATAATAATCAGAGATTTTCATTTTTGCTTTTTCTTCTTGGCTCAAATCTTGGATGATACGACCTTCCTTCATAACAATCAAACGATTGCCATATTTGAGAGCATCTTCCATATGATGAGTAATCATAAGTGCTGTCAATTTATCCTTCTTGACAAATTCATCTGTCAATTTCATCAAGGCCACACTGGTCTTTGGATCAAGGGCTGCAGTATGCTCGTCCAACAAGAGTAATTCAGGACGCTTCAAGGTTGCCATCAAGAGGCTCAAGGCCTGTCTTTGTCCACCTGATAAGAACTCAATCGGTGTATTCAAATGTTTCTCAAGACCGTTTCCTACTTTTTCAATAGTTGCCTGAAATTCATCCTTGTAGCTAGCCAGACGTCTTGGTAACAATCCACGCTTTTCACCACGAAACTTGGCAATCAAAAGATTTTCAGCGACTGTCATACGAGGAGCTGTCCCCATCTTTGGATCTTGGAAGACACGAGACAGATACTTAGCGCGCTTCTCTGGTGAAAACTTGGTAACATCTTCACCCAAGATACGGATGGTTCCACTGGTTAAGGATAATGTTCCTGCAATGGTGTTAAAGAGAGTTGATTTACCAGCTCCATTGCCACCTAAAATCGTGATAAAATCCTGTTCAAAAATTTCTAAGGAAACATCATTTAAAATAATCTTTTCTTCATCAAAGCCATTTTTAACGACTTTGGTTGCATTTTTTAATTCTACAATTGCTGTCATTTGCTTAGTTTGGCTCCTTTCAAGATGGTTTGCTTAAATGTTGGAATCATGAGGCAGACTGCTAAAATCACGGCACTGTATAGACGAAGGTAACTTGTGTTAAAGCCAAGCGCGATAACTGCCCATACTAAGAATTGATAGGCGATAGAACCTACAACGATGGTAACCAAACGCTCTGCCAAGCTCAAACTCTTGAAGATAACTTCTCCAATAATCAAACTTGCAAGCCCCACAACGATAACCCCGATTCCTCGAGACACATCAGCATAGCCTTCTTGCTGGGCAATGAGGGCACCTGCAAGGGCAATCACACCATTTGATAAGACCAAACCCATGAGCTCCATGCGTCCAGTATGAATTCCGAAACTTCTAGCCATATCAGGATTGTCACCTGTAGCAATATAGGCTTGTCCAAGTTTAGTGTCCAAGAAAAAGATCATGAGAGCAATGACAAGACTGACAAAGATAAGACCTGTAAAGAGTTGGTTCAAATCTGAATCAAAAGGTAAGACATCCTGAATTTGCTTAGTTCCAAGCAAGCCTAAATTGGCACGTCCCATAATCAAGAGCATGATAGAGTGACAAGATGTCATCACCAAAATTCCTGAGAGCAAGGTTGGAATCTTCCCTTTTGTATAAAGAAGACCTGCTGCCATTCCAGCCAAACAACCTGCTCCTACAGCAACAAGTGTCGCTAAAAAGGGATTTACACCTTTGGTTATCAGAGTGACAGCAACAGCTCCCCCAAGAGGGAAAGAACCTTCTGTCGTCATATCTGGAAAGTTTAAAATCCTAAATGTCATAAAGATTCCCAGACCTAAAATAGCCCAGACAAATCCTTGAGAAATAATAGATAATATCATCTGTTTCTTAACCTTTTCTATACGATTTCTATTGTAAAAAATTGGAGGAGATGTCCCCAACTCCTCCATTACAGATTATTCAATCACTTGTCCTGCTTCTTTTAGAACAGATTCAGGAATAGTAATACCTAGTTCTTGTGCCAATTTTTTGTTGATCACTGACTTACCAGTTGAAAAGACATTGACTGGTGTATCAGCTGGTTTTGCACCTTTCAAAACTTGAGCAATCATTTTACCAGTTGCCACACCAAGGTCATGTTGGTCAACTACAACGGACGCCAAAGCACCTGCTTCTACCATGGCAGTTGCGCTTGGGTAGATTGGTTTTTTAGCTGATTGGTTGCTTGATACAACAGTTGAGAAGGCTGAAGCAATAGTGTTATCAATTGGAACCCAGATAGCATCAACCTTGCTAGTCATAACGTTAACTGTTGAAGCAATTTCATTTGTTGAAGGAACTGCAAATGTTTCCACTGTCAAACCTGCTTTTTCAGCATAAGCTTTAAATTCTTCTACCTGTGTTTTTGAATTATCTTCACTGCTTGAGTAAAGAGCACCGATTGTTTTCACATTTGGTGTCAAAGCCTTGATGAGTTCAACTTGTTGTTGAGCTGGGTTGTGGTCAGATACCCCTGTAATGTTGCCACCTGGTTTTTTCAAATCTTTAACCAAGTTAGCACCGATTGGGTCTGTAATAGCAGCCATGATAACCGGTAGGTCTTTTGTTGCACTAGCCAAACCTTGAGCAGCTGGTGTTGCAATACCAACCACAAGGTCATTCCCATTTGCAACCAACTGTTTACTCATTGTCGCAACCTTACTTTGGTCACCTTCTGAGTTCATAAAATCGATTTTAACTTGATCATCTTTATACCCTTCCTCTGCAAGTCCATCTTGAATCCCTTTATAAATCAAATCAAGAGATGGATGGCTCACAAACTGAAGGACACCAACTTTGGCAACTTTCTTCTCATTCTTAGTTTCTGGTTTATTCATTGAAGAGTAAATCAAGCTTCCTGCTACTAAGACTGCTAATGCAGCGATAATTCCAATTAAACGTTTATTTTTCATTCTATTTCTCCTTTTTATTTCCTTTAACATACTTCACTTATCTAATACTCTTCGAAAATCTCTTCAAACCACGTTAGCTTCACCTTGCCGTACTCAAGTACAGCCTGCGGCTAGCTTCCTAGTTTGTACTTTGATTTTCATTGAGTATAAACAAGCGACGCCATCGTTTTCTTTCCATACTAACCTCCATCAAAAAAGTCCCCACACAAAAAAACTTGTGTGAGGACGTCGATGCGCGGTACCACCTCAATTATAGGGAATTTCCCTATCGCTCTGTCTCGCAATAACGAGATGCACTGTAAGGTGTGCTCACCGAATTTTTATGATTTCAAATTCTACATAACATTCAGCCCAATTTTCATCATCATCACTTATCTGCTTTCAGCTACCACAGACTCTCTACAAAGTTTGTATGATTACTTTTCTGAATGGTTAAATTATATCATTTTTCAACTACTTGTCAAGACTCTTTGAGAATTTTTTTGAAATATTCAAAAACTTCCCCTATAGAAAAGAGGAAGCTTGATAGGTATCAACCTGAATTACGCAATCCTGTTGCAATTCCGTTGATGGTTGTATGGATCAATTTTTCTTGATCGCTTGATAATTCTCCTCGGCGTTGACGTTTAATCAACTCCAACTGGATATAGTTGAGGATATTAAAGTAAGGCATACGGTAATCCAAACTTGCTTTTAAATATGGATTTTCAGCCAAGAGTTCATCATAACCTTCGATAGCCAAGATGACTTCCTTGGTAACTTGCCATTCATTTAGAATAGTCTCATAAATTGCTTTTACTTGATCATCTTCACAAAGTTTGGCATATTCAAAAGCAATATTCATATTTGATTTTGACAAGACCATGTCAACATTTGAAAGAAGTGACTGGAAGAAAGGCCAATTTTGGTACATATCTCGTAGAATAGCGATGTTCTCTGGATTTTTATCAATAAATTCTTTGAAGCTTGATCCGACACCATACCAGCCAGGAAACATAACACGACTTTGCGACCATGAGAACACCCATGGAATGGCACGCAAACCACCAATTTCAGTGATTGTCTTACGAGCGGCTGGACGTGAACCGATATTAAAGCTTGAAATAGCCTTGATTGGACTTGACTCAAAGAAATAATCATAGAAATGGTCATTACCAAAGACCAAATCACGGTAGATATCGTAACTACGGTCCACCACTTGGTCCATAATAGCTTCATAACGATTTGAGGTATTGGTATCACTCTTCTTCTGAGTAATCATACGGTTAATGGCCGCTGAAACCAGCATTTCAAGGTTATAGTAAGCAGCGTCTTTGTTACCGTATTTATTCCCAATTACTTCACCCTGCTCCGTCAAACGGATACGATCCTTGATAGACTTGAGCGGTTGAGATGTGATGGCTTCATAGGTTGGTCCACCACCACGACCGACAGTCCCACCACGGCCATGGAAGAAGGTAACCTTCACGCCAAATTCATCTCCAATAGCAGTCAATTGTTGTTGAGCCTTGTAGAGGGTCCAACATGATGATAGGTAGCCACCATCTTTATTACTATCAGAGTAACCAAGCATGATTTCTTGGTAGTTATTACGTGAAGCAATCCATTTCTTAGCAAGAGGAAGAGAAAGGTATTCTCTCATAGTTTCTTCTGAGTGATCCAAGTCCTCGATTGTTTCAAAAAGAGGAACGATTTGGACACGGGCTCTTTCTTTATCAACTAGCCCTACTTCTTTTAGCAAGATAGCCAATTCCAGCATGTCTGATACGCTGGTTGCATGTGAAATAATGGTTTGACGAATAACATCATCACCCAACTTATCTTTCAACTTACGAGCAGCTTTAAAGATGGCCAATTCTTTTTCAAGTAACTCTGATTTTTCAACATGAGTAGCAGAAAGAATACGTGGATCTTCCTCCAATTCTTTCAATAGAAGCTGGCATTTTTCTTCTTCACTTAGTTCGCTATAACGAGAATGAATTCCTGCTGATTTTAAGAGTTCTGCTACACAGGCCTCATGAACACTAGAATCTTGACGCATATCAATAGATGCCAAATAGAAACCAAAAATTTCAACTGCCTGGATCAACTCAACAAAATCACCAGAAATCAGTGCTTCACCCTTATTTTCCAAGAGGGAATCTCGAATAGTAATCAAATCCTTATAAAAATCATTGGCTGTTTCATAGCGAGCACCAACTTCCTTATCCTCAATCAGATAAGCTTTAGTTGCTTGGATTTTTGATTGAATATCAAACAAGGCACGACGGTAAAGCTCTTTTTCACGGTAAATAGAATTATCCTTGGATTGACGAGCCATTTCTCTGACTTGCTTGCTCACATTGACAATACTGGTTGAGAGAGAGAATTCACGATAAAGTTGGTAAATCTTTTCATCATAGTAGTTCATGATGACTTCACACTGAGTCATAGCAGATTGTTTCAAGGTATCTGCTGTAACAAAAGGATTACCATCACGGTCTCCACCAATCCACATTCCCATGGTAATTGGTTTAGGATGTTTCAACTCCAAGCCGTGTTTTTTAGCCAGACGCTTGTACTCAGCAGTCAAATGAGGAACTGCCTTCAGGAATGAACTATTGTAGTATTCCATGACATTCGTAATTTCATTGGTTACTTTCAATTTCTTTTCACGAATCATATCTGTCTGCATGATAATCTCAATGTAACGACGGAGATCATTATGCCATTTTTCCTTATTAATCAAGCCTAATTTCACATCACGATACTTACGCAAGAGGGTATGGATATGGTTGGTCAAATCCAACATACTCTTACGTTGCACTTGTGTTGGATGGGCTGTCAAAACAGGGACAACATTCAAGTGTTCAAGAATTTCAACCGCATTTTCTTTTTCAGCAACCATTTTGATAGTTGCTGATAATTTCCCAAGATAATCTTGATCGATATTATTTTGGTGGTTGATTTCATAAGCCAAATCCACATCTTCTGAAATATTAATCAAGAGGGGCAAGATAGAGAAATAGCGTGAAATATAAGCCATTTCATCATTTGACAGACTAGTAACCAATTGGTTCAAGCCTTGATAATCTTCTTGAGTTGATAATTCCTTCAACTGCATGATTTTTTCAAAAGTCGCTGGAGCAAGCATATTTTTAGTGATATCTTCTAACAATTCTGTTAAAATCAATACTTCTTCTTGCACGACAGCTTTATTACTATAGTTTTCTAATTTTTGAAGAGACATAGGTAATCCTTTCCACTATCAGCTCTACATATAGTTTGAGGAGTGAGCTTCTAACTCCTCATACAATTGAGCACGCTTTTCACTTGCATCAATATTTAAGACAAAGGCGATGGCTACAGACAAGACCAGAAGACTATTCCCTCCTTGCGATAAGAAAGGAAAGGTAACTCCTGTTGAAGGAATAATACCAGAAATTCCACCGATATTAACAAAGACCTGTACCAACATCATCCCCCCAACTCCAATCGCCATCATGGAATTAAAGGGATTCTTAGCACGAATACCTACTAAGATAATTCGTAAAATAAGGAAAAAGACAAGTGACAAAATCAAGCTGGCTCCCACAAAGCCAAATTCTTCAATGACAATTGAAAATACAAAATCTGTATGGGCCTCTGGTAAATAGCCACGTTTTTCAATTGAATTTCCTAAACCTAGACCAAACCAACCACCATTTACCATGGCAAAGTAGGAATTTGCAAGTTGGTGCCCTGCTCCTGCCAAATCGGCAAAGGGATTAAAGTAGGCACTGAAACGCTTGGCTACATAACCAAATACTGGAATTTTTGAAAATTTATCAACCCCTATAAAAGAAATCAGTGATAAGGATAGGGCAGAAACTCCCACCAAAATTCCCAAAAAGGCAATAAACCATCTATAAGCGATACCACTAATCGTATACATAATCAAGGCAACCAAAGCTAAAATAGAAGCATTCCCCAAATCTGGGAAAATAGCAAGGCTCCCAATCAGTACAAAGAGAACAAAGCGCCAGTCATTAAACGCACGAGGAAGCCACTGATTCTGCGTCAAAACTTGAAAATCATAAATAGCTATATCCTCTTGTTGTTTGGAAAATTTATTTGCTAGATACCAAATAATAATAATTTTCAAGTATTCGGCTGGCTGAATGGTCAAAGGTCCTACAGAAATCCAGCCATAGGCTCCATTGACAGGAATACCAATCAAACGAGCCAAAGCCAATAGAATCAGCTCAACAAACATAACAATAAATAAAAGACGTTCATTTCTTAAAAAATTCAGTTTCAACTTATATATCAAGGCAATCAGTATCAAACTAAATATCCAAAATAGTCCCTGACTTCGGACCAATTGCAGTGCACTTTGGCCTTCTTGAATTAAAATAGCACTGGTTGTCGAATAAACCACAATCAAGCCCAAAATAGATAAAAGTAAGTAAGGAACTAGAATAGAATAATTTAATAGGTGCCTTTTACTAATCTTCATAGTATCACCAATCTAATGAGAACAACACAATTGCTTCCCAAATTCCGTTTGTTTTCTAGTTTTGATTGCTATTATACCATTTTTTCCGAAAGAAAAAAACTATTATCCATCAGATAGACCATTTTTATCATAAGAAAAAGAGCACTTGCCCTTTTCTGTTTTATTCTTTTGATGAACTGCTTGAGCTTGAATCTCCACCACCGATATATTGGGTAAAGATATTTTGGAAGGCTTGATCTTTAACCTTGATATTAGCTGCTTGTAATTCTTTTCCGATAATGCTTTGAACAAATGTTGAATCATTTTGTTTTTGAGTCAAGATAACAGTTTTTAATTTTTCTTTATAGTCATCAAGATTAGATGATTTTTCTGTTTTCTTAGTGAGTTTTACAATGTAATATTGGCTACTGTAAGCTTGTGTGCCAGTGGCTGTGATCACATCAGAAACACCGTTTACATCTAGAGCAAATGCCGCTTTCTTAACTTGTTCTGGCACTTCTGTTGAAGCAGAATCAAAGGTGATTTCTCCACCGTTCGCTTTGGTTTTCTCATCAGTTGAGTTATCTTTAGCTAATTGAGCAAAGTCTGCATCACTAGCCTTAGCTTTTTCAAGAATTTCTTTGGCCTTGTCTTCATTGTCCAAACGGATGATTTGAGCCGTTACATCTGGAGTGTACTCGTCAAAGGCTTTCTTATAGGCATCATCTGTCAATTCAGCTTCTGCTGCCTTCTTAACTGCCAACTCAACTAATTTGCTTGTACGAATCTGAGCTTTACGTGTTTCAATCGTCATCCCTGCTTGTGACAAGACACGTTGGTAGTTTTCACCATATTGTTTTTCTTCTTCTGCAATCGTGTCATTGACTTCTTTGTCATCTACTTCTGAACCGTATTGTTTCTCAAATACTTTTTGGATGGTCAAGTTCAACAACACTTGTTGGGCTGAAGGGTTGCTTTTCACTTGCTCATAAAATTGATGTTCTGTAATGACATCCCCTTTCATGCTGATAAGGTCTGCTCCTTCTGAACCTTTCGAACAAGCTGCTAAAGTTGCTACTGATAATAGTGTAATGGCACCTGCCAATAGTTTTTTCTTCATGTCTACTCCTTTGAGATAAGTGTTACCCTATCTATTTTACTATATTTTCTTAAATTTTTCTGAAAATTATTCGCTGTCAGGCAATTGAACATCTGCTACATTTTTACGAAGCATGAGAATGCCGTCTCCCAGAGGAACTAGTGTTGCGGTGAGTCCTGGATTATCTAAGGTTGCATCAAATAGCCTTTGAAGTCCTCTGTAAATAGTTCGCTGACCTCGACGAACTTCCATAATGTCCTTGGCAACATCACCACCTTGGAAAATATCATCCAGGACAACCACACCACCGACTTCCAAATGTTTGAGGATTTCTGGCAGAAAGACGATGTATTTAGACTTGGCAGAATCCATAAAGACGAAATCATAAGACTCTGTCAGGGTTGATAAGACATCTACCGCATCTCCTTCTAGGAGAATAATTTGCTTGCGACTGTCAAACTTGGCAAAATTTTCCTTGGCAAATCCAATCATTTCTGGATTGCGGTCAATGGTTGTAATCTTAGCATCTGGCGCATGTTCCGCCATCAAGAGAGCTGAAAAACCGATAGCCGTCCCAATTTCCAGAATGTTTTTAGGTTGTATGGTTTCCATGAGAAAACGGAAATAAGCAACCGTTTCATGGGGAATAATGGGAATATTTTCCTTTCGGGCAAAATCTTCCAATTCTTTCAAAGAACCTGTGACTTGCTTTTGACGCTGGCGCATCAAGTCTACAATTTCTTCTTTGACAACAGGACGACGCATGTTATGGTTGGCGTTTTTACTATATGATTCAACCATTTTATGCTAATCCTAATTTTTCAACAAGAGCTTCAAACTCATTTAAACGACGTTCAAAGACTGCAAAGGCATCGTTGAGGTAGTCTTCCTTCTCCATATCAACACCAGCTTTTCTCATGACATTAAGTGGATAGTCAGATTTACCAGCCTTGAGGTAGTCGATATAGCGGTCACGGTCTTCTTGACTACCATGAACAATTTTTTCAGCCAAGGCTGAGGCTGCTGCAAAACCTGTTGAATATTGATATACATAGTAGTTATAGTAGAAGTGTGGAATGCGAGCCCACTCGTATTGGATTTCAGGATTGTCTTCCTTACTCAAACCATAATACTCTTGGTTCAAGTCTGCGTAGAGTTTATTTAGGAAATCACTTGTCAAGACTTCCCCATTTTGATCCGCTTGGTGGATAGCGTGTTCAAACTCAGCAAATTGAGTTTGGCGGAAAACTGTTCCACGGAAACCATCTAGGAAGTTATTGAGAATAGCAAAGCGTGTTGCATCGTCTTCCACTTCTTCCAACAATTTCTCCGTCAAGATATTTTCATTAGTAGTTGAGGCAATCTCAGCCAAGAAGATAGAATAATCTCCGTAAACATAAGGCTGCGTTTCACGAGTATAGCTTGAGTGCATACTGTGACCTGTTTCATGGACAAGGGTAAAGAGATTGTCTAGATTGTCCTGCCAGTTAAGGAGCATAAAGGCATTGGTATCGTAAGAACCGCCAGAGTAGGCACCTGAACGCTTACCTTGATTTTCGTAAACATCAATCCAACGCTCACTGAAGGCACGTTTAACACGGCTCAAGTAATCCTCACCCAAGACTGCCAAGGCCTTTTCTGCCTTTTTCAAGGCTTCTTGGTAGGTGAAACTGTATTCAACAGATGAAAGCGGTGTGTAGACATCGTACATCTTGAGGTCTGAAATCCCCAAGATTTTTGAACGAAGCTCAAGATAACGATGCAAGAGTGGTAAATGCTTGCGAACTGCTGCTACCAAATTGTCATAAACACTCTCTGGAACAAAATTGGCCGCTAGGGCTGCATGACGAGCACTCTTATAGTTACGAACTTTGGCACGATAGTTTTGCACCTTAACATTGGTTTGCAAGGTTTTGGCATAAGTGTGTTGGAATTGTTCATAAGTCGCATAAAGGGCTTGATAAGCACCACGGCGCACCTCACGATTTTTAGATTCCATCAAACGTGTGTAAGTCCCATGAGAGAGCTGCACTTCCTTACCATCATCGTCGAGGACATAAGGGAATACAATATCCGCATTGTCCAGGATAGCGAAGGTTTCACTTGCCGAACCAAAGATTTCTCCAGCGCCAGCCAATAATTCTTCTTCGCGTTGTGAAAGAACGTGATCCTTGCCTTGCAAAAGCTTGTCAAAATAGTGTTGATAAACCTGCAATTTTGGTTGAGCCTCTAAAAAATCAGCATACTGCTTTTCGCTAATCTCCATAAATTCAGGTTCATAGAATGAAAAGGCTTGGTCTAGTTGGCTATAAAGAGTCATTGCCTTGGCATAGTACTCTTGATACTTTGCTTCACGTGTGTCCTGGTCATTTTTCATATGAGCATAAACGTAAAGCTTCTCCATCTGGCGTTCCATTTCAAGAGAAAATTCAGTGATTTCGAGTAGGCTATCCGCACTATCCAAGAGATGACCTTCATACTGGGCCACTGTCTCCAATTGTTCTGTTAAATCTTTTAAGGCTTCTTCCCAAGACTGGTCAGTTGGGTAAATCGTTGATAGATCCCATGTATCTTTTTCATTTATTTCATGTCTTTGTAATACCATTAGATTCCTCCATCTTTTCTATTCTACCATATTTTTTAAGAAATATTGCTGATAAAAGGCTGGTGGATAAAGCTTTTGCCAATCATTGTGAGGATTTTCTTGGTAATAGGTGTAAAAGTGCTGATAATAGCTGGTCAAATCTTGGTCAATCTGGAAAAATTTGCCTACTATTGGCCGAATTTGTGGATACCATTCTTTTAGTCCATAAGTCAGGAGATTTTCTCCCTTTTGATAGGCTTCTGCTTGTTCTTTCATCCAAAAGGGATTTTGATAATAAAGCTGTTGCCGGATATAGCGACAGATGTCCCTATCTTGAGAAACTGTAAAATGCGAAATTTTTTGTTTCTTATAGGGGAAACGCAATATTTCCAATAAACTAGCTTGACCATAGGGAAATTCCTTGATTTGATAATGGAGTTTACCACGTAAGTCTTGATGAATCAGGTATTTGAGTCTTAAAACTAGTTTTTCCTTGTCTAATTCCCAAACATAAAAGCCCATGTTGTGACTGAAATAGAGAAAACCTTGTTGCAGACGGGTTAAGCGGTCTTTGATCCACAGTTTTTGACCCAGCAACCACAGTACTTGGTATCCCTGACTACGATAGCCCTCGCTGCGCTCTTTAAGAACTTTTTGAGGCAATGGGCTACACTGAACCTCTAGAGCTAGATTGCCATTTACAAATAGATCCGCAATCTGTTTAAGCTCTGGAAGGGGGTATTCTAATTGAACCTCTGTCTCTTTTTTTAACCAGTGGTAGAGGAATTCCTTGTTAACCAGATGTTCTGGACTTTCATTTTCAAAGGAATAATCACAATCTTTTAGGGATTTATGGGCAAAATGGGTCCGTACACTTAGCCCTTGACGCAAACGGAGTTGACCTCCACAAGCTGGGCAGGTGTATGCTTGCTTCTCGAGCTTATCCTCTAGCACATTTACCAACTCTCCCCTAGCATCTCTCGCAACAAACATGATTTCCCTCCTTTTCTATATTATTCGTAAAAAAACAAAAAAGATCAGGAAAATCCTAATCTTCATTCATGTTTATTTGATTTTCTTAGCTAGCATGGTCGCAAAACGTAGTTGAATACGATTGCCATTCTCATCGCGACGGTGCAGATGGCCTGGATTTTCATTGTACTTAACCAGTTCCCAGTCCTTGTAATAGTCTGCCAGTTCCCCTTCTTTAAAAGTGAATGGGAAGTTCACTGAGCAAGGATAATCCTCCGTGTACATGGCACAAACGATAAGATTGTAGCCACCCACCGTGGTGTGCTCCTGCATATTTTGAATAATAGCTGGAATGCGGTCCGCTTGCAAAAATATGAGAACAACAGTTGATACGATAAAATCATAGTCTTGGCTAATGCTGGCTGAATTGATGTCGTAAAGACCAACAGGCATTTCCAAATCTTCCTGCTCCACAATGCTTTGCAAGATTTCAAGGGCCAGTTCATTTTGATCCACAGCTGTCACATCAAAACCTTGCTGGGCTAGAAAAAGAGAATTGCACCCCTGACCACAGCCCAAATCCAAAGCTTTACCCGGTTTCACTGTTTGCATAGCTTCCAGAACTTCTGAATGAACAGGATTGGTATTGTATTTCTTAGGGAAATAGTCCTCAGGTTTACAATAAAATTCCAAGTACCATTCTACATCATCTGTGGCAACTTCCACTCGGTGCCAGGCTTGCGGTTGCGCCATTGGATTGTCTGCTCCTGCTTCAAAGAGGTGTTCAGCTAGAACTTCTCCTTCTTCGGTCAATTCAATAAACTTGAGGGCTCCTTTTACAACTGTGATCTTTCCCCAAGTTCCGACCTTGGTATTGTGTTTCTGCTGGACAGCTTCAGGCATAGTTTCTTTATTCCACAAGGGCATTCTTTTATAGGCAACTAGTTTTTCCATTTTCATTCCTCTTTTTATCGCTGGTTGACAGCTTTCATGACACGCGCGATGTCACGGTTTTGTTCCCGTCGCTTGATTGACTCTCGTTTGTCGTAGTCATGCTTCCCTTTGGCTAGGCCTAAAAGGAGCTTGGCATAGCCATCTTTGATATAGACCTTAAGAGGAACCAGCGTCATTCCTGTCCCTTTAGTCTCTTGTTCCAACTTTTGGATTTGCTTTTTATGGAGCAGGAGTTTGCGACGGCGTTCTGGTTCTTGGTTCCAGATATTGCCCTCTTCGTAAGGAGCGATATGAACATTGCTCAACCAGACCTCCCCATTTTTTACTTGGGCAAAGCCATCCTTGAGATTGATTCGAGCAGCTCGCACACTCTTGATTTCAGTTCCTGTCAGGACCATTCCTGCCTCTAGCGTATCTACGATTGTATAGTCGTGGCGCGCCTTTTTATTTTGTGCGACGACCTTTCCCTCGCCCTTTGCCATGCTTGGCTCCTTTCTTAGCTACTTCCTTATAAAAAGGTTTCTTTCCTTTTTTCTTATCTTTTGACGAATGCTTGCGCTTATCATTTGAGCAATCAGCTTTTCTCTTGTCTTCCTTCTTATCTGAACGACGACTTGAACCACGCCCTCTGTCACTGCGATTAGACTTTTTCAAGCCTTTTTCAATCATATCAAATTCACTTGGAATAAAAGAGAAATCAATCTCACCAGTCATCTTATCAGCTCTTTCAACACGAATACGTATCTGCTGTCCCACACGGAAAGTAATTCCTGATTTCTCCCCACGAAGGGTTAAATCACGTTCATTAAAATGATAAAATTCAGGTAGATTGGTGATATGAATCAATCCTTCAACCGTATTTGGTAATTCAACAAAGAGACCAAATTTAACGATGCTGGACACAACCGCATCATACTCTTCACCTACGTATTCTTCCATGTACTCAGCCTTTTTCATGGCTTCGACTTCACGCTCCGCCTCGATGGCACGACGCTCACGGTTGGAAGACTGGGTCGCAATCTCTGGAATCACTTGTTCAAAATGCTCTGCTATTTCCTTAGAACGACCATAGTCCCGAATCATACGGTGGACTAGAAGGTCTGGATAACGGCGAATCGGGCTGGTGAAGTGAGTGTAATAGTCGGCAGCAAGTCCATAGTGGCCGTGATTGTGCTCTGAATAGCGAGCCTGCTGCATGGAACGGAGAAGCATCATAGACAATACATCCGCATAAGGTTCTCCCTCAACAGTACGCATGATGTCTTGGAGGGCCTCCTGGCTAATCTCACTAGCAGTTCCATAAATGCGCAAGCCAAAGCTCGAAGCATAATCAATAAACTTCTGAACCTTTTCAGCCTTGGGCTCCTCGTGGATTCGATAAATAAAAGGCAAATCCAGCTTACTAAAATGCTCAGCAACTGTTTCATTGGCCATCAGCATAAAGGACTCAATCATGCGCTCGGCAACACCACGCTGACGAAGAACGATATCAACAGGCTTACCCTGTTTATCCACTAAAATCTTGGCTTCATTGGTATCGAAATTGAGGGCTCCACGTTTCACACGCATGTTTTCTAGCCTTTCATGGAGCTTAGCCATAAGTTCGATACTAGGAACAATTTTCTGATATTCTTTTCTTTTTTCTTCATCACCTGCTAGGATATCATTGACATCGCTATAGGTCATACGAAAACTGGTCTTGATAACTGTTTGTGTAATGGTGTAATTGACCACACGACCATGTTTATCAATTTCCATAAT
Organism: Streptococcus mitis; assembly: GCF_005844455.1. Classification (GTDB taxonomy): domain Bacteria; phylum Bacillota; class Bacilli; order Lactobacillales; family Streptococcaceae; genus Streptococcus; species Streptococcus mitis_BF. The sequence goes on along the minus strand of NZ_SPGF01000004.1, from coordinate 20,475 downwards.
GGCAGACTGGGTCAGACGGTCAACTTGAGGATTGAGGGAGCAGATACCATTTGACAGTCGTTCTGGAAGCATTGGCACCACTCGGTCTGTCACATAGACAGAAGTCGCACGGTTAAGGGCTTCCTTATCAAGGGCAGAACCTTCTGTCACATAATAGGAAACATCTGCGATGTGAACCCCAAGCTCCAGATTGCCATTTTTCAGAGCCTTTATATGCACCGCATCATCCAAGTCCTTGGCATCCGCACCATCAATGGTAAAGGTAATCTCATCTCTTAGATCCAGACGACCTTCCATATCCTTTTGAGATGGAACATCAGGCACACTTTCTGCTTCCTTGACAACAGCTTCTGGGAACTCGGATACAATGTCCATTGATTCCAAGACCTCAAGAACATCAATCCCGACATCCGTTGAATGCCCCACCACATCGAGGACACTAGCGACAAAGAAATCATGTTTCTTGCTTGGGTATTTGTCGATAAAGACCTTAAGAACTTCTGTTCCTTCTAGTTTAAGGGCAGGTTTCTTAACATAAATCGGCTGGCTAATTTTCTGGTTTTTCGAACGGATGTAGCCTGCATACTTAGGTTTTTCCTGATCCAGAACGATTTGACCGACAACGGTTGTTAAGCTATGTTCTAGGATATCAATAATTTTTGCTTCCGCTGCTGTTCCCTTATTGCGGTCAGCGACTTTCTTAATCACGACCTCAACGGTATCACCATTAATAGCATAGTTGACATCGTTTTTTCCTACAAAAAGGTCGTCCTCTTCCCCTTCCAGACTAACAAAGCCAAAGCCATTTTTATGGGCATGAAAAATCCCCTTGAGGGTAATCTCATGTTTTTTCTTGACTTCCAAAGTCAGACTGCCATCTTCCTCAAAGCGTATCTGGTGCTTTCTTTCCATTAGGGACAAGGTTTTAATCAACTCACGAAAATCCTTGGATCCATCTTTTCCCAAAGCCTGAGCCAAGTCATTAACAGTTACCTTTCCCTTATCTTTCAAATATTCTTTTATTCTATCTTTCATATTTTCTTTCTAGATTTTTTAATTTTCTTTTACTGTAAAACCTTCTCAAACATCCTTTAATACTCAATAAAAATCAAAGAGCAAACTAGAAAGCTAGCCGCATGTTGTTCAAAACACCGTTTTGAGGTTGCAGATGGAAGCTGACGTGGTTTGAAGAGATTTTTGAAGAGTATAAAAATAAAAAGAGGCAAAGACCTAGTCCTGCCCATTATTTTCTTATCTACTTGATAATACCGTCAATGCTAAGGCAATGGCTAGCCAGAAAAAGACTAAAATCCCTGTCAGACGCTGCATTACAGCTTCAAAACCACGTGCTTTACTGCGTTCAAACAAATCACCTGAGCTGGCATCAAATACATTGCTGGATTGGTTTTTAGTTGGTTGCATGAAAATCGCAATCACAATCACAACAGATAATACTAATAAAATGGTTAATAATAGGTTATACATATCAAACTCCTTAAAATCCTTATTATTTTACCATAAAATCTACTTAGATTCAAGATGTAGGGTTACTTTTCTTTCCTTGGGACAATACTTTAAAACCTCAATCTTGTCTGGATGGGTTTTTGAATTTTTACTGGTTAGGTAATTGATACTGCCACAAGAGGAGCATTTGAGATTAATTTTTACTCGCACTAGATTTCCTTTACTTTTAATAATGTTCGAAATTGAAGCAGGTTAAAGAGACAACTAAAGGCAACACAAAGACTTGTCGCATAAAAGACAGCATGATAGCCAAATTGACCTGCTACTGCGGAACCTGCCATGGGACCAACGACACCTCCCAGATAAAAGAATACCTGATTGAAGGCAAAGACCCTCGAAATGCCAGCTTTGGGTGTCATCTTGCTGAGAAGCGCATTAACTCCAGGAATCAAGGCACCTGTCCCCAAGCCAAAGAGGAATCGATAGAGTCCTAGTTGGAGGGGGCTAGAAGCATTGGCACAGAGAAGATAGATAATAACTGAATAAAACTGGGCTACAACCAAGAGACGATGATTGCCCACCTTGTCACCTAGCTTGCCCATAACTCCTGCACTCATCATACTGGAAAAGCCCATACTTGATACAATCAAACCAGAAACAAAAAGAAGATTCTCTGTCTGCCCTAAGTCACGCACATAAAGAGCTAAGATAGGGCCAATCGATTGGGCTGAAAATTGGATGACAAAACTAGTCAGAAAGAGGTTGACCAAAAGATAGGGATATTTAACTGATGTAAATAATTCCTTTGTTGGGATGGCCTTTTCCTTGGCTACTGGTTGAAAATCTTCCTTGATAAAGCAAATAGTCAAAACAGCAGCTAAGAATAAAAAACTACCAACCAATAAGAAAACCGTACGAATGCCAAATAATTCCGCGATAAAGCCACCAATAAAGGGACCGGTTAGAGTACCTGCAACTACACCTGTAGACAAAGTACCCAAGGCAGAGCCTGATTTCTCCTTGGGAACCTGACTGGCTATCAAGGCCGTTGCATTGGGAACAAATCCTGCAAATACACCATTCAGTAAGCGAAGAAAGATTAGCCAATAGATATTTGGGACAAAGGCCAAGCCTCCCATAGTGATAGTCATGGCAAGACCTGCCCGAATCATCATGGGTTTTCGTCCGTATTTGTCAGCAAGGATTCCCCAGATAGGAGAAAAGAGCGCCGCGGAAATAGCAGATACAGAAATAGCCAAGCCTGCATAAAAAGCAGCTTGCTCACTCCCAACACCTAGATTTTCCACAAAAATGGGCATAAAGGGCACAACCAAAGAAATACTGGCTCCTGTCAGAAAATTACCAAACCAGGCAATGCGCAAATTATCCTTCCAGTTAATCTCTGTCATCTTGCTTACCTCCCTCAAGAAGGATACGTACTTGAGTAAGAAGCTGATCCTGATTGCCATTGTTGTCTAGAACATGGCTGGTCAAATCTTTCTTTTTCTCTAAAGGCCACTGGGCTGCCAGACGAGATTCAGCTTCATTTCTGGACAACTGGTCTCTTTTCATTAAACGTTCTACTTGGACATCTCGGTCCACATAGACCAACCACGTCTCATCAAACCAAGCGCTGTAGTCCTGCTCAAAAAGCAGGGGAATATCCATGAAAAAAATCGTTTCTGTCTGAGCTAACTGTTCTCTCAAAGTAGCCAACTCTTCACGAATAATCTCCCCTTGGATTCGCTTAGACCATTCCCGTTCCTCAGGATTTGAAAAGATGAGACTAGCCAGGAGAGGGCGATTAAGTTCTCCATTTTCAAGGATGATTTCCTGCCCAAAGTGCTGAACTAAGAGCTGATAAAGACGACCACCAGGTTTTTGTAGCTGGTGGACGACTGCGTCAGCATCCACCACTTGAAAACCTTTTTCTCTTAGGAAATTTGTCACAGTTGACTTACCAGAGGCAATTCCTCCTGTGATTCCGATGATTTTTCCCATCAGCCCCTCCTTTGACACTGAGGACAAAAATGAGTTCCTCGTCCACCGAGTTGGAATTTCTCAATCACTGTCCCACAGCGTGAACACTCTTGTCCAGTCTTATCATAGACCTGATGGAAGTCCTGCATGGTTCCGTCTTCTCCAAAGGCATTGGTATAGGTTCTAATGGTGGAACCGCCTTTTTCAACTGCCTGTCCCAAAACAGCAATGGTCTGGTCATGAATAGCTGACGATTCTTCTGCCGTCAAAGTCTGGGAAGGTCTAGCTGGATGAACCTGAGCTCGCCAAAGGACCTCATCTACATAGATATTACCCAGACCAGCTACCAAAGTTTGGTCTAGGAGATGTGATTTGATAGGCTTTTTAGACTTGGTTAGGGCAGCTTGAAAGACCTGCAAATCAAAGTCCTGCTCTCTTGGCTCAGGCCCTAGTTTCTTAGAAATAAAGTAGGCTTCCAAAAGGTCAGGCGCCAATAGTTCCATGGTACCAAACTTGCGTACGTCCTCATATACAAGAGTACCGCCATCCTCAAACTGGATGAAAACATGGGCATGCTTGCGTTCAGGGACCTTGTCTGGATAGTAAAAATACTTTCCCTCCATCCGCAAATGAGAAATCAAGACCTTGTCTGTCAGGTTGAAAAGCAAATATTTGCCACGACGTCCCATTGACTCGATAATCTGACCAGGCAATTCCCTTTGAAACTCTTCCAAATCTGTCTTAATCATCTTGGGATAACGAATTTCTATACTCGAAATCTTCTTTCCCAAAATCAATTTTTCTAAGCCACGACGAACAGTTTCAACCTCTGGTAATTCAGGCATAAGTCCTCCTTCTTAAAATTTTAATTCAAATTGCAATAATTTTTCAACCTCTTCTCCTAGGATAGTTTTTATATTTTTTAACTTATAAATTTTTTCTACTATATCCTTTTGTATCTCTAAATCAATTTCACCAAATCTATTAAAAGGAACAGGAATTTTAGTATTCAAAATTACATTTTTTTCTATTTTGGTATACTCATTTCTGCCATTTTCACCACTTCTTCCCTTAACCTGTTGTCTTAAAAGAGGTTCTAAAATATAAACAATATAATCAATGTTTATTTTTTCCTGTTTAGGAATTAAAATCATTCTATCCGCATTCAAAGAAAACTTATTATCTATTAAAGTTATCTTTCCTGCTATACCATTGACAGAAATTGTAGCAAAACAACCATCAAAATCAAAATCGTTTCGATAACCAAGAGGAACTGAATTATTGGCTGAGTAAACAGGATACTTCCCCTTGTTATCCAAGCAATATTTTTTCGTATACTTACTAGAACCACGTTTCAAATCAAACAAATTAGCTAAGGTTATATATATATATATATATATGGAACATTGTTCGAATTAAAGTCTAGATTCGATTGAATAAACTGGTATCCTTGCTTCTCAATATTATTTTTCATTTCAAGGATTATTTGAGAATTTTTTACAATCTGATTTTGCTTTACAAGGTCGATTTCTCCTGAAGAGGTAATAGGAAGCACGACCTCTAAATCTTTTATCATGGAAGTATTTAGCTTTGTATACTCATTTTTACCATTTTTCCCTTTTCTGCCTTTAACATGAGAGCGAAAAATTGGCTCTAAAACTTGTTTTAGGTATAAAGGGTTGACCTTGTCTGCGTATTCTTCTTTTATAACTAACGGGCGTACTTTTTCACTTAAACTAAAGCGACCCTCATGATAAAAAACATAGCCTGCAAGACCATCTATATTGTAAGTCAAGCAATTTTCAAAATAGCGAACAGGAAACTCACGTTTACCATCTTTGTCTATAATTACAGCATTGTCTTTTAAATAACCATAACTTGGTAAGTCATCACTACTCGCTCCATAAACAGGTATATCACCCGCATTTTCTTTTACAAATGTCTTCGTAAATTTTGAAGAATTTGTTGATACAGTCAAGTCAAACAAATCTGCAACTTTAATTGAGGTAGTCTTAGGAGTCTCTCCTGACATAATATCCACATCTACTGACTTGATCGTCTCAATCTTTTCAGCCAATTCTTCTTTGCGTGCTTCAATTAATTCAAACTTACGAACAATTTCTTCTTGTTTTTTAAGGTCGAATTCTCCATCTTCAGTAACTGGAATGCTAACTCTTATATCTTTGATTTGAGACCAAGCTAATGATGGAACATCACCACGTTTTACAGAATTGTAGAATATACTTTGAAAAACATATTTACAATAAAATAAGGATAAATTATCCACTTTACTTATTAAAATAGCTCTATGTCCCCCAACATTGTATTTACCTTGTAAAATTTCCAGAGTTCCTGCATACTCTCCATCTGTTGTATAGGTTAAATGAGGAGATTCATATTCATATGTATCTATAAATCCAAAGGAAGTTTTAGTTGAACCAGTGTAAACTTCAAACTCACCAGTATTTTTATTAACGTAAGCTTTCGTATACTTACTATTTCCTCTTTTATTGGTAAATAGTTCTGAAAGTGTTACAAGTTTGCTTCTTACTTCAACCATTCTAACTCCTCCTTGAAATCTTGCATAAGAGAAATCATATCATCAATCATTGCTTGGAATTCATCAATCGAAACGACTTGTCTTTCTTTTTTTAGACCAATAGCAATCTTTTCTTCTTCAGACCACCAATTTTCAATAATCCAACTCTTCTTACTATCTAATTCCTCAATCGGAAGTAATTTTAGTCTCGAATCACCTAAAAGGTGGGATTTGATTGGTTCTTGTAAATTATTTCTATCTTGAGATTGGCGATAAAAATTATATTTGACGACAGCTTGTTTTAAGTCATTTTCTTCAGAATCAAATCGATAAACATCTAAGGTTTCACCAATACTACCTGCAATGTAGGTGAAAACAGGATAATCTTGTACGATATTATTTTCAATCTCATTCTCTGTTTTCTTACGAATAGTCAAAATGTAGGTTTTTTTAGGTGTGTTGAAAAAAGCATTTACTGGTAAAGAAATCAAAGCGTCGATAAAAAAGAGTTCTTTTAACTTTTCTTTTAACTTTTTATTTGCATGATTAGAAAAAATACCATCCGGTAAAACAATATTGGCTACACCACCGTGTTTTACGGAACGCATAATCCACTCTAAGAAGAGAGCTTCAACACCACTACCGCCATACTTATAAATATCTGTAGCTTTAGCCATCTCTGACATTTCCTTACTTTGATAATAAGGAGGGTTTGCTAAAATTAAGTCGTATCTATTTTCTTCCAGATTTTCTAGAGTACCTAACATACTCTTATGTAAGTAAAATGAATCATTTAATAGTGTTTTTGCAATTGTCTGCACATCTTTAAAACTATTATTTTTCTGGAATAATTCAGAAAAATAAATTAACGTATTAGCTTTAGCAAGAATAATTGTGATATCGTCTTTTTCAGACATCATCTTGTCATAGCCAAAAAATCGAATTTTAGAGGCTAACTTTCCTTTAGAATAGCTATAACTGTCTTCTATACGTTTTTCAACTGCTTCAAGCAAAAACTTTCCAACACCACAAGCAGGATCACAAATAGTCATTCCCTCAGAAATATCTACCATAGAAACCATTTCATCTACTATTTTTAATGGTGTAAAAAACTGCCCCATATCACTCTTGTCATCACTATTTTTCATAAAAGTTTCAAACAGTTTTGACTTGAAGTCTTTACTTATATTTAAGAATTTTCCATATTTTTTATCATATTTTTCAAATTCCAAAATAACAGATTTAAATACTGTATCCGTATTATCTACGCTGATAAATTCGTTTTGCTCATCTCTTTCAATATGAAAAACTTTACCATTGATAATGCTTGTCCCATCCATACCTTTTGGAAACAATTTAACCATCGTCTCTCTAGCACCTTCTAGGTATTTTCCTAAAACATAGGCGGTAGAATATCCTTCCTTTTCATATAAAGAAACAATGTATTCAAAACTATTTTCTCCATTTAAAACACCAATATCTGATAAATATTTAAAGAGAAACAACTCAACAAAAGTATATAAAGACATCTTTGCTGATGCAAAAGTTAAATTTTTTAAAATTCGATTAATCTTTTGAGCTAAATCAGTAGGATCTAAAAATTCCTTTTTCAATATCTGATTATTTGTTTCAGAAATAGATAATGAAATATCGTTAATGAACTTGACAATTTGTTTGCCATTTTCTTTTGGCTTTATCGCTAAATTAATTTCATTTCCATTCTCATCTAAAATCTTTTCCCCGTTTTTAGGATTAATCCAGATAAAAGAATCACCGTCGCTTACAATATAAATAAGTGAACCCAAAGCTTTAGCGACATCTATCTCTTGTTTAATCGCTTCTTCAATATCCTTATCACTCTTAAATTTACTTGGTATCTTTTGCTCAACATAGATAATTACGTTCTTATTATCATCTAGAATTAAAACATCTGGTTTTTTATTCCCAAGACTTCTCTTTAGATTTACATTCTTAATAATATTTAATTTCATCAAGTTATTAACGGTTGTTGCACCAATACTATAACATTCATATTTATCAAATATTACTGGTGTGGAAAAAATACTATTTTGAATTAACTGCTCTGACATTTATTATTCTCCATTATTATTCAGTAATACTAAAAAACTCTCTTAAAGAGTTTTTTTAATATTCTTTTTCATTATAGCCAAAGTCAGCCAAATCTAGCTTTTTATCACGCCAATTTTTCTTAACCTTGACCCAGGTTTCTAGGAAGACCTTGTCTCCTAGCATGAGTTCGATATCACGACGGGCCATGCTACCAATTTTCTTAAGCATAGCGCCACCTTTACCGATGATGATCCCTTTCTGACTATCGCGCTCGACCATGATGGTTGCACGGATGTGAATCTTGTCTGTATCTTCGTCACGTTTCATAGAATCAACCACTACAGCAACTGAGTGAGGAATCTCTTCACGCGTTAGGTGCAAGACTTTCTCGCGAACCATTTCTGAAACCAAGAAACGTTCTGGATGGTCTGTGATTTGATCAGACGGGAAATACTGGAAACCTTCGTCCAGATTTTCACTCAAAATATCCACTAGACGAGACACGTTATTTCCTTGAAGGGCTGAGATTGGAACGATTTCCTTGAAGTCCATCTGATTTCGGAAATCATCAATCTGAGACAAAAGCTGGTCTGGGTGGACCTTATCAATCTTGTTTACCACCAAAATGACAGGAACCTTGGCTGCCTTGAGACGCTCAATAATCATGTCATCCCCCTTACCACGCGCTTCATCAGCGGGCACCATGAAAAGAACAGTATCCACTTCACGAAGGGTACTATAGGCAGATTCGACCATGAAATCTCCAAGAGCCGTTTTAGGCTTGTGAATCCCTGGTGTGTCGATAAAGACAATCTGCTCCTTATCGGTCGTGTAAATTCCCATGATTTTGTTGCGCGTTGTCTGCGCCTTGTCACTCATGATGGCAATCTTTTGCCCCATAACGTGATTTAAAAAAGTTGACTTCCCAACATTGGGACGTCCTAAAATGGCTACAAAGCCTGATTTAAAAGTCATAATTTCCTCTTACTGTTTAAAATATTAAATCCCAGATTCGTGGGAGAAAAATCAATGCACCTGTTAAGGCTGCGAAAAGAGAGACCACTAATACCGCACCAGCCGCCATATCCTTGGCATTTTTAGCCAGCATGGAAAAGTGATAGTGACTGGCCAAATCCACCACATTTTCAATAGCAGAGTTGATAATCTCAAAGGCTACTACCAAGAAAATGCTCAATAGGAGAAAGAGCCATTCGATTCGTGACACCTGAAAAACAAAACCTGCAAGAATGACCACTAGAGCCGTCACTGCATGTTTTCGCATATTGCGTTCTTCCTTGATGGCAGTAAAAATTCCTGTGAGGGCAAATTCTAAACTGGATATCAGGTCACGATTTTTCCATTTTCGTTTATTGTCTTGTGAGTCCATAGGCTGTCAAAATTTCTTCTTGTAAACCGAACATCTCCGCTTCTTCTTCTGGAGTGTAGTGATCATAGCCGTTGATATGTAAAAAGCCGTGTACTGCCAAGAAGCCCATCTCACGCTCAAAGCTGTGGCCATATTCCTCAGCCTGCTCATGAGCCTTATCGATAGAGATGAACAATTCCCCAATATAGGCATCAAACTCAGACATCATCTCTGCCAATTCTGGATTTTCAAGCAAATCTTCTTCGTCAAAGGCAATTTCCAACTCTGGCTTATACTCAAGGCTGATGACATCTGTCGGACGGTCTGTGTCACGGTACTCCAGATTGAGTTCATGACTACGCTCGTTGGTCACAAAAGTGACTGCCATCTCCTTGTCTTCTTTGCCTAATTTTTGGGCTGCAAATTCCAAAATTTCTTGGGTTTGTTGCAACATTTCTTTTGAAACTTGACCAGTTTCATCTACCATTTCAATATACATGTGCTTCTCGTTTCTCTTTACTTGGCTTTATTATACCACATTTCCATGATTTTATTCTACCTTTTTGATATAATACTATGGAATACAATCACAAGGAGAGAACGATGTCATTTGACGGATTTTTTTTACACCACATGGTTGAGGAATTGCAAAGAGAGTTGCTTAACGGTCGCATTCAGAAAATCAATCAGCCTTTTGAACAAGAGTTGGTCTTACAAATCCGTAGCAATCGCCAAAGTCATCGCCTGCTCCTTTCTGCTCACCCAGTTTTTGGACGCATTCAGCTGACCCAAACGACTTTTGAAAATCCAGCCCAACCTTCTACCTTTATCATGGTTTTGAGAAAATATTTGCAGGGGGCCCTGATTGAGTCTATTGAGCAGATTGAAAATGACCGTATTGTGGAAATCACTGTTTCCAATAAAAACGAGATTGGAGACCATATCCAGGCAACCTTGATTATCGAAATCATGGGTAAACACAGTAATATTCTACTGGTCGATAAAAGCAGTCATAAAATCCTCGAAGTTATTAAACACGTCGGCTTTTCACAAAATAGCTACCGCACCTTGCTTCCTGGATCAACCTATATCGCTCCGCCAGGTACGGAATCTCTCAATCCTTTTACAATCAAGGACGAGAAACTCTTTGAAATCCTGCAAACACATGAAACGACAGTTAAAAACCTTCAAAGCCTCTTTCAAGGTCTGGGACGCGATACGGCAAATGAATTGGAAAACATTCTGGTTAGTGATAAACTGTCTACTTTCCGTAACTTTTTCAGTCAAGAAACCAAGCCATGCTTGACAGAGACTTCCTTTAGTCCAGTTCCTTTTGCAAATCAGGTTGGAGAAACTTTTACCAGTCTTTCTGATTTGTTGGACACCTACTATAAGGACAAGGCAGAGCGCGACCGCGTCAAACAGCAAGCTAGCGAACTCATTCGTCGTGTTGAAAATGAACTTAAAAAAAATCGTCATAAGCTGAAAAAACAAGAAAAAGAGTTATTGGCGACAGACAATGCGGAGGAATTTCGCCAAAAAGGGGAATTGCTGACAACCTTCCTCCACCAAGTGCCTAACGACCAAGGCCAGGTTATCCTAGACAACTACTACACCAATCAACCGATTACGATTGCACTTGATAAGGCCTTGACTCCCAACCAGAATGCCCAACGCTATTTTAAACGTTACCAGAAACTCAAAGAAGCCGTCAAATACTTGACTGATTTGATTGAAGAAACCAAGGCAACCATTCTCTATCTGGAAAGTGTCGAGACCGTCCTCAACCAAGCTGGACTAGAAGAAATCGCTGAAATCCGTGAAGAATTGATCCAAACCGGCTTTATCCGCAGAAGACAGCGAGAAAAAATCCAGAAACGCAAAAAACCAGAACAGTACCTGGCCAGTGATGGCAAAACCATCATCTATGTCGGTCGCAACAACCTACAAAATGAGGAACTAACCTTTAAAATGGCCCGCAAGGAGGAACTTTGGTTCCATGCCAAGGATATCCCTGGAAGCCACGTTGTCATCTCAGGCAATCTTGACCCATCTGATGAAGTCAAAACAGACGCAGCTGAGCTGGCCGCCTACTTCTCTCAAGGGCGCCTGTCAAATCTGGTTCAGGTGGATATGATTGAAGTCAAGAAACTCAACAAACCAACTGGTGGAAAACCCGGCTTTGTCACTTACACAGGACAAAAGACCCTCCGTGTCACACCAGCCCCAGAAAAAATCGCATCCATGAAAAAATCCTGATTTTACTTGAAATCAGGATTTTTAACTTATACTCAAATCATATCCAATTATAGGACTAATCTTTGCCACCTAGTTTTTCATTGATTTTCATCATCACACTAGCAATTTTTTCGCCCCAATAAGGGTCTGAGGCATATTCCACATTCATACCAGAAGCCTTATTGCCAAGGAAGGTTCTGCCTCTATCAATATAATTTTCCTTAATCCACTTGGTTGCACCTAAAATCCCCTTATCCACATCATCAAATGTCTTGGCAGAAAGGTAAGGTGTCGTATCATAGGCTGTAATTCCAAAGAAATTATTCTTATCTTTGGCAATCTTACTTCGTCCCCAATCACTTTCTAAGGCACTATGGGCAAGGAGATAGAGGGCATTGATATGGTAATGTTCTTCGGCTTCCTTAAAGGTAGCTCCCTTGTTCTCCAAGAGGCTATTATTAATATTTAGCAGACTAAATACCTTATCCAAGTCTTCAGCACTGTAGTTTGTAGCCTCTGTTAAATCTTTGAAGAGGAAGGGATTTTCAAGCTTAAAACCATCAAAATGCAGGCCATCTGCCGAATAATATTTCTTGCCTACTTCCATATCAGAAAGATGAGAAGCTACTGGGATACTAGCATTCTGAGCTACATAGTGATAAAAACGGTGGCCATCACTCTCATAATAAGGGATAAAATCCTTACTAGCACCTAGTGCTTGTAAATCTTCTGTTTTCATATAGCCTGACAAACCAGAAACAGTAATAGCCAGGCGCTTGTCATCACTCTTTCTGTCCTTATCAAGCCAGACGACACTGCCTTGTGATATATAGGAGAGTTTTTCACCATCTGCATTATAAACATTTGCTGTGACAGGCACTACTTGATAATAAGAAGCATTTTCATTTGTAGCTTTTTCTCCAAGCCATTTACCATCGCTTCCAAACTGATAACCATCTACTGTTTCATTTTTCACCATGTAGCCACCAGATTTGAAGTAGTACCAAGCTTGACTTTTAGAATCGTATAACCATTCTTTATCAGCCATTTTGCCATCAGACTTAAGGTAAAACCATGACTCTTTATCCCAAATCCATTCATTTGCTGCCATATAGCCACCGGATTTTAGATAATAATAGTGACCATTTTCGAAAATCCATTCTTTATTAGCATGATTCCCATTTTCTTTAATGTAAAACCAAGATTGGTATTGTTTATCAAAAAGCCAACCTTTCTGTACTTTGGCACCACTGGCATTCACATAAGCCTGGTCAATCCACTGACTTGTCAGTAGATAACCACCAGATTTAAAATAATAGTCCTTCCCTTTAATTTGGAGCCATTCTTTCTCTGCGTGTTGTCCATCTGCTTTGATATAAAACCAAGCGTCGTATTGAGAATCAAAGACCCAGTCTTCTATTACTTTGGCACCTGTAGCACTAACATAGGAAGTTCCTAGCCAAGCATTTCTTTTCATCTTTCCATTTTGGTCAAGATAATAGAAGGCTCCCTTGTCTTCTACCCATTCTGATTTTGCCATATAGCCACCAGATTTGAGATAATAATAGTCGTCACCTTGTTTCAGCCATTCATTTTCAGCATAGTTAGCATCTGCTTTTATATAAAACCAAGATTGATAATGAGCATCAAAAATCCACTCATTAGCTGCTTGACTGCCATCTGCTTTCAGGTACTGCTTTCCTTGCCAAGTACCATCGCTAGCCATTGCACTCTCTGGTCTGGCTAAGAAAAATAGCAGGGCTAAAAAAATAAATTTCAATTTCTTCATTAACTCTTTTCCTCTGTTCTTACTCATTTCATTATATCAAAATTCTCTATAATCAACATTACAAACTAATAAAAAATCAAGAACAGATTGATTGCAGTTTACCTCAAAGACTCTTTTACTTCCTGACGGAGATTTTCTAGACTGCTAATGCCGTATTTATCCATGACTTTCGGTAAATTTTCGATAATATCAGGGCAGGCATATGGATTAGTAAAGTTGGCTGTTCCAACTCCGATAGCAGATGCTCCTGCCAGATACATTTCTAGCGCGGCTTCAGCCGAATCCACTCCCCCCATTCCAATGATAGGCAGGTCTGTTGTTTGAGCTACTTGACGGATGAGTTTGAGAGCTACTGGAAAGACTGCTGGACCAGACATCCCACCTGTTCCATTAGCCAAGATTGGTTTTCTGGTTTTGAGGTCAAAGCGCATACCGACTAGAGTATTGATCATGGTTAAGCCACTTGCTCCTGCATCTTCTGCTGCTTTTGCGACAGTAACGATATCGGTCACACTAGGAGTTAGTTTGACATAAACTGGTACATCAGAAGCTTCCACAGCTGCTTTCACCACATCATAAGCCAGATCAGGATCTTGACCTATCAAAAGTCCGTGATTACAGTGGTCAACATTGGGACAAGAAATATTGAGCTCGATAGCCTTTACATTAGCTGCCTTGGAAATACCACTAGAAACAGCTGCATACTCTTGTTTTGAAAAACCAGCCACATTAGCAATAATAGGAAGATTTGGATATTCTCTTTCCAACCAAGGTAACTTTTCAGCCAAAACAACTTCCAAACCAGGATTTTGCAAGCCAATTGCATTGAGCATGCCAGCAGGTGTTTCTGCCACCCTTGGAGTTGGATTGCCAAAACGCGGTTCAAGGGTCGTTGCCTTGATCATAATAGAGCCTAAAAGGTCTAAATCATAGTACTTGGCATACTCTTGGCCAAAACCAAAACAGCCTGATGCTGGTATGATAGGATTCTTCAAATCCAAACCAGGTAGAGAAACTTGTAAACGATTTCTAGTCATGATTTTCTCCTTATAATACAACTGTTCCTGTGCGGAAAACAGGGCCATCTTCACAAACGCGTTGGCTGACCGTCTCGCTTTCTGGTACTTTTAGGACACAGGCATAGCAAGCCCCCATCCCACAAGCCATACGAGATTCCAAAGATAGATAAGCTCTTGGATGGTCATAAAAGGTTTGATTGATATACTTCATCATTCCAGGTGCCCCACATGAGTAAACAGCATCAAACTGACTGTCTAAATCATTGATGACAACAGAAACATTCCCCTTGATGCCATAAGAACCATCATCTGTCGTTACAAAGACCTGCCCATATTGAGCCAATTCTTTTTCAAGGATAACAGCATCCTTAGCCGCAAAACCGAGGACTGTCACTACTTTCACTCCACGCGCATGCAATTCCTTGGCCACCTCAAGCAAGGGTGGAACACCAATCCCCCCACCAACAAGGAGAACTTGGCTCTGCTCATCTAAATCAGACAAGTCAAAACCATTTCCCTGAGGCCCCATCACATCCAGAGTATCTCCCTGACTTAAGGTTGAAAAAATGGCAGTCCCAGCGCCCTCAATCCGATAAATGAGATGACACTGCTTGTTTGCCTTGTTAATAGACGAAATTGAAATAGGGCGGCGCAAGAGATGGGCATCATCAGGCACACGCAGATGAAGAAATTGGCCTGCTCGCATAGCTTCAACCATTTCCCCTTCTAAAACTAATTCAAAGATTGCTGGCGCAATTTCCTCTTGTCCAACCACCTTCATGGTTTCCAAACGAATGGCACCCAAACGTTTCTTACATGTGGGATTCATGACTTTTCCTCCTTAAATTTTAAGGGGACCAGATAAAGAAAAGACCTTGCGATTGCAAGGCCTCAGTTAAAATCGTACAAGACAAGAGAGCACACTCAAAAAGTCTCCTCTAGAAAATTGTACTATTCTTTCATCTGACACCTTGTGAGTCTCTCTGGACTCCCCTTAAAGGTTAAATTTTTATTAGTATACTCTTTCAGCTAAAAAAAGTCAAGTAGAAAACGAACATTGTACTTGACTTCACGAGATTATTTTTCACGAATGACTTCGACCTTGTATCCATCAGGGTCTTTGACAAAGTAATAGTTAGGTGCAGTTCCTGGTAGACCATTTGGCTCAGTCACTTCATAGCCTTTTGCACTGTGCTCTTGGTAAAGAGCCTCAAGATCAGGTGTACTGAGGGCGATATGAGCAAACCCATCTCCTACCACATAAGGGCCGTGATCGTAGTTATAGTAGATTGAGTCTAGAATAGTACGTTATGGCTGTTAAAATATTTCTAGAAATTAATTTGACTTTCCTAATCGATTTGTTCACATCTTGTTTCAATCTACTATATAAGTCAACTCCAACTCATAGTCGTCACCTTCAAGTCCTAGATAAACAATGGTGAAAGCATGATCTGGAAAATCTTTGCGGCGCAATTCTTTAAAACCAAAAGCATCTTGATAAAATGCGATTGATTTTTCAAGATTTTCCACTCGCAAGCAAGTGTGTAGCATTTTTGAAGCCGTATTTTTCTCCTTTATTTCTAAAAAGACTGGGACAATCCTGTTCCAGTCTTATAGGTTATTATTTACCAAGTTTTGCTTTAGCTGCATCTGCAAGAGCTGTGAAAGCTACTGCATCGTTAACAGCCAAGTCAGCAAGCATTTTACGGTTAACTTCGATCTCAGCCAATTTCAAACCATGCATCAATTGTGAGTATGAAAGTCCGTTCATACGAGCTGCCGCATTGATACGAGTGATCCACAATTTACGGAAGTCACGTTTTTTCTGACGACGGTCACGGTATGCATAGTAGTAAGAGTTCATTACTTGTTCTTTTGCAGTACGGAACAAGATGTGTTTAGCTCCATAGTAACCTTTTGCTAATTTAAGAATACGTTTACGACGTTTGCGTGATACAACGCCACCTTTAACACGTGCCATGTTTTATTTCCTCCAAATATTTCCTAGAATTGTTTACTTACTGTTAGGCTATTATTTCAAGCGAGTAAGCATTGCTTTGATACGTTTGAAATCTCCTGAATGCACCATAGATGCTTTACGAAGATGACGACGTTGTTTCTTAGTTTTTCCGTGGAAACGGTGAGAAGTGTAAGCACGGAAACGTTTAAGTCCACCAGAACCTGTACGTTTGAAACGTTTAGCTGATGCGCGGTGTGTTTTTTGTTTTGGCATGATTTTTTCTCCTTTATTTAACTTTCTGACAATTATTTTTTGTCAGTTGCTGGCGCCAACTGCATGAACATTTGGCGTCCATCCATCTTAGCTCGTTGTTCGATGATTGCAATATCTTGTGTTGCTTCAGCAAACTCGGCTAAAACTTTTGCACCAATCTCTTTATGGGTAATCATACGACCCTTAAAGCGAATAGATACCTTAACTTTATTTCCTTTTTCAAGGAATTTGCGTGCATTGCGAAGTTTTGTATCAAAGTCACCCTTGTCAATAGTTGGACTTAGACGAACTTCTTTCACAGTAACAACACTTTGTTTTTTACGTTGTTCTTTTTGCTTCTTCTGGTACTCAAATTTGAACTTACCGTAGTCCATAATTTTTGCAACAGGTGGTTTGGCTTGGGGTTGAATCAATACTAGGTCAACATTAGCGTTATCAGCCAAAGCTTGCGCTTCACTGAGTGGCTTGATGCCTAGCTGTTCTCCTTCAAGACCAATCAAGCGAACTTCACGTACACGAATCTCATCATTGATGAATAAGTCTTGCTTTGCTATGGTTTTCACCTCTTTTGTTTTATTAGAGAAAAACAATAGCGGACTCGTAATAATACAAGCCCGCACGTTATGATAGCGTTTCTTAGAAACTTTTCATCCGTAGGGCCAGGCAACTTAATGTCACAAGGCGAGAAGCTCTCACTTCTGCTTTTCTCAACTTTTATATGATACCAAGTTTTCTAGCCCTTGTCAAGATAAAAAGTTATTTTTTTGAAAAGTTTGTGTTCATTAACCAACTGTTTCAATTTTCCAACCATTCCACCCTTTAAACCGTATAGCTCCATGCTGGTCAGTTCGATAAACTTTGCTATTGATACCTTCCAGTCGTGTCAAGGTTTCCTGATGGGGGAGTTTCGTTCGATTGTTCTTTCCAACTGAGATGAGAGTGATCTCTGGTTTGAGCTGTTCTAGAAAGGCTGAACTTGATGAATTTTTAGAACCATGTTGGCTAGCTTTCAAAACATCCACTTTCAAGTCTAGATAGTGCTTCAGAAAATCCTTCTCTCCTTTTTCCTCCAAATTTCCTGTAAAAAGAAAGTGCTTATCCAAGAGTTTTCCATACAGAACTAGTGAGTCTTCATGCCCTCCATCTCCATTTTTCCTTGGAGATAGAACTTCTAACTGACTTCCAAAAATTTGCAAGGTCTCTCCTACTGTAACACTGCGTACCTTTGTTTGAGTCGCTTGTAGTTCTGCCACAAATTCCTTCTGTTTCAAACTGCCTTTTGACACTAAAATTTCGCCTACATGGAAAGCCTTGGCAACCTCCAGCAAATCCCCAACATGTTCTTTGTCTGTGTTGGTCAAAATAAGCTGGTCAATCTTGGCTACCCCACGACTTTTAAGATAGGGAATCAAGGTTCGCTGGGCATTACTGGTCGTCGCCTTTTCTTGCCATTTTTCGATTTTCTTACCAGATTCTGCCTTGCCACCTACATCTATGAGAATGGTCTTCCCAGTGACATCCCGTAGAAAAAGGCTTTCTCCTTGTCCAACGTCTAGCATGGTGATTTCATTTCCCAGCGGATGCTTGGTCATGAAAAAGAGACTAACAATAAGTAAGCTGAATCCAGCTGCTCTTTTAATATTTTTCCTCAAATCATAGACCAAAGCCAAAGAAATCAACAGTAGTATCAACAGCCATGCATTGGGTTGTCCAGAGACAAGAGGCCTACTTGTCACCTGCGATACCAAGCGAATAATCTCTTCCAACCATTCAAAAATAAAATTCAGCTGAATGACTGGATAAAGAAATGAAAGGGCAAATAAAATAGACAAGAGCGGTAAGAAGACCAGGTCAAATAGAAATGAAAAGACAAAGGTCAAAAGGATAGACCAAGGTTGAAATTCTGCAAAATAGAAGGATAAAATGGGCAATATTCCCAAAGAAATGACTAGACTTTCTCTAGCAACAGCCTTGAGACCCTCGCCTTCTTTACTGGTCATGATCAAGATAAAAGCATAGGCGCAGGACAAGACTCCTCCTGCTGTCAAGAAAAAGTTGGGCATGACGATAAAGAGAACAAGCACAGTCAGGGCAAAATTATCCAAGCCCTTATAGCCATGTTGGGCCAGTAACTTTTGCAAGAGACTGCGAATGACCGATGCTGAAAATCCTGTCAGACCAGCATAGATAAGAGAAAAGGGATAAGTCAGCCACTTCAACTTTTCTTGGGTCAAGCCCAATCGTAAGAGGAGTTTCTTAAAGGCATCCATGAAAAAGCCCACCTGCATACCCGACAAGGTAAAGAGATGGATAATTCCTAGACTGGAATAAAGCTCATTCATCTCCTCAAAGTCCGTGTCCAAATGTCCCAGCAAGAGCCCCGTCATATAATTGCGCATAGGGTCTGGAAAGTGCGTCTTGATCCAAACTACAGCCCTTCGACGTAAAGCCGACAAATTTTCACCTATATCCCAACTGCTAACATGTTTAAGTGACTGGATGCTCTTGATAGTCAGTGCCTGGTAAATCCCTTGAGTTTTCAGATAGGCTTGGTAGTCAAATCCACCAAAATTTCTCTGACCTTCTGGCTCTGAAAGCTTCCCTTCTAGTTCCAAGTCATGAAGGTCTGTCAAGACCTGGAAATACTCTTTCTCTTCCTCGGACTGAAGTTTATAGTAAACTTGGAAGGTACGGCCGTCGACCTTGGCACGAAATGATAGGCTATCTCCATTGACCTTAATAGTGTCAGGCAAAATCCGTACCCTCTCAACAGAATCCACTAGGTTTTGACTAGCTTGTGTCTGTTGCCAAGTTTGAAACAGAAACCAAAATCCAAAAACTCCACAAATAGCTAGAACTTTACCAGCCGATTTCCAAGGAAATTGGAAAAAGAGACAGACAAGCAAAAAAACAAAACCTAGCAGTGCGAGATAGGACGCTCCAAAAATGGCATAGTAAAGCCAGAGTAACAGAAAACTCAGATAGATTAGGGAGATAGGGGAATTCTTAATCCACTGTAACATAGTCTTTTAGCTTTTCTATCGTTTTAGCACCAATGCCAGAGACCTTCTTGAGTTCATCAACCGACTTGAATTTTCCATTTGATTCACGATGGTCGATAATATCCTGAGCACGTTTCCCTCCCAGACCCTTGACCTGCTTGAGTTCTTCCAGACTGGCCTTATTGAGATTGACCTTCTTTTCCTTGCTTGCTGAAGAAGCTGTCCCCGAAGCAGTCTGTTGATTAGCTGCTTCTTCTCCCTTAGTGGGAACGTAAACCAGAGCCTCATCACTAACTTTCTGAGCGAGATTGAGCGACTTGCTATCTGCTTGCTCTGTCAATCCACCAGCCTTCTGAACAGCGTCATTGACTCGACTACCTACTGGCAAATCATAAATCCCTGGCGATTTGACAGCGCCCTTCACATCTACTGTGATTAGATCTTGTTCAACCGATTCGTCCTTCTCTTCCTTGTTCACTTCCTTTTCGGTCGATAAATCCTTGGAAACAGCTGCAACTTCTGCCTGCAAATTCGTTTCCTTGACAGGTGTTTGTGGAGCTGGTTTTAGCAGGAAAAATCCTCCTACAAGCAAGCCCAGACAAGTACAGATGACAATGATTTTATACTCTTTAATTTTCTCGATAATTGCTTCCATATTTATAATTCATTCCTTTCGTTTCACTCAAGGCACAACACTGAATGAAAAAGTGCTGTGCTCTTTATTTTGATTTATAATTAAACTGAGAAGACCTATCACTACTACAAATCACGGGGA
>NZ_SPGF01000049.1 GCF_005844455.1 Streptococcus mitis | reverse complement strand
GCTTGGATGAACGAATTTTTACAGCAATTATCCGCCTATTATTCGGATGATTATCTGATTTTGGTCATGGATAATGCACCTGGCACAAGTCTCAGGCTTTGGAGTTGCCAGAAAATATCACGTGTACATTTATTCCTCCCTACACTCCAGAAATGAATCCCATTGAGCAAGTTTGGGCAGAGATACGAAAGCGTGGATTCAAAAACAAGGCCTTCAAATCTTTAGAAGAAGTCATTTTGAAGCTAGAAACAGTGATTCAAAATTTGGAAAAAGAATGCCTGAGGAAGATTGTTCACAGAAAATGGATTTGTCCAGAATAAATTTTTGATGAGTATAAAAAGAGCCCGACGGCTCTTTTTAGTTTATTCTCCATCAAAGGCATCCTTAATATGGTCAAAGAAACCTTTTTTCTTTGGATTAACTTTTAAATCACCTGCAGCTGCGAATTCTTTCAAGGCTGCTTTTTGGCGGTCATTCAAGCCTGTCGGTGTTATAACATTGACAGTAACGTATTGGTCACCAACTGCACCACCACGAAGGCTTGGTGCCCCCTTACCACGTAGGCGGAATTTCTTACCAGTCTGAGTGCCCTCTGGGATAACCAATTCAACATCACCATGAACAGTTGGAATATCAACGGTATCACCAAGAGCTGCTTGGACAAAGTTGAGGTTGAGATTGTAGAAGATAGTGGTTCCTTCACGTTCAAATTTGTCGCTAGCTTCCACAGAAACCACTACATACAAGTCACCATAAGGTCCACCGTTAAAGCCTGCTTCACCTTGACCAGCTAGACGAATTTGTTGACCTGTTTCCACACCAGCAGGGATTTTCACATGTACGCTATGAGCTTGTTTTTCATGACCTGTTCCGTGACAAGTTGTACATGGATCTTTGATTTCTTTTCCACGACCATGACAGACATCACAGGTCACTTGGCGACGCATCATCCCAAGCGGAGTCTGCGTATCGACGTTAATGACACCAGCACCATGACAGCGTCCACAAGTGACTGGACTCGTTCCTGGTTTAGCACCTGAGCCATTACATGTACGACAGCTTGCTTCACGGTTATACTTGACTTCTTTTTCAGCTCCGAAAATAGCTTCTTCAAAGGTCAAGTTCACACAATACTGGAGGTCATCCCCTTGACGAGGAGCGTTTGGATTGCGCGAAGCACCGCCTCCGCCGAAGAAACTTGAGAAGATGTCCTCAAAACCACCGAAGTCACCTGCTCCGTTGAAACCGCCGAAACCACCAGCACCACCAAAGCCACCGTTGGCTCCAGCCGCACCATATTGGTCATAGGCCGCACGTTTTTGGTCGTCACTCAAAGTCTCATAGGCTTCTTGAACTTCCTTGTATTTTTCCTCAGCGCCAGGCTCCTTATTGATATCTGGGTGGTATTTTTTCGAAAGCTTACGATAAGCCTTTTTGATTTCGTCTGCCGAAGCGTTTTTTGACACCCCCAGACGATCATAAAATTCAGTATTGTTCATACAAAATACCAAGACCGTAAAATTCGACTGAAAAATAGGAAATCTGACGCTGGAGCGATGCTTCTAGACAGATTTCTCTTTTTTCCGAGAATTTAGGTCGGGTTCAATTCCTTTCTTTTATATTGAATCAGAATTTCTGGAACCCGTGTTCAGTTACGAACACCCTTGTTCCTTTCTATAATTTATAAGTAAATCATTAGAGGGTATTTTCTATACTCTGCTTCACTTCATCAAACTCTTTGTCCGATAGAGTAAAAATCAAATCCTCTTCTGAACATTCGTTCTGTTCTTTAAAATAGTTGTCCGTATTCTCTGCCAACCCTAAACCGAAAATCACTTTTCTTGCAAACTCTTGATGTGCAAAACCGATAGCCGTAATGATTTGTTTATCTTGGACAAGAACTTTCGGTTGGAAATTCTCACGTGGAAGAAATTCAAAATAGTCAAAGAAGTTTTGCCAAATCCCACCTGTAAATTTCGTATCGTTCAATAAACCTGCTTTCGCCAATAAAAGAGGCGCTGCAGAAATGGCTGCAATTAGGATATCTTGCTCATTAAGACTTCTCAAAAACGAGATCAATTTCTCATCCTGTAGAGCAGGCCCTATATTTACCATTCCTGGCAAAATCACACAAGAATACTCTTCTATACTTACTTGATCCAATGTTTTTGTAGGTAAACAAGGCAAGCCATCCTCAGAGACCACCATCGAATGATCTGAAGCTACATAATCAATCGTGATGTCAAAAGACAGAGCTAAAGTACTTGTTAAAGAGGCTATCTCATAAAGAGAAAAATTAGGATAAATGACACAAAGTACTTTTTTCATAAGCGACATCCTCTATTTTATCGAAAAACAGAGGCTGGGTTGCAACCTCTGGATTTCTTCTTATCATTACGACGTTCGAGTTTTAAAAATCAAACTAGTAATGCTTAACTGAGTTTCGGCTAAAAACTTCGGAAAAAAGATAAGCCATCTTTTGTGCACCGCACAAGGCGATGGCTTCCTATTTTTCTTTCGTTTTCTTAACGCCTCAACATCTTACCGAATCGAGCACGCCCTAACCTCTTGGTGAAAAAGAGACGTAGCTGTTTTCGCTTTAGCGAACTACAGATATGGCTACCTTTAGGTGCAAATCTTCCTAGAAGCTAAAGTTTCTGCGTCAGATTTCCTATTTTCACTGTAAGGTTTTAACGGGCTTTGCATCTTATTTCTCAGTAAACTCTCCGTCTACGACGTCATCGCCTGCATTTCCTGTTGCTTGTGCGCCTTCTGCTCCTGCTTGAGCTTGTTGTGCTGCTGCGGCTTGTTCGTAGAGTTTAACAGCAAGGCCTTGAGCTTTTTCGTTCAATGCTTCAAGTTTTGCTTTCATGTCGTCCAAGTTGTTGTCTTCTTGAGCTTTCTTAAGATCATCAAGGGCAGCTTGGGCAGCATCACGTTCTGCGTCGAAGCCTTTGCCTTCAGTTTCCTTGATTGTCTTTTCAGTCGCAAAGATTGCTTGGTCAACTTCGTTACGAAGATCAACTTCTTCCTTACGTTTCTTATCTGCTTCAGCGTTTGCTTCTGCATCTTTCATCATGCGGTCGATTTCTTCGTCAGTCAAACCTGAGTTCGATTGGATGACAATTGTTTGTTCTTTTTGAGTTCCAAGGTCTTTAGCCTTAACAGATACGATACCGTTCTTGTCGATATCGAAAGTTACTTCGATTTGAGGAATTCCACGAGGTGCGGCTGGGATATCAGTCAATTGGAAGCGTCCAAGAGTCTTGTTATCAGCTGCCATTGGGCGTTCACCTTGAAGAACGTGGATATCAACGGCTGGTTGGTTGTCTGCTGCAGTTGAGAAGACTTGTGATTTAGATGTTGGAATAGTAGTGTTACGGTCGATGAGTTTTGTGAAGACACCCCCCATTGTTTCGATACCAAGTGACAATGGTGTTACATCAAGAAGGACAACGTCTTTAACATCACCAGTGATGACACCACCTTGGATGGCTGCACCCATGGCAACAACTTCATCAGGGTTTACTGATTTGTTTGGTTCTTTACCAGTTTCAGCCTTAACAGCTTCTACAACGGCTGGGATACGAGTTGAACCACCAACAAGGATAACTTCGTCAATATCTGACAAGCTCAAACCTGCATCTGAAAGGGCTTGACGAACTGGAACTTTTGTACGCTCTACAAGATCACGAGTCAAATCATCAAATTTGGCACGAGTCAAGGTCATTTCTAAGTGAAGAGGTCCAGCTTCACCAGCAGTGATAAATGGCAAGCTGATTTGAGTTGAAGTTACACCTGAAAGATCTTTCTTAGCTTTTTCAGCTGCATCTTTCAAACGTTGAAGAGCCATCTTGTCTGTTGATAAGTCAATACCATTTTCTTTCTTGAATTCTGCAATCATGTGATCAATGATTTTTTGGTCAAAGTCGTCACCACCGAGTTTGTTATCCCCTGCAGTCGCCAATACGTCGAAGACACCGTCACCCAATTCAAGGATAGATACGTCGAATGTACCACCACCAAGGTCAAATACCAAGATTTTTTCTTCTTTGTCAGTCTTGTCCAAACCGTAAGCAAGAGCTGCTGCAGTTGGTTCGTTGACAATACGTTCTACTTCAAGACCAGCGATTTTACCAGCGTCTTTTGTAGCTTGACGTTGTGCATCGTTGAAGTAAGCAGGAACTGTGATAACAGCTTTGGTTACTTTTTCACCAAGGTAATCTTCCGCATAACCTTTCAAGTATTGAAGGATCATAGCTGAGATTTCTTGTGGAGTGTACTCTTTACCATTTGCAGAAACTTTTTCAGAAGTTCCCATCTTAGATTTGATAGAGATAACTGTATCTGGGTTTGTAACTGCTTGACGTTTTGCAGCATCACCAACAATGATTTCACCGTTTTTAAATGATACTACAGATGGAGTTGTACGGTTTCCTTCTGGGTTTGCGATGATTTTGCTTTCAGTTCCTTCAAGAACTGCAACTGCTGAGTTTGTTGTACCTAAGTCAATACCGATAATTTTAGACATGTGTTTTTCTCCTTAAATTTTAATTCGAATTTTGATTTTTTGATATTCCCCTTAAGTGGTGGGGACGTGAGCAACTCCCTACGGGATTTCATCACTTATTTTTGAGCCTATTGTCTCAAAAATCCCCTGTTTCAGTAGCAAAAGCTACTGAAACTTTCACCACGGCGGGAAATATCTTCCTTGCAAGCCTCCGGCTTGCTTTTTATCTTTCTTCCATAGTTTATTGTCGTTTCGGACAAGTTTTCAGTGTATATATATTGCGACACGAGAGTCGAAATCGATATTATTTCGACGACGAGTTAGTAAGGAGGCTAGGCAAACGCCATAGCGATTGCCGTTTTCTGACGAGTTGCTTTAGCTACCGTCAGAATTGCCTAGCTATACACCACTACCATTGCTGGGCGTAGGATGCGGTCATGGAGTTTGTAGCCTTTTTGGAAGACTTGTGCAATCGTATCTGCTGGGTGTTCATCGTCTGCTGGGAGAGTTTGGATGGCCATATGGTAATTATGGTCAAACTCACCATCAGCTACGATTTCTTCGATTCCTTCTTCCTTCAAAGCGTGAATCAAGCTTTCTTGCACCATCTCCAATCCTTTTTTGACGTCGTCTGTCAAACCTTCAACAGCGAGTGCACGTTCAAGGTTATCCAAAGAAGGGAGAATCGCTTTTGCTAAGTCCTGACTACGATAACGTTGCAAGTTTTGTCGCTCTTCATTGGCACGGCGCTGGATATTTTGCATTTCCGCATGAGCGCGAAGGTATTTGTTTTCGAACTCATCCGCACGTTCATTTGCCAAGTCCAACTCAGACTTCTCAGGAGTTGTTTCTTCAGCTGTTTCCACAACTTCCTCTTCTTGGACTTCTTCTACTTCTTCATTTTTTATATCTTGGGCCATTTTCGCCTCCTTTAATGATTTCAATCTTAATGTACTTCGTAATGATTACTGCTGAGATAGCGGTAAAAATCTGTCAACTTCATAGTCAAAACACGATTAACCACATTGACCTGATTGATTAGCTGCTGGTAATCCAGATTAACTGGACCGATAATGGCTAGAATTCCAACTCCCCGATAAGGAATAAGGAACTTGCTACTAATCACCGCTAGGTCTGCTAGACAGGACTCTTGACTGTCCGCAACACGGACATTTTGCATCTGATCTTCATGCAGACCTTCACGAATCTCCAAGGCAACCTTTTGTGGCTGATCAAAGAACTGGTAGGCCGCCAGATTAGCAAAATTCAAGAGATTTACCTTGCCAGCCACCACAATGTTTTCGTTGAACATTTCCTTAAAGATGTGTTCAAAGAGATCAATGACATTATCCGTTGTTGTAAAGTAACGCTGGATAATCTGCGGAATCTCCGTCCGAATCTTGTAGTGAATATCTAGAACGGTGTGACCGAGGAAACGTTCTTGAATGATCGCCTTCAGTTTCAGCAAATCTTCCTGCAAGAAGTTTCTTGGAATCAGAAACTGACTGGTAACCGTTCGAGACTCGTCTAGGGTGAATACTGCCAAAGCTGTATGTTGACCTAAAACAACGATATCAAAGGCTGTCAACCGTTGCCTTCTCGGCTCAACATCCAGTGCTACTACCGTGCAGCCACTCAAGTCTGTTAGTAGATTAGCAGCCTCTTGCAGAATATCCTCCAATTTGAAGAATTCCTGATCAAAGGCTTTGACAACCTCGTATACCTCATTTTCAGCTAGTCGGTCAAAATCCAGTGAGTGTTTCACATAGTACTGAAAACCAGCAACACTTGGCATCCGACCGCTTGAAGTATGAGCCTTCTCAAGCAACCCTTGCTTTTCTAAAGCCGCCATGTCATTACGAATGGTTGCACTGCTAGAGTTAATAGACTCTTGCAAGGCTTTGGATCCGACAGGTTCGTGCGTTTTGGTAAAGATGTCAATAATCAGATTTAAAATATCCTGCTGACGCTCTGTAACCACCTCATCACTCCTCTCTGTCTGATCGATTAGCACTCAATACACTCAAGTGCTAACTTATGATTCTATTATACACCCTTAGAAGAGAATGTCAAGACAAAAACTCAAAATTTTAGCACTCTTTTGCCAAGAGTGCTAAAAATCAGTCTGAAGACCTAGAACCTTACCTTCCATCTACTTGGTATTTCCTTTTAAGTCTGAAAAAACCAAGGATTAGATAAGAAATCAGAAAGGCATATAAAAGAAAAATAATAAAGAAAGACATAGGAAGCTCTTCTTTAAATAAACTCACACAAACAACAAGACCACCCGAGAAAGTAGCTGTACAGGAACGAAGTCTAGATCGCATAACTTCCCATTTGAGCCCCTTACTCATATAGACTTGATCCTCTGGAAGTAAATCAGAAGACGATTTACGAAGAATCGAACAAGAACCTGCTCCTATCAATTCCCAACCTCTATTTCTAAAATCTTGCAATTCATGCTGATACTTTTTAAGAAATCTAGAATCATAGATACGGTAGATGACATCGTCCGGTTGACATTGGTCAAAATAGAAAAAACCAAAACGACTAGTTCTATACTTCCAGCCTTTCAAGTGCATCTCATGCAAATACTCTTCTTCCTTGTCCAAATCAAGAATAGTGAAAATTCGAAATTGCTTTTTATTTATCATGACTTCTCCTCAAATTTTGAGCATACCTATCCTATCATAAATCTGATAATTCCTTCTTTTTATGCCATAACTTCCAGCTAATATAGGAAACTATTAACAAAAGGATTAAAGACAAGAAAACATCTAGCCCGACCGCAAGTAAACTCCATAGACCATACGCATTACTTCTATTGAGCAATTTAAGTAAGAATGGTATATGTATGGCTAGCAAAAGTAAAACAGGTACTAATCGCAGCTAACTTCCCAGCAGCATCATTATAGATTTCAAATTCTGCATCCGATTCAATTTCAGAATGCGATTTTCTAAAATAGGAAAAACTATTAAAGTCTGTAATATGCTCCCAGCCACAGTCTTTAAATAGTTGTAAATAGGAGGATCTCTCTGATTTTTCCATTGGGTAAAAATCCAACTGATAAGACACTTGCTCAGGCTGACACTTTTCAAAGGTATACTTAACTGCAAACAATAAGATAGAGTAGCTTACTTCCCTAAGTTTCCATCCCTTAGCATGCATTTCTCTAAAGTATAGAGCCTCCCTCTCATAATCCGCAATTGTAAAAATTCGGTAAACAATTTTCTTTTCCATCATCCTTCCTCCCGACTGTTTCTATAGAGCCGTTCAATACGCTTCAATTCAATATCTAAAACTTTTCGTCCCAAGTCTGTGATCTGATAGATTTTACGTTTTTCTTCTTCTCGGACAAAGAAAATCAAGCCATCCTTTTCCATTTTTGACAAGGTTCCATACATAGTTCCAGGACTAATCGAAACTTGCGAATCTGTCATTTCCCTGACCTTTTGCGTAATACTATAACCATGACCTTCCTTTTGCAGACAGAACAAGATATAAAAGCCAGTTTCCGTCATCGGAAGATAAACACGACGGATCTTATCCGTTAATTCCATTTATAGCCACCTCCTATTCAGTTCGATATATCGCACCTAGTTATATAAAATATATCACACCTCGATATAAAACACAAGAAAAAAGATCACCCTCAGGTAATCTCTCCTCTATATTAGTAAAGGTCTAAATAATTATCAATTTCCCATTGTGAAACGAAGGTTGCATAACTTGCCCATTCGATTCGTTTGGCTTCAAGGAAGCTAGTGTAGATGTGATCTCCAAGAGCTGCTCTGACAACCTCATCCTCTGTTAAAGCCTTCAAAGCATTGTGAAGCGTTGATGGAAGGTCTGTAATTCCAGCTTCCTTACGCTCTTCTGCTGTCATGATGTAGATATTTTCTTCGATAGGAGCTGGTGCTTCGATTTTATTTTCAATACCATGCAAACCAACTTCCAAAAGAACCGCCATAGCGATGTATGGGTTTGCCATCGGATCCACAGAACGCAACTCAAGACGAGTTCCCATACCGCGTGAAGCAGGCACGCGCACAAGTGGCGAACGGTTACGACCAGCCCAAGCAATGTAAACAGGCGCTTCATAACCTGGAACCAAACGTTTGTATGAGTTAACCGTTGGGTTCATGATAGCAGTATAGTTGTAGGCATGCTTGATCACCCCCCCAAGGAAATGGTAGGCTGTTTCCGACAACTGCATTCCTTTTGGATCATTTGGATCAAAGAAGGCGTTATTTCCTTCTGAATCAAACAAGGACATATTACAGTGCATACCTGACCCAGCAATACCAAATTTTGGTTTCGCCATAAAGGTTGCATAAAGACCGTGTTTACGAGCAATGGTTTTTACTACAAGCTTAAAGATTTGAATCTTATCACAAGCACGGAGAACTTCATCATACTTAAAGTCAATTTCGTGTTGTCCAACCGCAACCTCGTGGTGACTCGCTTCTACTTCAAATCCCATTTTGGTCAAGACATTCACAATCTCACGACGTGTATTGTCCGCAAGGTCAGTAGGCGCCAAATCAAAGTAACCACCCTTGTCATTTACTTCAAGTGTTGGGTCTCCATTTTCATCCAGTTTAAATAGGAAGAATTCTGGCTCTGGTCCAAGGTTGAAGGATTTGAATCCTACTTCTTCCATATGACGAAGAGCACGTTTCAAATTGCCACGAGGGTCACCCGCAAATGGTTCACCTTCCGTTGTATAGACATCGCAGATCAAACCTGCAACACTTCCATTTTCATCTCCCCAAGGGAAGACTGTCCATGTATCCAAGTCTGGGTACAAGTACATATCTGACTCATTGATACGTACAAAACCTTCAATAGAAGATCCATCAAACATAGCCTTGTTTGACAAGACTTTATCTAACTGTTCATCTGTAGCAGGAATTTCGACATTTTTCATCGTTCCCAAAATATCTGAGAACATAAGACGAATAAAGGTAACATTTTTTTCCTTGACTTCACGACGAATATCTGCAGCTGTGATTGACATGAGTTTTCTCCTTAATGTATGACTACTTGCGGTTGCCTAACCGCGACCAAAAGGTGACCGTACTGAAGCAAAGCGACCCTGTTGGAGGAGTTCATTGTGAAGTGCACGGCGCACCTCAGTCTGACTCACCGCTTTCTTGGATTTCGCTTCACGTTCAGCATATTTTTTCTTAATAGCAGCGATATTATAACCTTCAGAGATATAATCTTTGATTTCAAGCAGACGATCCATGTCATTCAAGGAATACATGCGACGATTTCCTTCGTTTCGATCAGGTTTAATCAACTCTTGATCTTCATAATAACGAATCTGACGCGCCGATAGATCGGTCAACTTCATAACACTGCCGATAGGAAAAACAGCCATATTTCGGCGAAATTCTTTTTCCTTCATTTACAATTTCCTTCTTTCTGTCTATTATAGTCTAAAAAAAGACAAACGTCAATTGATAATGTTATAAAATGTAACATTATTTTTCTTTTTTCTCTAAAAAGAGACGAATACGATCAATATCGTAATTTACGAGAATTGCAACAAAAACTCCCATGAAAGTTTCTGATACACGCGCAAACACGTACAAAATTGTCTCTCCACTCGGAATCGATAGGGTAATGATTAACATAGCTGCTACACCACCTATAACACCTGCTTTGTTATTCATGGCTACATTTGTCATAATGGTTAACATGGTGCAGATGGGAACAACTACCAAGGTCACCCAAAAAGCCTCGTGGAAAAAGGTATTTAATAGGAAGAAGAGGAGGGCATAGAGGCCACCGATACTATTTCCTAGAATACGCGAAGTCCCAAAATGAACACTCTTATCAAAACTCTCCCTCAGGCTAAAAACAGCTGTCAAAGCACCGATTTGCAGGCCTTTCCAGCCAAAAAAGCCAAAAATCAAGAGAACTAGAAAAACAGCAATACCTGTTTTAAACGTTCGCATACCAAGTTTAAACTGGGACTTATCGAATTTATATTTTTTAAAATAACTCATAATCTCAACTTTCTATTTCCATTTTATCATAAATCGGTGATTTTTATGAGTAATAGTTGAGAGGAAGCGTTTTTATTTCGAGTTATAGTAGATTGAAATAAGATGTGAACAAATTGATTAGGAAAGTCAAATTAATGTATAGAAATATTTTAGCAACCATGGCGTACTATTCTAGGTTCAACCTACTATAAAGAAAAGAGGAACCTTCATTCCCCTCTTCTTTGATTCATTTAGTTAATCTTATTTTTCTGTCAAGGCTGCAAGTCCTGGAAGAACTGTATACTCAATGAAAATCAAAGAGCAAACTAGGAAACTAGCCGCAGGCTGTCTTGAGTACGGCAAGGCGACATTGACGTGGTTTGAAGAGATTTTCGAAGAGCATTACCTTCAAGAAGCTCCATTGATGCTCCACCACCGCGTCACAAATACCTCCACTAACACAAAAAGGTGACATAGCCACCTTTTTGTTAACGTTTCAGTTTTGTTCCTTTTTCTACAAAATCAGGATTTTGTAGAGACTAACGGGCTGAAATTATTTTTCTGTAAGTGCAGCCAAACCTGGCAATACTTTACCTTCAAGAAGTTCCATTGATGCTCCACCACCAGTAGAGATCCATGAGAACTTGTCTGCACGTCCAAGGTTGATTGCTGCGGCAGCTGAGTCACCACCACCGATGATTGATTTAACGCCTGGTTGTTTCACGATAGCGTCCATCACACCGATTGTACCAGCTTGGAAGTCTGGGTTTTCAAATACACCCATAGGTCCGTTCCATACAACTGTTTTCGCACCAGTCAAAGCTTCGTCAAATTTAGCGATAGATTTTGGACCGATGTCAAGACCAAGGAAGCCTTCAGAAACTGCTTCACCTTCAGTGTCACGCACTTCAGTGTAACCAGCAAATGCATTAGCTTCTTTTGAGTCAACTGGCAAGATCAATTTACCATTTGCTTTTTCAAGAAGAGCTTTGGCAACATCCAATTTGTCTTCTTCTACAAGTGAGTTACCGATTTCGATACCTTGTGCTTTGTAGAATGTGTAAGTCATACCACCACCGATAAGAACTTTATCAGCTTTTTCAAGCAAGTTTTCGATAACACCAATCTTGTCTGAAACTTTTGAACCACCAAGGATTGCTACAAATGGACGTTCTGGAGTTTCAACTGCTTCTTGGATGTAGGCAATCTCGTTTTCAAGAAGGAAACCAGCAACTGCTTTTTCAACGTTTGCTGAGATACCAACGTTAGATGCGTGTGCACGGTGAGCTGTACCGAATGCATCGTTTACGAAGATACCATCTCCAAGCGATGCCCAGTATTTACCAAGTTCAGGATCATTTTTAGATTCTTTTTTGCCGTCAACATCTTCGTAACGAGTGTTTTCAACCAAAAGAACTTGTCCATCTTCAAGAGCGTTGATAGCTGCTTCCAATTCAGCACCACGAGTTACACCTGGGAAAACAACATCTTGACCAAGTTTTGCTGCCAAGTCTGCTGCTACAGGAGCAAGTGATTTACCAGCTTTATCAGCTTCTTCTTTCACACGTCCAAGGTGAGAGAAAAGAATTGCACGTCCACCTTGTTCGATGATATACTTAATAGTTGGAAGAGCTGCTGTGATACGGTTGTCGTTAGTGATTACGCCATCTTTCAATGGTACGTTGAAGTCAACACGAACGAGGACTTTTTTACCTTTCAAGTCAACGTCTTTAACAGTAAGTTTTGCCATGTTACAAAAACCCCTTTATTTATTTTATTCGAAACTATTATATCACACTTTGGAAATATAAGGAAAGATTTCACAAGATTTTTCGATATTTAATCTTCATGTCATGCTAGAGTGTATTATTTTTACTTTTTCTCCAGAATTTTCTTTCTAAAATCTCAGCTTAACACTTGTTAGATTTACTTTTATCCTTTAAAATAGAATAGGAGAAATTCCGTTATTATTTTTCGGAGGAAAAAGAAATGTCCATTAATTGGCAGGAAATTTTATTTCACTTTTTAGGTGGTCTGGGACTATTCTTATATAGTATCAAGACCATGGGAGACGGTCTACAACAAGCTGCTGGAGATCGCCTTCGTTTTTACATCGACAAATATACTAGCAATCCTTTCTTTGGAGTTCTGGTTGGTATTGGGATGACTGCTCTAATTCAGTCTAGTTCTGGTGTAACAGTTATCACAGTTGGCTTGGTCAGTGCAGGTCTCTTAACCTTACGTCAGGCTATCGGGATTGTCATGGGGGCTAATATCGGGACAACTGTCACATCCTTTCTCATCGGTTTTAAACTAGGTGACTATGCCCTGCCTATGCTCTTTATCGGTGCCGTCTGTCTCTTCTTTACGAAAAATCGTACAGTCAATAATATCGGACGCATCCTCTTTGGTGTCGGTGGTATCTTTTTTGCCCTCAATCTCATGAGCGGCGCAATGGCTCCACTCAAGGATTTACAGGTCTTTAAGGACTATATGATTGAGCTAAGTAAGAATCCTGTTTTGGGTGTCTTTGTCGGTACCGGCTTGACCCTGCTAATTCAAGCTTCTTCGGCTACCATTGGGATTTTACAAAACCTCTACGCCAGCAATCTCATTGACCTACAGGGAGCTTTGCCAGTTCTATTTGGTGACAATATCGGGACAACCATTACAGCCATCATTGCTTCTTTAGGGGCTAATATTGCAGCTAAACGGGTAGCAGGAGCTCATGTTGCCTTCAACGTTATCGGAACAGTCGTCTGCGTTATTTTTCTAGTTCCTTTTACAGCCCTGATTCATTGGTTTGAAACCACGCTAAATCTAGCACCGGAAATGACCATCGCCTTTGCTCACGGAACCTTTAATATCGCCAACACCATTGTACAATTTCCATTCATCGGAGCCTTGGCCTACTTTGTAACCAAGCTCATCCCTGGTGAAGATGAAGTTGTCAAGTACGAGCCGCTTTACCTTGATGAGCATTTGATTAAGCAAGCTCCATCAATCGCTCTCGGAAATGCGAAAAAAGAACTCCTTCACTTAGGAAATTATGCTTCTAAAGCCTTTGATCTTTCATACAACTACATCATTGACCTTAATGAAAAGGTTGCTGAAAAAGGACACAAGACAGAAGAAGCCATCAATACCATTGATGAAAAATTGACTCGTTACCTGATTACTCTTTCAAGCGAGGCCCTTAGTCAGAAAGAAAGTGAAGTGCTGACCAACATCCTTGATTCATCCCGTGATTTGGAAAGGATTGGGGACCACGCAGAAGCGCTAATCAATCTGACTGACTACCTTCAACGTAAAAATGTTGAGTTCTCTGAAGCTGCTTTGGAAGAATTAGCTGACATTTATCAAAAAACCACTGGCTTTATCAAGGATGCCCTTGATAGTGTGGAAAACAACGATATTGAAAAAGCTCAAAGTCTGATTGAACGCCATAAAGAAATCAACAATATGGAACGTGTTCTCAGAAAGACCCACATCAAGCGCCTCAACAAGGGCGAATGTTCAACACAAGCTGGGGTCAACTTTATCGATATTGTTTCCCACTACACTCGTGTGTCTGACCACGCTATGAATTTAGCTGAAAAGGTCATTGCTGAACAAATCTAAGAACCAAGAAGCTATCCTGAATGGGATGGCTTTTCTTCTCATCAAGAATAGGGTTTTTCCATATAGAAAAATGCTTTGATTCACAATGGAATCAAAGCATTTTAAAGAGTTCTCCAAACATAATAGCAGAAACTGCAGTGCCCCTGTACTTGGCTTCTTCTCTTTTGATAAAGCGAGCCAAGTTGATCAATTCAGGTGCTGGGCGTTTGGGATTGGTGAGCAATTCACGGGTGACCAGTCCTGAGAGACGGACTGCCAGCAATTGCTCATTTGTAGCAGGCAGTTTTTTTGCTGTCTCTAGGAGAGCAGCAACTAAATCTTCACTCAAATCATAGCGAGCATGATTGTAAAGATCTTTTATAAGGCTTTCTAGGTTTGGTTCTACCATCCCTACCACCTCCCTTATGTTTAATAATTTTTAATCAAATCAACAGTTGAACGATCCAATTTTTTCACCAAGGCTTGCAAGAATGCTTGAGCTTCTAGGAAGTCATCCATAGCATAGAGAGTTTGGTGAGAATGGATATAACGAGCGCAGACACCGATAGTTGTAGATGGAACCCCACCATTTTTCAAATGAGCTGCGCCAGCGTCTGTTCCACCTTTTCCACAGTAGTATTGGTACTTAATACCAGCTTCTTCAGCAGTTGTCAAAAGGAAGTCCTTCATTCCTGGGAGAAGCAAGTGACCTGGGTCGTAGAAACGAATCAAGGTCCCATCCCCAATTTTGCCTTGACCACCGTAGACATCACCGGCTGGTGAGCAATCAACTGCTAAGAAGACTTCTGGGTCAAACTTGGTTGTGGAAGTATGAGCACCACGCAAACCAACCTCTTCTTGGACATTGGAACCAAGATAGAGTTCATTTCCAAGCTTTTGACCTGACAAGGCTTCTGCCAACTCGCTTACCATGAGGACACCGTAGCGGTTGTCCCAAGCTTTTGAGATGATATTTTTTTCATTGGCTGTCAAGATAGCAGAGCTATCAGGGACAATGGTATCACCAGGACGGATGCCAAAACTTTCTGCCTCAGCCTTGTCCGCAAAACCACCATCAAAGACAATATCCGCAATGGCTGGCATGGTTGGTCCACCCTTTCCACGAGTCAAATGTGGAGGAACAGATCCTGAAATCACTGGAATTTCACGACCATCACGAGTCAAGAGCTTGAAACGTTGGCTGCTGACTACCATAGGATTCCAACCACCGATTTCAACCACACGGAAGGTACCGTCTGGCTTGATTTCGCTGACCATAAAACCAACTTCATCCATGTGAGAAGCGACCAAGACGCGCGGTGCATCCACAGCTTCTGAATGCTTGATACCAAAAATACCACCCAAGCCATCTGTCACCACTTCATCCACGTGCGGTGTCAACTTTTCACGAAGATAAGCACGGACAGGTGCTTCATGACCAGAGATTGCAGCAAGTTCTGTTACTTCTTTGATTTTTGAAAATAATGTTGTCATTTCAGTTCCTTCTTTCTGTCCTCCATTTTACCACTTTTTATAGGAGAAGGATAGCGGGAAGGTGGATTTCTAAATTAGTATCTTAGTCTTACTGTGTCTTAGAAAAAATCGTATTCTCTACATGTGAGGTGAAATCTAAGAAACATTCCAAGATTAACCAAAATCTTAATTTCCAAACAAAAAAACAATCCAACACTATAATTGTTCGATTTTTCATGAAATTTGCAGAAAATAGTTGACTTTCCCTTCAATGTCATTAAGTTAAGAAATTCAAATACAATTCTGTATTTGGGTTTCTTTTTTATGTGATAAACTTATAGTTAAGGAGGGATTTCCCATGATAAAACAAATAAAAGCTCACTTGAATAAGAGTAT
>NZ_SPGF01000048.1 GCF_005844455.1 Streptococcus mitis | reverse complement strand
AGGATTGGAAAAAAGTGTTTTAAAGTCCACTGTCAGCAGACAATGGACAAAGTTGCTTTTTGGAAACAATTGAGTATAAAATAGATAGCGAGGAAACACCATGGTAGAATTGGGAATTTCAACATTTGGGGAAACAACGGAGCTTGAAGGAACTGGGCAAACTTATAGTCATGCCGAACGCATTCGTCAGTTGGTGGCAGAGATTGAACTGGCTGACAAGGTTGGTTTGGACGTGTATGGGATTGGCGAGCACCATCGAGAGGATTTTGCAGTATCAGCTCCAGAGATTGTTCTGGCAGCTGGGGCAGTCAATACCAAGAAAATCCGTTTGACCAGTGCAGTCAGCATTCTCTCAAGCATGGACCCCATTCGTTTGTTCCAACAGTATGCCACTATCGATGCTTTGTCAAATGGACGAGCGGAGATTATGGCTGGAAGGGGCTCTTTCACGGAATCTTTCCCTCTGTTCGACTATGATTTGAAAGACTATGAAGCTCTCTTTGATGAGAAATTAGACTTGCTTCAGTTAGTCAATGAAAAGACCAAGCTAGACTGGCAAGGTCGATTGACTCAAACGATTGCTGGCAAAGAAGTCTATCCTCGTCCAGTTCAGGACAAATTGCCCTTGTGGATAGCGACAGGTGGTCATGTTGAATCAACAGTGAAGATTGCTCAGGCGGGGCTGCCGATTGTCTATGCTATTATTGGTGGCAATCCGCGTTATTTTAAAAAGTTGATTCAGGCTTATCGTGAGATTGGGAGTGAAGCGGGCCATGCCAGTCATGAACTAAAGGTTGGAGCCCATTCTTGGGGTTGGATTACTGAGGATGGCGAGCAGGCTGTGAAAGATTATTTCCATCCGACCAAGCAAGTGGTGGATGCTATTTCCAAAGACCGCCCTCATTGGCAGGAATTGCGTTATGAACAATATTTGGAGCAAGTTGGACCAAATGGTGCTATGTTTGTGGGCAATCCAGATCAGGTAGCAGAAAAATTGATTCGCATGATTGAAGACTTAGGTTTGGACCGCTTCATGCTCCATCTACCGCTTGGTTCTATTCCTCATGATCAAGTTCTGAGAGCTATTGAACTCTTCGGCACACAAGTTGCACCTAAAGTACGGGCTTATTTTGCCATGAAAGAGGCTTAATAAAAAATCCTAATCAAGTTTATTAGGACAACAAATATTATACAAAAATCAATCCCCCGAGCGTCAAGGCTTGGGGGATTTTTCTATAGGAGGGCTAGTTTAGTTTTCTTTGTTGTTTTTTAGTAAGAACCCGAGACCTAGAAGGGTCAGGAGACTGATTCCTGCAAAAAGGAGTTTGTAATCATTTTTAGTTCCTGTATTTGGAAGTTCAGCTTGTTTAGCTAGGGGTGTAGGTATATTTTCCTTGTTAGAGTTATCTACCTCTTCGTTTTGAACCGCTTCTTTTACAGATGATGCTTGTGCTTCTTGTGCTGGTTGTTCAGTATGTGAATCAGTTGTAGCTTGGCTAGGTTTATGATCCGCATCCGCTACTTTTGTATCTGGTTTTGTAGAGTCAGGTTTAGTTTGTGGAGCTGGATTTTGATGTTCCGGTTTGACGACTCGGTTTGGAGTGCTGTCTTTGCCGTTATTTTGACCTTGCTCTTGTTTAGAGTTTGAAAGTTCAGGTTTTGTTTTATCTTTTATAGCTGGACTGCCTTGAGAGATTCGAAGAACAGTGGCTGTAAGGGCATTTAACTTCAAGCCTTTTTCAGTCCATTCAAGTCCTTGAGGGTTGGCAATTCCGACTGGACCTGCTTGGTTTTCATCTGCTAAGACTTCAGCATTTCTGAGGTGGGCAAAGGCAGTTCCCAAGTTAAATTCGCGAGCTTTTTCGTCCGCATTGACAAAGACTGCGTAGATATCTCCGTTTGGAGCAGTGATTTGGTAGCCAATCACTACATCCTCTTTTTCCACACCATTTTGGCCTGGTACAGTGATGAGGTGGACAAGGTCCTTGATATCTTGAAGACTCTTAAGTCGGAAGGCGTCTGTAGATTGACGAAGGGCAATCAAACCTTTCATATAGTCGCGACTCTTGACATTTTCAGGATATGCCTTCCCATCTGTAGCCTTGGTCCAGTCAAACTTGTTGATGGCATCACTAGAATCGTAAGAGTCATGGATGAAGTAAGGATAGTCAAACGGGTTGCCGTCCTTATCACGCAACAAGTGAGATTTGTTTGGTACCTTATCCTCTGCTACTGGAGTTTTGTAGGCTGGGTCACGGAATTGTTTGGTACGTCCATATTCCTGACCAGAGTGGATAAACGGAGTTCCTTGAGCAGTCAAGACCATGAGGTTTCCAAGTCGCAAACGACGATGAATCTCAGCATAGTTCTCAGCCTTGCTTGGGTCTTTTTTGATAGACTGGGCGATGATATCAAAGAGGGTCAAGTTATCATGGGCTGTGATATACTGGATAACATCTCCAGGGCTGTCTGCTTCAAAGTTGGTTGGTTGGGCAATGAGATTTTTAAAGATAGTGTTGATATCGCGTTTTCCACCTGTGATAAAGGCTGGCTGACCTTCGTTTGGATAGCCAGACTTGAGGTTGTTACGGATGTCGTCCGAAAAGACTGCGACAGTATCTGTTTTCTTCATCCAAGACTGATCAGCAGGTTGTATGGGCGTATTTTCATCACCAGTATAGGTTTTCCAGCCTTCACCAAGCATGATGAGGTTTGGATTGAGGGCGCGTGCAGCCTTGTAAGCTTCTTCGATAGAAGCGGCATCATGGTCTCCCATCATATCGAAACGGAAACCATCTACTTTATAGGTTTCAACTAGATACTTGATAGAGTCTACCATGACGCGTTTAGACATGTAGTGGGTTGTTCCTAGACGACCACCACCAAAGCTAGTACGAGGTGTTCCGTCTGCATCCATGAAGTGGTAGTAGTTTGGCTCAAGGTCTTCAAAGATATCAACATTGGCAGTATGGTTGTAAACTACGTCTAAGATAGCACCCATGCCACGTTTATGGATTTCGTTGACAAGGTTTTTAAATTCTGCGATACGTTTTTCTGGGTCCTTTGGATCACTTGAGTACATACCAGTCAAGGAGAAGTAGTTTTGAGGGTCATATCCCCAGTTGTAGTTGCTATTGCTTGAAGCATAGTCAGACAAGCGTTCATGGTTTTTCAATTCATTGACAAAGTAGTAAGATAAGACTGGAAGGAGCTGGATGTGGGTTACACCCAAGTCTTTGAGGTAGTCTAGTTTTTCGATAAAGGCTTCAAAGGTACCAAATGGTTTGGTCAAGTCTTTTGCAATGGCCGGATCTGAAGTGAAGTCACGAACATGAGCTTCGTATATAACGGCATCTTCACGAGTCTTGAAGTTGTGAATCTTACCGTAAGTCAAGTCTTGTGGTCCTAGTTTAGCTGGATCTACAAAGGCAGCTTTAGCCACTTTATGGGCATCGTCGATCTTGGCATCATCACTATTCCATGCAGCGAGAGATTTAGCGTAAGGATCGAGTGCAAGAACAGTTTTCCCCTGACGCTCGATTTGGTAGTGGTAGTAGTAGCCAGTGTAGTTGCTGATACCGAGACCTGAGTTTGCATCCAGAGTTTGTTTCCAGGTGCCTTTTTCTCCTTTTTCAAGAGCGACAGTTCCAACCACTTTGTTAGGGTCATTTTTGTCGTAGACAACAACAGAAACCTTATCAGCGCTTGGTGACCAGAGGGTCAAATCAACCTGTTTTCCTTCTTCTTTTAGGTCAGCTCCCAGTTTGCCATCATAGCTGTAAGTCTCATCTTTAAGGCGCCAGCTTGTTTTGGTAGTGAAGTGGTCGGAATTGTAGCTAACAGTATATGGATGTTTTGTGTCAGAGAAATCTCCGCTGTAGGTCACTTTCTTACCAGCTTCATCGATTGTAACATCGGTGATAGTTACTTTGTTTCCTAGGTGATTAGTGATGTTGGAGTGCTTGAGGATCTCCTCTTTTTTAGCACCAACAAGGGTTGAAAAGCTACTTTCAATGCTAGAAGTTCCTACGTGTTGGGCTCCTGTCATACGGATATCATGGACATAGTATGGATTTGTGTAAATCGATTCGTCATCGTCTTTTAGGAAGATTTGGCTATGATTCTTCAAATCTGTAAACTTATAATCTTCTTTACGGATTTTCACGTCGTCTCCTTGTTTGCTCTCATCTAGTAACAAAAATCCAAATTCTTTGGCGGCATCCTTAAGAGGAATATCGATATAGCGACCATATTTGCCTGTAGCCGTAAAGTCTGTTCCGTCAGGCCATTGAGCGCTACTTGGATTTTTCACATCTCCCCAGTACCAGAGGGATTTCTTGTCATAGTTGCCATCTGTGCGGTAGTAGTTGACGCGAACAGTTCCTGCAGGTTGTGGCTCGTAAGAGAAAATCTTGTAATCTTGGTCTAACCAAGCCTCGTTCATTTTTGGAACTAGTTTTTCGGCCGATTTATCGCCGGTTAGATTTTTTCCAGCTGTATTGTTGATGAGGAAGCTAATTTTCTTGGCTTGTTCTCCCTTTAATTTGACATCTAGGTAGTAGCCGTAGTCATCTTTTTTGGCATCCTTAAAGGACAAGGCTCCGTTAGGCCAGTTTTCAGAAGGTTTTTCAACATCGTCCCAAGTCCATAGTCCTTGAGCATCCTTGTTTTCTTCAGGAAGTTTTTTGACGTGGATACGGAAGTAGTTGTCTTCGATTGGC
Source organism: Streptococcus mitis (assembly GCF_005844455.1). GTDB lineage: Bacteria > Bacillota > Bacilli > Lactobacillales > Streptococcaceae > Streptococcus > Streptococcus mitis_BF. The sequence continues at coordinate 11,463 of NZ_SPGF01000048.1, read as the reverse complement.
TCTTCTGCCTTAGTTTTAGGCGTTGCTGGACTAGTAGAAGTAGTCGGCTCACCTGAACGATCTTGCCCAGTTTGTGGTGCTGGATCAGTTGAGCTTGCAGCAGGACTAAGTGGCTCTGTTGCAGGTTTTTCTTCTTTTTTCTCTAGGGAAGCGTTTGCACTATCAGGTGAAGAAATATCGCTTTCGTTCTTGCCAGCGATGTTTGTTGCATCAGTAAGAGGTTGAGTAAGGGCAGTAGTAGTTTCACTATTACTTGCGTTAGTGGTTGTAGTATTTTCCTTGGCTGAGATAGTTGGTGTAGCCATGGCAAGTAGGACAAGACTTGCTCCGATAAGGACAGAACCAGTTCCATTTTTGAGGGAACGGATGCTGTAAACCATTTTTTTCTCAGTTTGAGCTGGTGTTTTTCTCATAATGATTCTCCAATCAATAAATTTCTATATCAGTATAGCATGTAGTAAAACAATATGCAAGCGTTTTCTTGAAATTGAACTAAAAGAAAAATCGCAACAGGTTTTCTGTTACGACTAAGCTAGTCTTTCTTTATGAATTTGTGAACCCAAAAGGTGGAGGTGGTGAAATAGTTCTGCAGTAGAAAGATTCCGACTACAAATAATGGGTTTCGGACAGTTGGAAACAGGGAAGGTGGTGATAACAATATCGTGTAGAATTTGATTGAGGATTGAGGAAGAGATACTGGACTTTTCCCAAGGATCAAATAGATAGAGATTGTTACCGTAGTGGGAAAGGGTGTCAATTAGGTTTTGTGCGTGCTCACTATCTAGATGACTAATGACCAAAACACGAATTTTGGGAAGTTTTTGAAGTAATTGGACTAAAATGCGTTGTCCTTGGATAGAAAAGGCATAAACTAGCTCTTGTAGTTTACTCGGGTGACTCTCTAGACCGATTTCAGCTAGATAAGCCTGAAATTTCCTTTGACTTGTGTCCAATAGTTTAGGAAACTCTTTTTGGTAATTGGTTAAAAGTAGAGACTTTTGCTTTTCAAGAGATTTGTTGCTAAGTGGGTGGAGAAAATCAGATTGGGCAGTGTAGTGGAGGAGCCAAATCAATTCTTCGCGATTTTCAATCTGTAGGTGAAATTCTTTGGTCAGCTCTTCTAGAATTTGGCTCAATAAACGGTAGGATTTTTGAATCTGATGAATGTCTCCTAAGGCTCCATTGTTAGGCTTGTTTGTGATTCGAGGAGACTTTACTGGGGTTGAAAATAGCTGTTCCAGTGTTTCCTTTGTAGGTTCAAAATGGAGTTTTTTAGCCAGCTTTTTGATATCTTGTTCAAACTGCGGAATTTGCATGAGAGAGCTGTAGTGACTGGTTAAAAGGGGAGTTGGATTTTCAATAAAGTGTTTCCTCTTAAAACGCTCCAGATTGATAGCTAAGGTATATTTAATCTGCCGTAGATTGCTGAGGTTGAGTGAAACTTGTTGGACGTTCAAAAATAACTGAATCAAGTCAGCCAGACACTCTTCGGAAATAGAAGAGAAGGGCCAATCAAGAAAGCTGTAACTTTGGCTAAAGTAGTCCAGATAAAAGGCGCGAATGTCTTCTTCTGCTCCCTCCAAGACTAAAGGTGAAATTTGGACCTTGATGCCATAGTGTTGTGGGAGTTTAGTATTTAGATGCTGGATGGTTTTCTCAATCTGCTCTGGATTAGTCGAAAGTGTCTGACATATTTGGTCAAGTGATTGTCCCTCTTTGAAAAAAAGTTGGTTCAAAAAAGAATAAGTTGGCGATTGTTCAAAGATAGCAATTCTAGGGTCTAAAGAGTTTCGGGCTTCAAACTGCAACTGAATACTTCTTTTGTTGATTAGACTTCCTGCGAAACAAAATATGGTACAATAATTCTATGAATTATGAAGCAAGCAAACAATTAACTGATGTACGATTTAAGCGCCCTGTTGGTGTTCAGCGCACTACTTTTGAAGAGATGTTAGCTGTGTTAAAAACAGCTTATCAACATAAACACGCAAAAGGTGGACGAACCCCTAAGTTAAGCTTAGAAGATCTCCTCATGGCTACTCTTCAATACATGCGAGAATACCGTACTTATGAACAAATTGCGGCTGATTTTGGCATTCACGAAAGCAACTTAATCCGTCGGAGTCAATGGGTTGAATCAACTCTTATTCAAAGTGGTTTTACGATTTCAAAAACTCATCTTAGTGCTGAGGATACGGTGATTGTGGATGCAACAGAGGTAAAAATCAATCGTCCTAAAAAAATCAACTAGCCAATTATTCTGGTAAAAAGAAATATCATGCTATGAAGGCTCAAGCGATTGTCACAAGCCAAGGGAGAATTGTTTCATTGGATATTGCGGTGAACTATTGCCACGATATGAAATTGTTCAAAATGAGTCGCAGAAATATCGGACAAGCTGGTAAAATCTTGGCAGACAGCGGTTATCAAGGACTCATGAAGATGTATTCACAAGCGCAAACTCCGAGGAAATCAAGCAAACTTAAGCCACTAACTCTTGAAGATAAAGCCTATAACCATGCGCTATCTAAAGAGAGAATCAAGGTTGAGAATATTTTTGCCAAAGTAAAAACGTTTAAAATATTTTCAACAACCTATCGAAATCGACGCAAACGGTTTGGATTACGAATGAATTTGATTGCTGGCATTATCAACCGTGAACTAGGATTTTAGTTTCGCAGGAATCCTATTGAATAAGGAGATTTGGAAATAATTGCTCAAGTTTAAAAAGGTGTTCTTGCAATTCTTCTGCTGGTAGATTCAGATTTTCTGACAAAGATAAATCTTGTATCCAATCCTGGTGTTTGGTTAGTTCTTCCAGTAACATTAGCAAATTCTGTTCTGTTTCAGAAAGCAAAATATCCATAATAAATCTCCTTATATATTTATACATATATATTAAAATAAAAACCAAGTAAAGTCAAGAAAAATGGGCTAAGATAAAATAGGATAACCGTGATTTACTATATTCTTTTTGGGTAATTAGGGTGAAAATGAACTTCGTAAAGCAATAGTTGAATTCAATTTTTTATAGGAAAAAAATTATCAAAAATCTACAGAATCCCTTGAAAAATCTAGCTAAATAGGGTATACTATGAGTAGTCATTTGTCGTAGGTTTTGTCTGAAATATTGTCCAGACAAGGCTCACAGCAGTTAAATCTTCTGAAAAAGTCAGATTTAGCTGCTCTTTTTGTGCTTTTTTTCAGGATCTTGCGTATTTGTAACAAAGACTTAAAGATTCTGAAAATTTGCCCAAAGGACACGGTGATAGGGGTTTTAAAACCATATGACGCTTAGAAAGCCTAATCGACAAGGCTTGGAACTTATTTACAAAGGAGAATCATCTTGGCAGGACATGACGTTCAATACGGGAAACATCGTACCCGTCGTAGTTTTTCAAGAATCAAAGAAGTTCTTGACTTACCAAATTTGATTGAAATTCAAACGGATTCATTCAAAGCTTTCCTAGACCACGGTCTTAAGGAAGTGTTTGAAGATGTATTGCCAATTTCAAACTTCACAGACACAATGGAGTTGGAATTTGTTGGATATGAAATCAAGGAACCAAAATATACGCTAGAAGAAGCTCGTATTCACGATGCTAGCTACTCAGCACCAATTTTTGTAACCTTCCGCTTGATCAATAAAGAAACAGGCGAAATTAAGACCCAAGAAGTTTTCTTTGGTGATTTCCCAATCATGACAGAAATGGGTACTTTCATCATCAATGGTGGTGAACGTATTATCGTATCTCAGTTGGTCCGCTCACCAGGTGTTTACTTTAACGACAAAGTTGATAAAAATGGTAAAGTGGGCTACGGTTCAACTGTTATCCCTAACCGTGGAGCTTGGTTGGAACTTGAAAGCGACTCAAAAGACATCGCCTACACTCGTATCGACCGTACTCGTAAGATTCCATTTACAACCTTGGTTCGTGCCCTTGGTTTCTCAGGTGATGATGAAATCTTTGATATCTTTGGTGATAGCGAATTGGTTCGCAACACTGTTGAAAAAGATATCCACAAGAATCCAATGGACTCTCGTACCGATGAAGCTTTGAAGGAAATCTACGAACGCCTTCGCCCAGGTGAACCTAAGACCGCTGAAAGCTCACGTAGCTTGCTTGTAGCTCGCTTCTTTGATCCACGTCGCTATGACTTGGCAGCAGTTGGTCGTTACAAAATCAATAAAAAACTCAATGTTAAAACACGTTTGCTCAACCAAACCATTGCGGAACCATTGGTAGACCCTGAAACAGGAGAAATCTTGGTAGAAGCTGGTACAATCATGACTCGTAGCGTGATTGAAAGTATTGAAAGCCATTTGGATGGCGACTTGAACAAGATTGTTTACATTCCAAATGATGCAGCGGTTGTGACTGAGCCAGTTGTTCTTCAAAAATTTAAGGTTGTTGCACCAACGGATCCAGACCGTGTTGTAACCATCATTGGTAATGCTAACCCAGATGACAAGGTTCGTATCGTAACTCCTGCAGATATCCTTGCTGAGATGAGCTACTTCCTCAACTTGGCTGAGGGACTTGGCCGTGTAGATGATATCGACCACCTTGGAAACCGTCGTATCCGTGCGGTTGGTGAATTGCTTGCTAACCAAGTACGTCTTGGACTTTCTCGTATGGAACGTAATGTTCGTGAACGTATGTCTGTTCAGGACAACGAAGCCTTGACACCACAACAAATTATCAATATTCGTCCTGTAACAGCTGCGGTTAAAGAATTCTTTGGTTCATCACAGTTGTCACAGTTCATGGACCAACACAACCCGCTTTCTGAGTTGTCTCACAAACGTCGTTTGTCAGCCTTAGGACCTGGTGGTTTGACACGTGACCGTGCTGGATATGAAGTACGTGACGTGCACTACACTCACTATGGTCGTATGTGTCCAATCGAGACGCCTGAAGGACCTAACATCGGTTTGATCAATAACTTGTCATCATACGGTCACTTGAACAAGTATGGATTTGTTCAAACACCATATCGTAAGGTTGACCGTGAAACTGGTGTAGTCACAAACGAAATCGTTTGGTTGACAGCCGATGAAGAAGATGAATTTACTGTAGCACAGGCTAATTCAAAATTGAACGAAGATGGTACTTTTGCTGAGAAAGTTGTCATGGGACGTCATCAAGGGGTCAACCAAGAGTATCCGGCAGAAGTGGTTGACTACATGGACGTGTCACCAAAACAGGTAGTTGCCGTTGCGACTGCATGTATTCCATTCTTGGAAAACGATGACTCCAACCGTGCCCTCATGGGTGCCAACATGCAACGTCAGGCTGTGCCTTTGATTGATCCTAAAGCACCTTACGTTGGTACTGGTATGGAATACCAAGCAGCTCACGACTCTGGAGCTGCGGTTATTGCTCAGCATGACGGTAAAGTTACCTACGCAGATGCGAACAAGGTAGAAGTTCGCCGTGAAGATGGTTCCCTAGATGTTTACCACGTTCAAAAATTCCGTCGTTCAAACTCAGGTACTGCTTATAACCAACGTACGCTTGTTAAAGTTGGCGATGTCGTTGAAAAAGGCGATTTCATCGCTGACGGACCTTCTATGGAAAATGGAGAAATGGCGCTTGGACAAAACCCAATCGTTGCCTACATGACTTGGGAAGGTTACAACTTCGAGGATGCCGTTATCATGAGCGAACGCTTGGTGAAAGACGATGTTTATACATCTGTTCACCTTGAAGAATACGAATCAGAAACACGCGATACAAAGCTTGGGTCTGAAGAAATTACGCGTGAAATTCCAAACGTTGGTGAAGATGCCCTTAAAGACCTTGACGAAATGGGGATTATCCGTATCGGTGCTGAGGTTAAAGAAGGCGATATTCTTGTAGGTAAAGTAACACCTAAGGGTGAGAAAGACCTTTCAGCTGAAGAACGTCTCTTGCACGCTATCTTCGGAGACAAGTCTCGTGAAGTGCGCGACACTTCTCTTCGTGTACCGCACGGTGCCGATGGTGTCGTTCGTGATGTTAAGATCTTTACACGTGCAAATGGAGATGAGTTGCAATCAGGTGTCAACATGCTGGTTCGCGTCTACATCGCTCAAAAACGTAAGATCAAGGTCGGAGATAAGATGGCCGGACGTCACGGAAACAAAGGGGTTGTCTCTCGTATCGTTCCTGTAGAAGACATGCCTTACCTTCCAGACGGAACTCCAGTCGACATCATGTTGAACCCACTTGGGGTGCCATCACGTATGAATATTGGTCAGGTTATGGAGCTCCACCTTGGTATGGCGGCTCGTACTCTTGGTATCCACATTGCGACACCAGTCTTTGACGGAGCAAGTTCTGAAGATCTTTGGTCAACCGTTAAAGAAGCAGGTATGGATAGCGATGCCAAGACAATCCTTTATGATGGACGTACTGGTGAGCCATTTGATAACCGTGTGTCAGTTGGTGTCATGTACATGATCAAACTCCACCATATGGTTGATGATAAATTGCACGCGCGTTCTGTCGGACCATACTCAACCGTTACTCAACAGCCACTTGGAGGTAAAGCTCAGTTTGGTGGACAACGTTTCGGTGAGATGGAGGTTTGGGCTCTTGAAGCCTATGGTGCGTCAAATGTTCTTCAAGAAATCTTGACTTACAAATCTGACGATATCAACGGACGTTTGAGAGCTTATGAAGCTATTACAAAAGGAAAACCAATTCCAAAACCAGGTGTTCCAGAATCCTTCCGAGTTCTTGTCAAAGAATTGCAATCTCTTGGTCTTGACATGCGTGTCCTTGACGAAGATGACCAAGAAGTGGAACTTCGTGACTTGGATGAAGGAATGGACGAAGATGTCATCCACGTAGATGACCTTGAAAAAGCCCGCGAAAAAGCAGCCCAAGAGGCTAAAGCAGCCTTTGAAGCTGAAGAGGCTGAGAAAGCAACAAAAGCGGAAGCAACAGAAGAAACTGCTGAACAAGAATAAGCAGTTCACTTAGAATAGAAAGGGAAGAAATAGTGGTTGATGTAAATCGTTTTAAAAGTATGCAAATCACCCTAGCTTCTCCAAGCAAAGTCCGTTCATGGTCTTATGGAGAAGTCAAAAAACCTGAAACAATCAATTACCGTACGTTGAAACCAGAACGTGAAGGGCTCTTTGACGAAGTCATCTTTGGTCCTACAAAAGACTGGGAATGTGCTTGTGGTAAATACAAACGCATTCGTTACAGAGGGATTGTTTGTGACCGTTGTGGGGTTGAAGTAACGCGTACAAAAGTTCGTCGTGAGCGTATGGGGCACATCGAGTTGAAAGCTCCTGTATCTCACATCTGGTATTTCAAGGGGATTCCAAGCCGTATGGGCTTGACCCTTGATATGAGCCCTCGTGCCCTCGAGGAAGTTATCTACTTTGCGGCTTATGTAGTGATTGATCCTAAGGATACACCACTTGAGCACAAGTCTATCATGACAGAGCGCGAATACCGTGAGCGCTTGCGTGAGTATGGTTATGGTTCATTCGTTGCCAAGATGGGTGCCGAAGCCATTCAAGACCTGTTGAAACAAGTAGATCTTGAAAAAGAAATTGCTGAACTCAAAGAAGAGTTGAAAACGGCTACTGGACAAAAACGTGTCAAAGCCATCCGTCGTTTGGATGTTTTGGATGCCTTTTACAAGTCTGGGAACAAACCTGAATGGATGGTTCTCAACATCCTTCCAGTTATTCCACCAGATCTCCGTCCAATGTTGCAGTTGGATGGTGGCCGTTTTGCCTCATCTGACTTGAACGACCTTTACCGTCGTGTTATCAACCGTAACAACCGTTTGGCTCGTTTGCTTGAGTTGAATGCACCAGGTATCATCGTTCAGAATGAGAAGCGTATGCTTCAAGAAGCGGTTGACGCTTTGATTGACAATGGCCGTCGTGGCCGTCCAATCACAGGTCCAGGTAGCCGTCCGCTGAAATCATTGAGCCACATGCTCAAAGGGAAACAAGGACGCTTCCGTCAAAACTTGCTCGGTAAACGTGTTGACTTCTCAGGACGTTCCGTTATCGCCGTTGGTCCAACACTTAAGATGTACCAATGTGGTGTGCCACGTGAAATGGCGATCGAGCTCTTTAAACCATTCGTCATGCGTGAAATTGTCGCTCGTGATATCGTGCAAAACGTCAAAGCAGCTAAACGTTTGGTGGAACGCGGAGATGAGCGTATCTGGGATATTCTTGAAGAAGTGATTAAAGAACACCCAGTACTTTTGAACCGCGCACCGACCCTTCACCGTTTGGGTATCCAAGCCTTCGAGCCAGTCTTGATCGATGGTAAGGCCCTTCGTTTGCACCCGCTTGTCTGTGAAGCCTACAATGCCGACTTTGACGGGGACCAAATGGCCATCCACGTACCGCTTTCAGAAGAAGCTCAAGCAGAAGCTCGTATCTTGATGCTTGCTGCTGAGCACATCTTGAATCCGAAAGATGGTAAACCAGTTGTTACCCCATCTCAGGATATGGTTTTGGGTAACTACTACTTGACCATGGAAGAAGCTGGTCGTGAAGGTGAAGGAATGGTCTTCAAAGACCGGGACGAAGCTGTTATGGCTTACCGCAATGGATATGTTCACCTCCACTCACGTGTTGGTATCGCGACAGACAGCCTCGACAAACCATGGACAGAAGAGCAAAAACACAAGGTCTTGCTTACAACAGTTGGTAAAATCCTCTTCAACGACATCATGCCAGAGGGTCTACCTTACTTGCAAGAACCAAATAATGCGAACTTGACAGAAGGGCTTCCAGATAAGTACTTCTTGCCAATAGGTGGCGATATCAAGGAAGCCATTCGCAACCTTGAACTCAATCCTCCATTCAAGAAGAAAAACCTTGGAAATATCATCGCTGAGATTTTCAAACGTTTCCGTACAACAGAAACCTCTGCATTCTTGGACCGATTGAAAGACTTAGGTTACCATCATTCAACACTTGCTGGATTGACAGTGGGGATTGCTGATATCCCAGTGGTTGAAGACAAGGCTGAAATCATTGAAGAATCTCATAAGCGTGTAGAACAAATCACAAAACAGTTCCGTCGTGGTTTGATTACTGATGATGAACGTTACAATGCTGTTACAGCTGAATGGCGTGCTGCCCGTGAAAAACTAGAGAAACGCTTGATTGCCAACCAAGATCCTAAGAACCCAATCGTTATGATGATGGACTCTGGAGCCCGTGGTAACATCTCAAACTTCTCACAGCTTGCCGGTATGCGGGGTCTGATGGCTGCTCCGAACGGACGTATCATGGAATTGCCAATCCTTTCAAACTTCCGTGAAGGTTTGTCAGTACTCGAAATGTTCTTCTCAACTCACGGTGCCCGTAAAGGTATGACCGATACGGCCCTTAAGACAGCCGACTCAGGTTACTTGACTCGTCGTTTGGTTGACGTTGCCCAAGACGTTATTATCCGTGAGGACGACTGTGGAACTGACCGTGGTCTCTTGATCCGCTCTATCGCAGAAGGAAAAGAGATGATCGAGTCTCTTGAAGAGCGTCTCAATGGTCGTTACACTAAGAAAACTGTTAAACATCCAGAAACTGGTGCAGTAATCATTGGTCCAAATGAGTTGATTACAGAAGACAAGGCGCGTGAAATTGTCAATGCTGGTGTGGAAGAAGTAACTATCCGCTCTGTATTTACATGTAACACTCGTCATGGTGTCTGCCGTCACTGTTACGGTATCAACTTGGCGACTGGTGATGCGGTTGAAGTTGGTGAAGCAGTTGGTACAATCGCTGCCCAATCTATCGGGGAACCTGGTACACAACTTACAATGCGTACCTTCCACACGGGTGGGGTTGCCTCAAATACCGATATCACTCAGGGTCTTCCTCGTGTCCAAGAAATCTTTGAAGCCCGCAATCCTAAAGGGGAAGCGGTTATCACAGAGGTTAAGGGACAAGTTACTGCTATCGAAGAAGATGCCTCAACTCGTACCAAGAAAGTCTTTGTTAAGGGCGAAACTGGTGAAGGTGAATATGTTGTTCCATTTACCGCTCGTATGCGTGTTGAAGTTGGGGACCAAGTAGCGCGTGGTGCTGCTCTTACAGAAGGTTCTATCCAACCAAAACGTCTCCTTGCAGTTCGCGATGTCTTGTCAGTTGAAACTTATCTTCTCGGTGAAGTACAAAAAGTTTACCGTAGCCAAGGGGTAGAAATCGGTGACAAACACATCGAGGTAATGGTTCGTCAAATGATCCGTAAAGTGCGTGTCATGGATCCAGGTGACACAGATCTTCTCATGGGTACCCTCATGGATATCAATGACTTTACAGATGCCAACAAAGATGTCCTTATCGCAGGTGGAGTTCCAGCGACTGGTCGACCAGTCCTTATGGGAATTACCAAAGCCTCACTTGAAACAAATAGTTTCTTGTCAGCGGCTTCCTTCCAGGAAACAACTCGTGTCCTTACAGATGCAGCCATCCGTGGTAAGAAAGACCATCTCCTTGGACTTAAAGAAAATGTTATCATCGGTAAGATCATCCCAGCAGGTACTGGTATGGCACGTTACCGTAACCTTGAACCACATGCTATCAACGAAGAAGAATACCTTAATCCTCCAGTAGAGGAAGAAGGAAATGAAGAAACAACAGAAGTAGTTGTGGATACTGCCGTTGAAACGGTGGAAGAAACAGTAGAATAAAATCAGATGAGAGCCTTCGGGTTCTCTTTCTCTTTTCTGAAAACTTTCTCCATTTTTCCATAAAATGTGGTAAAATAATACTCAATGAAAATCAAAGAGCAAACTAGAAAACTAGCCGCAGGCTGTACTTGAGTATGGCAAGGCGAAGTTGACGTGGTTTGAAGAGATTTTCGAAGAGTATAAAAGAAAGAAGCTGACAAAGGAGACAAGTATGGAACAAACATTTTTTATCATCAAACCAGATGGTGTAAAAAGAGGACTAGTGGGTGAAGTGTTGAAACGCATCGAACAACGTGGATTTACAATCGAAAAATTGGAGTTGCGTTCACAGGTTTCAGAAGAGTTGATTGACCAGCACTATCAGGACTTGGTTGGTCAGAGTTTTTACCCACCGATTCGTGAATTTATGACTTCAGGACCAATCCTTGTAGGTATCATTTCTGGTCCCAAAGTAATCGAAACCTGGCGGACCATGATGGGAGCAACTCGTCCAGAAGAAGCTTTGCCAGGAACGATTCGAGGTGATTTTGCAAGAGGTGCTGGAGAAAATCAGGTTATCCAAAATGTTGTACATGGTTCAGATTCAGAAGAGTCAGCTAAGCGAGAAATTGCTCTTTGGTTTTAAGAGTTGATTGGCTCAATCAATCGGTTAAAAGCTCATTTGAATAGAAAGTATAGTCAATTATTTTAAGACATGACGCATAATATCAAATTTTTTATACTCAATTGTTTCCAAAAAGCAACTTTGTCCATTGTCTGCTGACAGTGGACTTTAAAACACTTTTTTCCAATCCT
>NZ_SPGF01000047.1 GCF_005844455.1 Streptococcus mitis | reverse complement strand
GCTTGGATGAACGAATTTTTACAGCAATTATCCGCCTATTATTCGGATGATTATCTGATTTTGGTCATGGATAATGCCACCTGGCACAAGTCTCAGGCTTTGGAGTTGCCAGAAAATATCACGTGTACATTTATTCCTCCCTACACTCCAGAAATGAATCCCATTGAGCAAGTTTGGGCAGAGATACGAAAGCGTGGATTCAAAAACAAGGCCTTCAAATCTTTAGAAGAAGTCATTTTGAAGCTAGAAACAGTGATTCAAAATTTGGAAAAAGAATGCCTGAGGAAGATTGTTCACAGAAAATGGATTTGTCCAGAATAGATTTTTGATGAGTATGAGGTTGTAGATGAAACTGACGAAGTCAGTAACCATACATACGGCAAGGCGAAGCTGGCGTGGTTTGAAGAGATTTTCGAAGAGTATTATTCTTATATGGTAGAATGCTTATAGCCATAAGTGAAGTAAATCATACTTCCTACTAACAATGCAACTAGGAAAGCAATCCAGGTTTCCATATTATACTGCAACATAAATGATAAACAAATGATGATTGATAAAATTGGTAACAGAGGTACCAATGGTGTTTTAAATTCTCCAGCTTTTGGCATTCCTTTTTCTTTCCGTAAGCGAATCAGACCATAAGCCAGCATAATCAAGTAAGCAAGGGTACAAATATTTAAAAAGGCTGCAATACTAGCTAATGGAAACATTCCTGCAGCTACCGCTGAAGCTAGACCTGTCAAGATAGTAGCATTCTTTGGTACCTTGCTAGTCTTCGTTAGTTCTTTAAAGGCGACAGGCATCAAGCCGTCACGTGCTAAACTGTAAATCATACGCGATAGGGCATAAGTCATTGAAATACAAACTGTAATCAAGGTCAAGATAGCCACTAATGACACATAGTTGGCTGCCCAACTAATCCCAATGCTACGAAGGGCAAAGGCAACGGCATCGTCGACATTTAGATGGCTATAGTGAACCACACCAGTCAAGACAAGCGTCACCAAGGCATAAAGAATGGTTACGATAGAAAGCGATAAGACAATCCCTCTAGGAATATTTTTTTGAGGAGTCTTGACTTCATCTACAGCCATAGAGATGGATTCAAATCCCAAAAATCCAAAGAACATTAAGGACGCACCAGCCATAATACCAGTACTAGCACCATAGATTTGTCCAAAACCATAAGGAGCAAAATTGCTCCAATTATCAAGTTTGATATGCCAAATTCCCACCAAAATAAAGAGAGCTAAAGCGGAAAATTTCAAAATAACTAGAATAGAATTAAAGCGTAAGGCTGCTTTAGCATTGAGTAAAACAAGTGAGGTCACCAAGACCAAAACAAGAATAGGCAATAAATCAACAAATGTCCCTGCTTGAGGATTAAAGGTACCATTTAAAGCCTGAGGAAGGGCTATCCCGTATTGAGAGAGCAAGCCTTTAAAATAAGCTGCCCATCCCGAAGCCACGCCTGATATGGCTGTCATGAACTCCATCATGGTTAACCAGCCAGCCAACCAGGCAGGAAATTCTCCTAAGATAGCATAGAGATAACTGTAGGCACCACCTGTAGCAGGTACTCGTGAAGCAAATTCTGCAAAAAAGAGGGCTGATAATCCTACACACAAGGCAGAAATGACGATTGAAATAACTAGAGCTGGACCAGCAAGCGTTGCAGCTGCAGTACCTGTAATTGTAAAGACGCCTGTCCCTACCATGGCTCCGATACCCAGCAGAATCAAATCCCATAACTTCAAATGCCTGTGCATCTCCGTTTTATCCAAACTAACATTCTTTGTTCTAAATATATTCATCTTTGACTCCAAAATAAAATGATGATTCTATTTTACCATAAATATAGGAGATTTGTGAATATTTATAAAACATTTTTCTGAAAAAATCTGACTATCTTTTTGTAACGGCTTAAGAACCAAAACTCTTGAAGAAGTTGACTATGGCTTGCCAGAGGGAGCTTAAGAAGTTACCGCCGTCTTCTAGCGCCTTATCCGCATCAAAGTTAAGGTTGATATTTTTAAAACTGTCGCCAGCTTGTGATACGATACTTTGTTTAAGGTCATTTAGGGTTTTAGTGAAATCTGCATTGCTGAGGATATCACTCTTTGAGAGATTCAAAGCAAAGTTGATGATGATATTGATCTGGTTTCCTGTTATAACCTGATCGAGTTTGTAATTTTTCAAGGTATCTTCAACGATTTTACGAACATCTTCTTCTGTCAGACTTCCCTTGCTTTCTTTCGCTTTGGCTAGTCCTGACTTGATATCAGCTAGGGCAACGTTTAATTTATTAGCATCATAGCCTGTTTTGTCCTTGTTTTCAGCATTGATATCGGACAAAGCCTTCAGCTCTTCTTGAGCCAAATCTTTATTGGCTTGCGGTACCTTAGCTCCATTAGCTTCTAGTGAATAATAAATTCCTGCTAAAGCACTCTCTCCGGTAACGGGAATAGGTGCTGCCACAGTGATTTTAGCGTGTTCCACTCCCAAGGTTACTGCTGCATTTCGGTACATATCCTGAGTCACCTTGGTGATGTTTTCTGGTGTTTCAATCTTAACCTCAAGTGGCGACTTGTCACCTAGCTTTTGAATCTTGGCTGATGAATACAGTTGTAAGCTAGGGTCATTTGCCACATTCATAATTTTAGAATAGACATCAGGCGTCATAGTCTTGAGTTCTTTGGTGTCTGTTGAGGCATTATAGCCTAATTTTTTTAAAGTTTGATTTTTTTGGTCTTCAGATAGTGAAGAACCTAGGACATATTCAGGTTGGACATAGGTTTCATCAATAACTTTTTGCACACCTGTTGCTGCATGGACACTATTCATAGCTGTTACTGCCCATAAGACCGCAGCACTGGTCAGAAAGAGTTTCTTTCTCATAGGGAATTTCCTCCTTTACCTTTCTAGAGTAATATATCTATCTTAAAGAAAACTTATAACAAAAACACCCGGACTAGCCAGATGTTGAAAAGAGAGTGAAACATTTGATGATATAAAGGTTGAGATGCACCTGTCTAGAATAGTAATAGTTTCCTCCATTTACGTAGAGTTCAGCACCGTGAAAGATAGAAATGGGATGAATATAACTATAAGTCTTTCCAGTTGTATTGCCAAGCAAGGGAGCAACAGTATCACGGGAGTACTGTTTGGCCAGTGCTAGGGTATTTTCCTTGCCATTTTGGGCGATAAAATCGATGTAGGCAGGTCCAAAATTATAGGCTTGAACAGCCGTCCAGACATCAACACCTTTATTTTGGGCCAGATAGAGATTGTCTGTCAGAGTTTGCACTCCTTGCCGAATACTAGACGCATTATCATTGATGGTATTGGTTGAACCACTTGCAGACTCACTGGACTGCATGACATCGCCTTCTTTTCCTTTTGTTTCAGTATAAATCATAGCGAGCACGAGCTCTTCGTTTGCTGGGGTATCTTTTTCACTCAAGATTTCGCGCACCATGGGTTGATAGGTCATGACTTGCTTGACATCTTGGTGCACGCGGTAAGCTTTATAGCCAGCAAAAAGGAAGACTGCTAGTACAAGCACTCTTCGAATTCGTTTAAACATTATTTACTTTGAATATCCTCGATATTTTTGATTAAGATAGAGTAAGTTCCATTGTCGTTTTGGATAAATTCAACAGACTCGGCGTCTTGATAGACGTTATTGGGAACGATGAGCTCAATTCCATTTGACAAGGAGAGTTTTTGGTTTTCAAATTTCTTTAATTGGCGACTGGCATCAATTTCATCAAACTGGACTGGCTCTGGTACGGCTTCTTTGACTTGGTCAATAAAGCTTAAACGAGCCGTTAAATTATTGTCAAAAAGGTCATTAGCCAATTTCTCGGGTGACAATTCATTGCTTTCTTCTAAATTGTTGAAAATAGCTGATTTGACCTTAGATTGAAATTGAAAATCATCTGTGTTAAAAGTCTCAGCAATTCTCTGGGCTGTTTTTTCTAGTTCCTTGATGGATTTCTTGGGTGAAATCTTAGGGGCGACGGCAAGAAGATTTTCTGAAAAATAGTTCAAGAAAGCCCCGTTGTACTTGATTCGTTTTTCAATCAGATGGTACTTACGGCTCTGAAGATTAACCACCAAGGCCTCATCAGCCCCTGTTCCAAATCCAGGCAGGTTATTCTGAGTCAGCTTGATTGGATTATCAACTTCTCCTCCGAGGTGAGTCAAGGTCTCGCGAAGAGCAATTCGCAAGAAAGCTAAATGTTCTACACCTTCTTTAGAAAATTGCACAAAAATCAAGTCATTGGTCTTGAGGTTTTCAGAAATGCTGAACTCTTCTTTCCAGAGATTAGCCAGTGTTACTGATGTCTCCAATAAATCATCTGTGATGTGATTGAAGAAGGGATTTTCTTCTTCGAAAATCCCAGTCTTGGCTTCATCTGAATACACACGTTCAATTTTTTTACGCAGGTATTCTTCGATTTTTGGAGTGATATTGAGAAACTTATCCGCCAAGAACAGCTCGGTATCATCCGGACTGAACTGATGGATAATGGCTTTCTTAATATAAATATCCATAAAAGTATTAGTCCTCGTATAGTGGGAAGGCATCTGTTAATGCTTTGACTTCACTTCTCACTTCTTCTAAGACAGCTTCATTTTCTGCATTCTTAAGGGTTTTAATGATAAGTTCAGCTACTTTGCGACTCTCTTCTTCACCAAATCCACGCGCAGTAATGGCTGCAGATCCGATACGAATACCACTTGTCTTGAATGGTGACAAGGTTTCGTATGGAATTGAATTTTTATTTAGGGTAATATTGACTTCATCCAGCAAGTTTTGAGCTACTTTTCCGTTTTCTACAACCTTGGTTACATCAACTAGGAAAAGGTGGTTTTCAGTCCCACCAGAAATGATACGGAAATCAGGGTCTTGCAAGAAGACTTCTACCATAGCCTTGCTGTTCTTGATAACATTAGCAGCATATTCCTTGAAAGCTGGATCTAAGACTTCTTTGAAAGAAACAGCTTTAGCTGCCACAACATGCTCCAAAGGACCACCCTGAATACCTGGGAAAATAGCTGAATTGATTTTCTTGGCAAGTTCTTCATCATTGGTCAAAATCAAACCACCACGAGGTCCACGAAGAGTTTTGTGGGTCGTTGTTGTAGTAATATGAGCGTATGGCACTGGGCTAGGATGTAGACCAGCCGCTACCAAACCAGCGATATGGGCCATATCGACCATAAGCTTCGCCCCAACAGCATCTGCAATTTCACGGAATTTTGAAAAGTCGATAATTTGAGAATAGGCTGAAGCACCCGCTACAATTAGTTTTGGTTTTACTTCTTGAGCTTGTTTCAAGATAGCATCAAAGTCCAAGAGTTCCGTTTCAGGGTCAACACTATAAGACACAAAGTTGTAAGTTTGACCAGAGAAGCTGACAGGAGCTCCGTGGGTCAAGTGACCACCTGCTGCCAAATCCATCCCCATAACGGTATCACCTGGCTCAATCAAGGCCATGTATGCCGCACAGTTAGCTTGGCTGCCTGAGTGAGGTTGGACATTAGCGAATTTAGCGCCGAAAATTTCTTTTGCACGTTCAATAGCTAGACTTTCTACCACGTCTACCACATCAGTTCCACCATAATAACGGCGACCTGGGTAGCCTTCGGCGTATTTATTCGTCAAGATAGACCCTTGAGCTGCCATAACAGCCTTGGAGACAACGTTTTCCGAAGCAATCAACTCAATGTTATTTTGTTGGCGTTCTTCTTCTTTGGCAATAGCATCCCAGAGATCAGCATCATATGCTTTAAAATCATCTTTGTCAAAAATCATAGGTCTTCTCCTTTATTGTGTGACTAGTCCATTAGTTAAATTTTCTTATTAGAAAATCAAACTAAAAGATGCGAATAAACCGTTTCTGCATTTTATCACAAGTATAACCAACTTTTTCATAAAATGCATGAGCCCCCAGACGATGATTGGCAGAGTTTAAGCGAATAAACCCATAACCACGTCTTTTCGCTTCTTCTTCCAACCCTTTTAGCAAGCTTTTACCAATACCTTGACCTTGCGCTTGAGGTGAAACTGCTAAGGCTAAAATATTAAATCCTGCTTTAGAATAAAGTGATTCATAGACCTCGGCGTGGACATATCCAAGCAAGGCATGACTAGCTGTATCCTCATAAGCAAGTAGGAAATGATGTGAATCCTGAGATAATCTAGCTAGTTGACTAGCCGTGTCCTCTAGACTAAAAGAATAGCCCAAAGCCTCTTGGTTAATTTTACAAATGGCTTTCACATCAGTTTCTCTTAAATCTCTTAGCATCTCATTCCTCCTCAAAAGAAATCTCTGGCAACCGAGCAAGAATATCTTCTCGCTTAATGACCCCTTGGCGTAAGATTTTCACCTTATCTCCAGACAAATCCAAAATAGTTGAATCCTGTCCAGTTAGAAAAGCATCGTCTTCCAACCCCAAAACCTCTTGGTCAAAATCCTTCAGAATTTGTTCAAAGGTTATCCCACTTGCCTGACCTGAAATATTGGCAGACGGCCCAATCAATGGACCTGTCTCACAAATCAAAGCTAGTGTAATGGGGTGACTGGGCATTCGAAATCCAACAGTCGCGAGACCAGAATTGACCCAATAGGGAACTCGGTCATTGGCTTCAAGGATAATGGTCAAGGGACCTGGTAAAAAGGTCTCTACAAGTTTTTGTAGATAAATTGGCTGATTCTTTGAAAAGTGCAAGATGTCCTCTAGAGAGGCCACATTAAGATTGAGTGCCTTGTCTCTAGGGCGACGTTTGAGTTGGTAAACATGGTCAACTGCTTTTTCGTCTAGCGCCTTGGCAAAGAGACCGTAAACTGTCTCTGTAGGCAGAACAACAGCTCCACCCTTTTCCAATTCTTGTCTAATCCTGTCCATCATCAACCACGACCATCCTATCTTGACCAAATTGGTCCTTGAGTGTTCGAACTCGCTTTTCAGGAAGATGTTTCCTAAAAAGTTCAGGAACATTTTGACCTTGCTTGTATCCAATTTCAAGGTAAATCTTACCACCATCTTTGAGATAGTCTTTTGCATCTTCCGCAATTCTACGGTAAATATCTAGGCCATCCTCGTCTGCAAAGAGAGCTAGATGAGGCTCCGAATGCAAAACATTCAAACCGACCTCTGACTCATCTTCACGAGAGATATAGGGTGGATTGGAAACAATTATATCATATTTTTCAGAAATTTCTGTAAAACAGTCAGATTTTTTTAAAAATATTTGAAGATTTTGATTTTTAGCATTTTCGCTAGCTAAATCTAAAGCGTCTTGGGAAATATCCACTGCTGTTACTGACCAATCTGGTCTGTTTTTTGCTAGGGAAAGAGCGATAGCTCCACTACCTGTTCCAATATCCAGAACTGAAAGATTCGTCTCAGGATTTTCAGCCAGGATAAGCTCCACCAACTCCTCTGTTTCTGGACGAGGGATCAATACTCGCTCATCAACTTTTAACTGCATTCCATAAAAATCTGCCTGTCCAATGATATACTGAGCTGGCTTGTGAGCTGCTAACTGTTGGAAAATTCCTTTTACAAATACTTCTTCCTCTTCCGTCACTTCCTGCTGGAGGGCAAAAACAAAGTCCGTAAAAGATAGATTTTTCAGGCTACGATAGACAAAAGAGAGGCTTTCAGCTTCCTCTCCTTGTCTTATCAACTCTTCTTCAAAATCTGAAAATAATTGAGCTAATTTCATTATTTGTTTAATTCTTCTAATTTTTGTGTTTGGTCATAAAGAACCAAGGCATCCACAACTTCGTCCAATTTACCAGATAAAATCGTATCTAGTTTTTGGAGGGTCAAGCCGATACGGTGGTCTGTGACACGGTTTTGTGGGAAATTATAAGTACGAATCCGTTCTGAACGATCCCCAGTACCGATAGTAGACTTACGCTCAGCGTCTTGTTCATCTTGGGCAATCTGGGCAAAGTGGTCAGCAACACGCGCGCGGATGATTTTCATGGCCTTCTCACGGTTCTTCTGCTGGGTACGTTCTTCCTGCATCTCAACCTTGATATTGGTTGGTAAGTGAACGATACGAACGGCAGTAGCAACCTTATTGACGTTCTGTCCACCAGCACCAGATGCGTGGTAGATATCGACACGAAGGTCTTTTGGATCAATATCGTATTCTACTTCTTCCACTTCAGGCATGACAAGGACTGTCGCTGTCGAAGTATGTACGCGGCCTTGGCTTTCTGTCACAGGAACACGTTGCACACGGTGAGCACCAGACTCATACTTGAGTTTAGAGTATACAGACTGACCAGAAACCATAGCAACCACTTCTTTGAAACCACCAACACCGTTCATAGAAGCTTCCATGACTTCAAAGCGCCAGCCTTGGGCTTCCGCATACTTTTGATACATGGTTAGCAAATCCCCAGCGAATAGTGCTGCTTCATCTCCACCAGCTGCTCCACGGATTTCAAGGATGATGTTCTTGTCATCGTTTGGATCCTTTGGAAGGAGCAAGATTTTTAGTTTTTCTTCGTATTCTTCTTTTTCAGCCTTGGCATCTTTGAGCTCTTGCTTGGCCATTTCTTCCAAGTCCGCATCTCCGCCTGATTCCTTAATCATTTCTTCAGCATCGACGATGTTTTGAAGGACTTGTTTGTACTCACGGTAGGCTGTTACTGTGTCACGAGTTGAAGCCTCTTCTTTTGAAAGCTCCATGAAGCGTTTGGTGTCTGAAACGACATCAGGGTCACTGAGCAATTCTCCTAATTCTTCATAACGGTCTTCTACAGCTTGTAGTTGATCATAGATGTTCATTTTTTCTCCTTATTTCTCAATTGTTAAATCATAGATTGCTACTACTTCGTTCTCAAATATTTCCCCAGTTTCTTTAAATCCATAACTGAGGTAACAAGATCTTGCATGTTCATTTTCTGGTTCATAAGACAACCAAAGTTTATTGCTTAAACCTGCTGGCGCTGTCCGAACATAGTCTAGTACTTTATCCATAATTGGTTTAAAATATCCTTGATTTTGAAAATTCTTATCAATCATAAAACGAAATAGTAAATAATTTCCACTACTAATTCCGATCTTTTTATCATAAGCTATCATCACAAAACCTATAATTGCATCCTTATCATAAACTGCCAATGGAGCTACAAAATCTCCATTTTTAGTGTAGACATATGCTTCAGCTAAACTAATTGCGTTGGTTGCAATGAATTGTTTTTGATATTCCTTGACATCCAAATTCAAAACATCAAAATAATTTTCCATTGTAACATCTCTTAGTTCAATTGCCATAGTTTTGCTCCTTGTTAGAGGTTATCATTGGCGCAAAATAATGTTTACGGCAAACCGAGATATAGGTTTCATTTCCACCAATTTGGATCTGCTCGCCATCATAAACGGGCAGACCATCCTGAGTTCGCAACACCATGGTCGCCTTTTTCTTACAATACTGACAGATGGTCTTGATTTCGTCAATCTTGTCTGCTAAGAGCAAGAGATACTTGGAACCTTCGAACAGTTCATTGCGAAAGTCATTTTTCAAGCCAAAAGCCATGACAGGTATGTCTAACTCATCAACAACACGAGCTAGGTCGTAAACATGGTGACGCTTGAGAAACTGGGCTTCATCGACCAAAACACAGTAAGGTTTTTCTGGTAAATCTCGGATATAGCCGAAGATATCCGTCGTATCCTCGATCGCAATGGCAGGGCTTTTCATGCCAATTCGACTCGACACATAGCCAACACCGTCACGAGTATCCAGAGCCGAAGTCATAATCACAACACCTTTTCCTTGCTCCTCATAGTTATAGGCCACCTTGAGAATCTCGATTGTCTTTCCAGAGTTCATGGTCCCATAACGATAATACAACTGTGCCATGTTTCTTGCTTCACGTCCATTTCTAAATTTTTGCTACATTCTAGTATATCATAATTTTCTTAAGCTTTAAACGGCAAAATGTGGTAAAATAGAAGAAATCAAAAACTAGTGGAGGAAGCTATTATGCCATTTGTACGCATCGATTTATTTGAAGGACGCACGCTCGAGCAAAAGAAGGCTCTTGCTAAGGAAGTGACGGAAGCGGTTGTCCGTAACACTGGAGCACCTCAATCTGCTGTCCATGTCATCATCAACGACATGCCTGAAGGAACTTACTTCCCTCAAGGGGAAATGCGCACCAAATAAGCTAGCTTAAGCAGAATTGCTTAGGCTTTTTCAATCTCCAAGTAGCATCCATTGAAGAAATAGTCCAAATTTGTTACAATTTGAAAAGAGACTTGGAATATTCCAAGAAAAGAGCTATTAATTAAAGGAAACATTATGATTACACGTGAATTTGATACCATCGCTGCTATCTCTACTCCACTAGGTGAAGGGGCTATTGGTATTGTCCGCTTGAGCGGAACAGACAGTTTTGCAATTGCGCAAAAGATTTTTAAAGGCAAAGACTTGAGTCAGGTTGCTAGCCATACCCTTAACTACGGTCACATCGTTGACCCTCAAACTGGTAAGGTCATGGACGAGGTTATGGTTGGAGCCATGAAATCTCCAAAGACCTTTACTCGTGAGGATATTATCGAGATTAACACCCACGGAGGGATTGCGGTGACCAATGAAATTCTCCAGCTAGCTATTCGTGAAGGAGCTCGGTTGGCAGAACCTGGTGAATTTACCAAACGTGCCTTCCTAAATGGACGTGTTGACTTGACACAGGCTGAAGCGGTAATGGATATCATCCGTGCCAAGACTGACAAGGCTATGAACATTGCAGTTAAGCAATTAGACGGCTCCCTTTCTGACCTGATTAACAATACCCGTCAAGAAATCCTCAATACACTTGCCCAAGTCGAGGTCAATATCGACTATCCTGAGTATGACGATGTTGAGGAAGCCACTACTGCTGTTGTACGTGAAAAGACTATGGAGTTTGAGCAATTGCTAACTAATCTCCTTAGGACAGCCCGCCGTGGCAAAATCCTTCGTGAAGGAATTTCAACTGCTATTATCGGACGTCCCAACGTTGGAAAATCCAGCCTTCTCAACAACCTCTTGCGTGAAGACAAGGCTATCGTTACTGACATTGCTGGTACTACTCGTGATG
This sequence comes from Streptococcus mitis, assembly GCF_005844455.1. Taxonomy (GTDB): domain Bacteria; phylum Bacillota; class Bacilli; order Lactobacillales; family Streptococcaceae; genus Streptococcus; species Streptococcus mitis_BF. The sequence continues at coordinate 5,169 of NZ_SPGF01000047.1, read as the reverse complement.
TCATCGAAGAATACGTCAATATCAATGGTGTCCCTCTCAAATTGATTGATACAGCTGGTATCCGGGAAACAGATGATATCGTTGAACAAATCGGTGTTGAGCGTTCGAAAAAAGCCCTCAAAGAAGCTGACCTAGTACTACTAGTCCTAAATGCCAGCGAACCACTGACCGCCCAAGATCGTCAACTCCTAGAAATCAGCCAAGAAACCAACCGCATTATTTTACTTAATAAAACAGACCTACCTGAAGCAATTGAAACTTCAGAACTCCCTGAAGATGTCATCCGTATCTCAGTTCTTAAAAACCAAAATATCGATAAGATTGAAGAGAGAATCAACAACCTCTTCTTTGAAAATGCTGGTTTGGTTGAGCAAGATGCCACTTACTTGTCTAACGCTCGTCACATTTCCTTGATCGAAAAGGCCGTTGAAAGTCTACAAGCCGTTAATGAAGGTCTTGAACTGGGTATGCCAGTTGACTTGCTTCAAGTTGACTTGACCCGTACTTGGGAAATCCTCGGAGAAATCACTGGGGATGCCGCTCCAGATGAACTCATTACCCAACTCTTTAGTCAATTCTGTTTAGGAAAATAAGAAAAATCCATGATCCTTCTTGCGGTCATGGACTTTATTGTCTTTATTAGTAATCTGGTCTTAAGACACCTGTTACAGTTGCCTTAGTTGCTTCGTAGTCGCCATCTACTACAACTTTGATAATACGTTTGGCATCTTCTTCTGGTGCTGGAACTAGAGGTAGACGAGTTGGACCGGCTTCAAATCCCATGTAGTTAAGAACCGCCTTAACAGGAGCAGGACTTGGATAAGAGAAGAGGGCATTGACTTTAGGAATGAATTTACGCTGAATAGCTGCCGCTTTCTTCATATCGCTTTCCGCAATGGCAGTAAACATCTCATGCATCTCATCCCCATTTGTATGGGATGCAACAGAAATAACCCCATCTGCACCAAGGTTCATGGCATGGAAAGCATCTCCATCCTCACCAGTATAGACCAAGAACTCCTCTGGCTTATGCTCAATCAAGTAAGCCATATTGGCCAAGCTGGTACATTCTTTAACGCCGATGATATTTGGATGGTCAGCCAAACGAAGCATGGTTTCTGGAGTTAATTCCACTACCACACGCCCTGGAATGTTATAGATGATAATAGGTAAGTCAGAAGCATCTGCAATCGCTTTAAAGTGCTGATACATCCCTTCTTGAGAAGGCTTGTTATAGTATGGTACGATAGCAAGACCAGCAGCAAAACCACCAAATTCTGCTACTTCTTTGACAAACTCGATAGAGTCACGCGTATCATTGGTACCTACACCCGCAATCAAAGGAACGCGTCCATTGACAATCTTTTGTACAGCTGCAAAGAGTTCCAACTCCTCATCGTGGGTCAAGGTTGGACTCTCAGCAGTCGTTCCAGCTAGGAGAATGCCATCTGTGTGATGGGCCAATAAATGCTTAATCAAGGCTGGAATGGCATCAAAGTTGATGGAACCATCCTCGTGGAAAGGGGTAATAAAGGCTGTGATGATTTTACACTCTTTTAAATCTTGATAAGACATGAAAACACCTCTCTATTTCAAAGAAGGAGTTCATCTGAACTCCTAAACGATATGACTATTTTAATTCAAATTTCAATTCAGCTGTTGGACGAACCAATCCACGTTCGTGAAGCGTTTCTGCAATTTGAACTGAGTTCCAAGCAGCACCTTTGAGAAGGTTATCTGAAACAACCCACATGTGGATTCCTTTTTCAGAGTCCAAGTCTTTACGGATACGACCAACAAAAGTATCACGTGAACCCACTGCATTGACGGCTTGAGGATAGATTTGGTGCGCTACGTCATCCTCAAGAATAGCACCTGGGAAGGCTGCGATGGCTGCTTTCACTTCTTCGATTGGTGCCACTTCTTTTGTTTCGATATAAACAGATTCAGAGTGAGCTGACAAGACTGGAATGCGCACACATGTTGCTGAAACTGCAATGCTATCATCTTCCATGATTTTCTTAGTTTCCTTAGTCATCTTCATCTCTTCGTAAGTGTAATCATTGTCAGTGAAGACATCGATTTGTGGAAGAGCGTTAAAAGCGATAGGATAATGTTTCTTGTCACCGCCTGAAGGTAAGATTTCCGCATGCAAATCACGTGGTTTCACTCCATCATTCAATACTTCACGAAGTTCACATTGTGTCTCAAGAATCGCACCCATACCAGCACCTGAAACGGCTTGGTAAGTTGAAACAATGATACGGTCCAGACCCCATTTTTGGCGAACTGGCTCAAGAGCCACCATCATTTGGATTGTTGAACAGTTAGGGCAGGCAATAATTCCGTTGTGGGCATCAAGTGCGTGAGCATTGACCTCTGGAACAACCAAAGGAACATCTGGATTTTGACGGAAGTAAGATGTGTTATCTACTACCACCGCTCCAGCCTTAACTGCGTACGGTGCATACTTAGCTGATGTCGAACCACCTGCTGAAAAGAGAGCAATGTCCACTCCTTCAAAAACTGTTTCAGTCGTTTCTTCAATCGTAATATCTTGGTCTTTAAATTTCAAAGTCTTGCCTGCTGAACGTGCAGAAGCAAGTAAACGGATTTTATCGATTGGAAGTGTTGATTCTTCCAACATTTTTATCATCTGAGCACCGACAGCACCTGTCGCGCCGACTACAGCAACTGTATATCCCATAAATAACCTCTTTCGGAATTTTCTAAAAATTTCTATAGTAGATGTATTATACTACTTTTTCCATGAATTGCAAAGCTTTTTCATCATTTTTTGGAAAATAAAAATCCCGGGTCGGTAAACCAGGGACTAAGTGGCATCTTCATGTGATGAGCAGGTTCACACAACTCATCAAGGTCCGCTCCTGCGTTATGACCTCCTTATGCTCAATAGTAGCCCGAAGACTACCTATCGACTCATCGCATCTACTATTCTACTAAAGAGAAGGACTTTTGTCAACAGACGAAACTCTTTACACTCTTCGAAAATCTCTTCAAACTACATCAGCGTCGCCTTACCGTATATATGGTTACTGACTTCGTCAGTTTCATCTACAACCTCAAAAACATGTTTTGAGCAGCCTGCGGCTAGCTTCCTAGTTTGTTCTTTGATTTTCATTGAGTATTAGTTTTATTTACACAGATGCATAAGAAGTATCTTTGAAAAATTTGGGACAGATTTGGGATAGACATAACAAAAACCCTTGTAAATCAAGGGTTTTACTGTCTATTTTATGCTAATTGCCGGGATTGAACCGGCGACCTCATCCTTACCATGGATGCGCTCTGCCAACTGAGCTAAATCAGCTTACTTAAAAAGTATACTATAGTTAGAAAAACTTGTCAAGTTTCCTTAGACATTTTCCATAAGAAAAAGCCAGGTAAGAGTTACCCAGCTTGTCTTCTTCTATTTGCTTAAATCGATTCGACGACCAATTTTACCAATAATAATCGCTCCAATAATCAATGAGGCAAATTCACCAACTCCTGTTGTAAACCAAGTAAGGAAAAATGGTAATTGCGCTACGATATTCAACTCTGCAGCGATAGTAAACATGGAAATTGAAAAGAGGATTGAAAAGAAGAAATGATCTTTTCGAATTAATCCATTAAAGAGGTAATCTTTGCTGTATTTTGCAAAAAGCCAAACACCTAGACTAAGGAATACTAGGGTTGATCCACCACCAACAAAGACATCTAGCAGTCCGAAGCTAAAGAAATTAGCAATCATACAACCGATGGTAACTCCGATGATGTACTTGGGATTGTAAAAAGCCATAAAATTCATCATTTCTGAAATACGGAACTGATAAGCACCATAGCTAATGGCATTTAGGGGCGGTGTGACAGTCAAAACGACATAGATAGCAGCGACGATTGCAATATCTGCAACATCACGAATAGTTAATTTTTTCATCTTTTCTCCTTTAGCGGGTTATCCGCGTGTAATATGCTTGGTGAAAGAAGCTAAGCACCAAGGGTTGCTTTATTCAACCTTACTAGTATAGCACAATAGCCCGCTTTATGCTATACTTAAACCATGAAAATTCCTATTCAAAAATTTTTTAACAATGAAATCTTAGCCTATCTCTTTTTTGGCCTTGCAATAACTCTAGTTTCGATTCTCTCACGACTAGTCATTTATCACCTAAGTCATCAAGAACTCCTTGCCACTGCCCTGGCAAATATTATCGGTATCCTCTTTGCCTTTATCACAAATGATACGGTTGTATTTAAGCAAGCTAGGCAGAATTGGCCAAGACGTCTAGTGAAATTTACTCTTGCCCGCCTTTCTACTTTTCTGTTAGACTTATTTTTAACTTTTCTCTTTGTAACCCAGTTTCCTAATATTATTGGACAATTTGTAAATAATAATATAGACAGGGTTAATACGGTTGAAACCATCCTAGCACAAATCTTGATTATTGTGCTTAATTATATTTTCAGTAAAATCTATATTTTTAAAAGGAGAAACTGATCTCCTTAAGCATCCAGGTTGCTTTTTGTCACAATTTAGGATATAATAAGTTAGAAAATTAGGAAAGGAATTTATGAAAATGTTAAAGGACCTAAAAGAATTCTTGCTTCGCGGTAATGTTGTTGACCTTGCTGTCGGTGTAATCATCGCCTCTGCTTTTGGTACTATTGTAACTTCATTCGTTAACGATATCATCACTCCACTTCTATTGAATCCTGCTTTGAAAGCTGCAAAAATCGAACGTATTGCTGAACTTTCATGGAATGGGGTTGCTTACGGTAACTTTTTGAGCGCTGTTATCAACTTCCTTGTAGTTGGTACTGTTCTATTCTTTGTGATTAAAGCTATGGAAAAAGCTCAAAACCTTACCAAAAAAGAAGAAGTTGCTGAAGAGGAAGCACCAGCTGGTCCAACTGAATTGGAAGTACTTCAAGAAATCAAAGCTCTTCTTGAGAAAAAATAATCGATTAAAAGGATCTAGCACAAAGCCAATGTCATTAAGTTAAGAAATTCAAATGCAATTCTGTATTTGGGTTTCTTTTTTATGTGATAAACTTATAGTTAAGGAGGGATTTCCCATGATAAAACAAATAGACTTCCTGCGAAACAAAATATGGTACAATAGTTCTATGAATTATGAAGCAAGCAAACAATTAACTGATGTACGA
>NZ_SPGF01000046.1 GCF_005844455.1 Streptococcus mitis | reverse complement strand
GCATCTTGAAATTTCACGAAAATACCTTTATTCCTGCTAAGCGTTCTAAACATCACCCCTTAACCCAAGAAGATAAGCAGTTGAATAGCGAGATATCTAAAATGCGTATTGAAGTTGAGCACTTTAATGCCAAATTTAAAACCTTTCAAATCATGGCACAGCCTTATCGTAATCGTAGAAAACGATTTGAATTAAGAGCTGAGTTGATTTGTGGCATCATCAACCACGAGATAATGTAGTTACCGAACAAGTCTATTGGATTGAAAGAAGATGAAAGCGATCAAAGAATCATCCTGATGCTTTCAGGAGGTTTGCTGGTTCATCTCGGCTTGATGTTATTGGCGATATTGTTTGGATTTTTGACAAGAAGCTGGTATTTTGCAGGCACTTGGATTTTTCTTAATTTGTCTTTCTTCCTAAACAACGTCTTGCCAGTCGGGATCACCGATGGAGCGAAAATTTGGGAATTGCTACAACACCCTGAAAATACCCAATACGCCTACCTGATATTGAGGCATTCTGCCCAGACCTTGCTAGCTCCTCAAGAATATGATTTGAAAGACTTTATCATGCCTGTTCCTGAGTATGCGAGTGGGAGCTTTGCAGAAAGTATTCAAACTCTTGAGGGAGTGGTATTCATATTGGATGATCATATAGAGCTTGCAAAGCAACAGTTTCGGTCTGTGCTAGAGAAAACAGATAATCCAATGTCTAAAACTATTTCTCAATTATACCTTCTTCAAGTTGCTCTGATGGAAGGAGATAATAAGAAAGCGGAAGAATATGCAAGCATTCGAGGAGTCAAATCCTTTTTATCTATAAAAACAGCAGATATACAGGTCATTCAAGCTTGGTATCAATTTAAGGTAAAGAAAGATGGAGTTCAAACTCACAAGACTATGAAGATTGCTAGACAGAAAATGAATAGCAGCCGGATGTTACGGGATGAGAAAAGCTATTATCAAAATTGGTTAGCCGAGCTGGAAAAGGAATTAACTGAAGGAGTCTGATATGGAAATAGAAATTTCTGATTTCACAGGCTGCAAGATTGCTTTGTTTTGTGGGGATAAGCTCTTGACTATCTTACGCGATGATAAGGCAAGCATTCCTTGACCCAATATGTGGGAATTGCCAGGTGGTGGAAAGAGTGTCAGGGAAAATCTGATATAGTTTTGCATTACAAGAATATCCTTTCAAGGTTATTCTTTTTTATTTTGTCCCAAAATAATTGATTTTGTCCCAAAAATATAGTATTATTTGTGTAAGGAGGAATGAATCATGAAAAAATCGGATGTTCTTGATTTAATAAAGTATCATTATGAGGGCAGAGAGACAGAATTTAGAAATCAATCCATAGCAATTGCTCGGAACTTCAATAAACATGGTGATACACAATTAGCACAATATATTATGGGGTTAATGTCTCAAAGTGATAGATTCATGCCACAAATAGAAAATCCTAGTGAGTATTTGACTCCTGCTAAACTAGATATTGGTCCTCTCCCATTGCCTCTTTCAATTATGAATGATTTAAAAGGAATAATAAACGCTGTTAATCATCATATTGGAATAAATAAATTTTTATTTGTGGGATCTCCAGGTACTGGAAAAACTGAAAGTGTAAAGCAGGTGGCTAGACTTATTGGCAAGGAATTACTTGTAGTAGATTTCAGTCACTTAGTAGATAGTAAGCTGGGACAAACAGTCAAAAACTTAGCAACTCTTTTTAATGAAATCAATAATCTTCCTTTCAAGCAAAATTATATCATCCTATTTGATGAAATTGATTCCATAGTACTGGATAGGGTTAATCAGAATGATTTAAGAGAAATGGGACGAGTGACTTCTGCCTTTTTAAAGGAGTTGGATAGACTATCACCAGAAATTGTATTAATTGCAACAACAAATCTTTTTGAAAATCTTGATAAAGCAGTTACGAGAAGATTCGATGCCATAATTGACTTTGACCGTTATACTGATGAAGATAAAGTAGAAGTAGCTACTATTATTTTAAATGAGTTATTAAAGCAATTTAAGAATGTAGCTAGAGATTTAAAATTATTTAAAAAAATTATCAATAGTGCCAATGTAATACCGAATCCTGGTGATTTGAGAAATGCAATAAGAACGTCATTGGCATTTAGTGATCCATCAGATCCGCATGATTACCAAAAACGCCTGCTAAGAAGTTTGCATAATGGTAGAAATTTATCTATTTCTAAATTATCGAAGCTAGGTTTTACTGTTAGAGAAATTGAGATTTTGACAGGTGTTTCTAAGAGTAGTGTATCACGAGAGTTAAGCGAGGATTAAAATGAATACATTATTGACATTACGAGGTAAAAGTTTTACACCAAAGTCAGCAAAGGGGAGAGGATCGATAACGATTCCCGCAGATTCTATTGTTACGTTAAACCATTTAAATGAACTTTATACATCCCTTGAACGAGTAAAAGAATATTGGTCTAATAACACAATCGTTGATGGAGTACTTGTCAGTGTGTATTATAATCGTGTCCTAGCTAAGAGCAATCGTATCGATGGTTTTTTTAATGTGGGTGGCGGAAATGCAATTCCAAATGAAACGATTGTGGGTGCAAAATTTAGTAATGATAAGAGTAATCATATTATTACACACTACATTTCAAAGGAAGTGTTAGATAAGACAATTGAGCATACTAAAAAAGTTATAACAATATTCAAAGATTATTTTACTAGTGCTCCCATGACGAGTATGGTGTTCTCCGACTCTTCAAAATTTAATCAAATTGATTATTCTAAGTATGGTCTGTCGAAATCAAAATTCAAACAATACTTAAGAGACGCTTGCTTTGTCAAAGGATTTGGTATTGAACAGGCAGATATGTCTACTATACGTAATTCTATTGTAACAATCTACGATGTAAAAACTAATCTCTTAACATTACTTAAACAACTTGATATTGATGTTTCAGAAGCTAACATCATGGACCAGACAACTGTTTTACTTGACGAAAAAAATATTGAGTTACTACTGCTAAAAGCACCTTATCTAGTATCAATGATAGTAGAAGATTTTTCTAGCCTGTCACCAGAGAATTTTTATAATGATGGGAACACTTTTTATAATAATCTCCCTTTTCCAACTAATGAACCTATTATTGGTGTCATCGATACGTTGTTTGATGATAGAGTTTATTTCAATGAGTGGGTAGAGTATCATGATTTAATTTCACCAGATATTAGCAAAGGAAGTCAAGACTATAAGCACGGTACAGCAGTTTCCTCGGTAATAGTAGATGGAGCTAGTTTGAATCCAAAACTAGATGACGGATGTGGAAGATTTAGAGTCAGACATTTTGGGATATCTTTACAGAGTGGTTTCAACTCCTTCACAATTATCAAACAGATTAGAGAAATTGTATCTCAAAATCCTGATATTAAGGTTTGGAACCTTTCACTTGGATCAAATGATGAAATTAGGGAAAACTTTATTTCTGTCGAGGGTTCGTTGTTAGACGAGATTCAATTTGATAACGATGTAATTTTTATTATTGCAGGCACTAATGGGATTGCCCCTGATGGACAACGAAAAAAGATTGGAGCACCAGCAGATTCACTCAATTCAATTATTGTAAATTCTGTTGATTTTAGCAATCAAGTCGTTTCTTATTCACGCGAAGGAGTTGTCCTGTCTTTCTTTATCAAACCTGATGTTTCATACTATGGCGGGGGGAACGGAGACTTCATAAATGTTTGTGAACCACTAGGGCTGGCTCGAGTAGCTGGGACCAGTTTTGCGGCTCCATTTATTGCTAGAAAAATGGCTTACCTCATTCATATTATGGGATTAAGTCGTGAAGAAGCAAAGGCTTTATTAATTGATTCAGCGATACCATGGAATGATAAAAAAACATTCGCAGACATTTCTTTACTTGGATATGGGGTTGTGCCAATCAAAATAGAAGATATTTTGTCTACACCTGATGATGAAATTAAATTTATAGTCTCAGATGTTTCTAGAGCATATGAAACTTATAATTATGATTTCCCAGTTCCAATTTCTAAAGAACACTATCCATATGTAGCAAAGGCCACTATGTGCTATTTTCCAAAGTGTTCTAGAAATCAAGGAGTTGACTATACTAATACGGAAATGCAACTTAGTTTGGGAGTTTTAGATAAGAAAGGCATTAAAACAATTAATAACGACAATCAATATTCTGAAAATGCACCAGGATATGTGAGAGAAAAGTCGGCACGAAATGTTTTTAGGAAATGGGATAATGTCAAACATTTAGGAGAAAAATTTTCTTCTCGTAAAAAAGCTAAGCCGATTCTGAATCCTTCTAATCCTCAATGGGGAATGAGTGTAAAAACAATTGAACGGTTAAAAAATGGTGATGGTTATGGTATTCGTTTTGGAGTAGTTGTTACTCTAAAGGAGTTGAATGGTGTCAATAGAATCGAAGATTTTATTCAACAAGCCGAATTACGCGGTTGGCTAGTTAATAGATTGCAGGTAGAAGCTCAAGTAGACCTCTTTAATAGTTTAAATGAAGAAATTGAATTTGAATAGTGGATATTTTATCCTTATTCTAGATTTTAGGAACACAAGAGGGCAAAGATATGAATATTACTTATATAGTTGGAAATGGTTTGGATTTGCAATATGGTTTGAAAACAAGATATAAAGATTTCTATGAATTTCAAAATAGGGCTTACATAAGTAGGAAAGAGAACGAGGAAGAATATTCAAATTTCATTTATGAGTCTCTATTTTCTGATAAAGTAAATGATTATGAAAATTGGTCAGATTTTGAATTGTCAATTGGTAAATTGACAAAAGATAACGACCTCATCTCCTTAAGTATAGAAATGAGGGAGAAATTTATAGATGATTTTAGTGAAGTAATTGACGATTTAAGAGACTATCTACGCATATAACAAGAAAAGAATCTTGAGAAAGGCAATGTAATTGATTTTGTAAGTACTCTAAATAATATGAAGAAATCTCTCCCTGCAATCAATCAGCCTGTTATCGATAAAAAATATAATGAAAATCCATATCAACATGACATTGTAAATATATTAACCCTTAATTACACAAATGTCATAGATGAATTATATAATGGGTCAGCAAAATCATTCAGCAATCAATTACGAACTAATAATTATAAATTTCACATTGCGCCTCCAATTCATGCACATGGAACGGTAGATATTTGCACAGTTTTAGGAGTTAGTGACGAGACACAGATTTCAAATAGTTTTGATGAAGAACAAAAAGAATTCTTAATAAAAAATTTAGTTTTGAAGAACTATAGAGAAAATATGGATGTTAAAAATAGCGATATTATAAAAAATTCTGACATCATAATTCTTTATGGGGTTTCTTTGGGAGAGACTGATGGGTATATCTGGAATCAGATTGCTGAACAATCAATCAGAAGTTCTGTTCCTGTCATAATTTACCATTACGTACCTCATTTTGATGCGGGAAACCCCACTAGAGTAAAACGCTTATATAGAAATGTAGAAGACAAATTCATACAGAATAGTGGTATTGACTTAGAGTTAGAGAAGAAATTAAGAGATAATCTTATTATTGTTATTGGAAAGACTATTTTTAACCTGATGGAAAGGTAAGTACAATATAAAATGGAAACATGGCAAGAGTTAAAAGTTACAGTGAAGCGTGAGGGCGAGGAGCTGGTCTCCAATCTCTTGATTGAGTTAGGTGCCCAAGGTGTTGCGATTGAAGACAGTATGGACTATGTGGGGAATGTCGACCGTTTTGGTGAGATCTTCCCAGAGGTTGAGCAACAAGAAGAAATCGTAGTGACAGCCTACTACCCTGATACGGTTGATATAGCAACGGTTGAGGCAGATTTGCAGGCTCGTCTCGCGGAACTAACTGATTTTATGGATTTGGGAGATGTCAAGATGGGTACAACAGCCTTGGCTGAGGAAGACTGGGCTGACAACTGGAAGAAATACTATGAACCAGCTCGTATCACTCATGATTTGACCATCGTGCCGTCGTGGACGGACTATGAGGCGACGGCTGGAGAAAAGATTATCAAGCTGGATCCTGGTATGGTCTTTGGGACTGGAACGCATCCAACGACCAAGATGAGCCTTTTTGCTTTGGAGCAGGTTCTTCGTGGTGGTGAAACGGTGCTTGATGTAGGAACTGGTTCAGGTGTCCTCTCCATTGCTAGCTCTCTGCTTGGTGCCAAGGAAATTTTCGCCTACGACCTAGATGATGTGGCGGTTCGTGTCGCTCAGGAAAATATTGAGCTCAATCCTGGCATGGAAAATATCCATGTAGCGGCAGGAGATTTGCTTAAGGGGGTTGAGATTGAGGCAGATGTCATCGTAGCTAATATCTTAGCGGATATTCTCATTCATCTGACGGACGATGCTTATCGCTTGGTCAAGGATGAAGGCTACCTGATCATGAGTGGGATTATCAAGGACAAGTGGGACATGGTGCGCGAGTCGGCTGAGTCAGCTGGATTTTTCCTTGAAACCCACATGATGCAAGGGGAATGGAATGCCTGTGTCTTTAAGAAGACCAAGGATATTTCAGGTGTGATTGGAGGCTAGCATGCAACAGTATTTTGTAAAAGGCAGTGCTGTCTCTCCTGTTACCATTGAGGACAAGGAAACCAGCAAGCACATGTTTCAGGTTATGCGCCTGAAGGAAGATGATGAAGTGACCTTGGTCTTTGATGATGGCATTAAGCGTTTGGCGCGTGTGCTGGATGTGGAAGCCCGTCAGTTTGAATTAGTAGAAGAACTAGATGACAATGTGGAACTGCCCGTTCGAGTGACAATTGCATCTGGATTTCCCAAGGGGGACAAGCTGGAGTTTATCACTCAAAAAGTAACCGAACTGGGTGCCAGACAGATTTGGGCCTTTCCTGCCGATAGGTCCGTTGCTAAGTGGGATGGCAAGAAATTGTGTAAAAAGGTTGAAAAACTAGAAAAAATTGCCCTTGGAGCAGCAGAACAAAGTAAACGTAATATTGTTCCAAGTATTCAGCTTTTCGAGAAAAAAGCAGATTTTTTAGCTCAACTGGACCAGTTTGACTCTATCGTAGTGGCCTATGAAGAATCAGCAAAAGAAGGAGAAGCTGCTGCGCTTCTGCAAGCAGTCTCTGGTCTTGAAAAAGGAGCCAAATTGCTCTTTATCTTTGGTCCAGAAGGCGGTCTCTCAGCAGCAGAAATTGAAAGTTTTGAAGCTAAAGGAGCAATCTTGGCAGGGCTTGGACCTCGTATTTTACGAGCAGAAACAGCGCCGCTTTACGCCTTATCAGCCCTTAGTGTTTTATTAGAATTAGAGAAATAAGAGGAAGAAAATGGAACAAAAACACCGTTCAGAATTTCCAGAGAAGGAACTTTGGGATTTAACTGCCCTATATCAAGACCGTGAGGATTTCTTGCGTGCAATTGAAAAAGCTCGCGAAGATATCAACCAATTTAGCCGTGACTACAAGGGCAATCTTCACACTTTTGAAGATTTCGAGAAGGCCTTTGCGGAATTGGAACAAATCTATATCCAGATGAGTCATATCGGCAATTATTCCTTTATGCCTCAGACGACAGACTATAGCAATGAAGAATTTGCTAATATTGCCCAAGCTGGGATGGAATTTGAAACAGATGCCAGTGTAGCCTTGACTTTCTTTGACGATGCCTTAGTCGCTGCAGATGAGGAAGTCTTGGATCGTTTGGGTGAACTACCCCACTTGACGGCAGCCATTCGTCAAGATAAAATCAAAAAAGCCCACTATCTAGGGGCGGATGTGGAGAAAGCTTTGACCAATCTTGGTGAAGTTTTCTATAGTCCACAGGACATTTATACTAAGATGCGTGCTGGGGATTTTGAAATGGCTGACTTTGAAGCCAATGGCAAGACCTATAAAAACAGCTTTGTTACCTATGAAAATTTCTACCAAAACCACGAGGATGCTGAAGTCCGTGAGAAATCCTTCCGTTCTTTCTCAGAAGGACTTCGTAAGCACCAAAATACATCTGCGGCAGCCTATCTTGCTCAGGTCAAGTCAGAAAAACTATTGGCAGATATGAAGGGATACGACTCCGTCTTTGATTATCTTCTGGCTGAGCAAGAAGTGGACCGTGCCATGTTTGACCGCCAGATTGACCTCATCATGAAGGATTTTGCGCCAGTTGCCCAGAGATACCTCAAGCATGTTGCCAAGGTCAATGGTCTTGAAAAGATGACCTTTGCAGACTGGAAATTGGACTTGGACAGCGCCCTGAATCCTGAAGTGACTATTGAGGACGCCTATGATTTGGTCATGAAGTCGGTAGAGCCTTTGGGACAAGAATATTGTCAGGAAGTTGCTCGCTATCAAGAAGAGCGCTGGGTGGACTTCGCTGCCAATAGTGGCAAGGATTCTGGTGGTTATGCGGCGGATCCATATCGCGTACACCCTTATGTCCTCATGAGCTGGACAGGTCGTTTGAGTGATGTCTATACCTTGATTCATGAAATCGGACATTCTGGTCAGTTTATCTTTTCAGATAATCACCAAAGTTACTTCAATGCTCATATGTCGACCTACTATGTTGAAGCGCCATCAACTTTCAATGAATTGCTTCTTAGTGACTACTTGGAGCTCCAATCTGACGACCCACGTCAAAAACGCTTCGCTCTGGCTCATCGCTTGACAGACACCTACTTCCATAATTTCATCACCCACCTCTTGGAAGCAGCCTTCCAGCGTAAGGTTTATACATTGATTGAAGAAGGGGAGACCTTTGGAGCAAGCAAGCTTAACAGCATTATGAAGGAAGTCTTGACGGATTTTTGGGGAGATGCTATTGAAATTGACGACGATGCGGCACTCACTTGGATGCGCCAAGCTCACTACTACATGGGCTTGTATAGCTACACTTACTCAGCTGGACTTGTTATTTCGACTGCGGGTTACCTTCATTTGAAACATTCAGAAACTGGAGCTGAAGATTGGCTCAATCTTCTTAAATCAGGTGGTAGTAAGACACCGCTTGAGTCAGCTATGATTATCGGAGCGGATATCTCAACGGACAAACCACTCCGTGATACCATCCAGTTCTTGTCAGAAACCGTTGACCAGATTATCGCCTATAGTGCCCAGTTGGGAGAGTAGGGGAATAGAAGGGTTGTTCTAGAATGATGTTCATGGGCTTGTTAAGCGTCATTATACTTAGCTTAGCTGTAGCTGTTTTCAAACATACCGTTGAAGGTCGTGATGTTAAATTTGAACTTGCTGTAGAGTTGATATTGATAGTTATTTACTTCATTTTTTATCAGATTGTATTTAATTGAGAATTCAATATTAAGTCATTTAAGGCTGGCTTTTTGAACAGTTGCTAGAAATATAGAGGTATTGCCCATGTATCAAAAGTTACTTAGAAAAATAGCAGAAGAAAAACCAAGTTATCATCAGGAAGAAATCCAGTGGTTGCTTGATCATTTGGGAGATCCTTCTCCAGAAATTCGCGATGACCTTGTTTTTACAAGCTTTGCTAGAGGAATTCAGGAAGAGCTATTTACACAGGAACAATTTCATTTCATTGCTGAAGGGGTTTCATCGGATGGAGGGATAGATAAAGAGATTGATAAGGTAGGTCTGCCAACACTTGAACGTTCTTTTAGGGCGCTTATTTATGCCAATCTTTTGTCTGCAGATGGTACTAAGGAATCACTTTATTACCAGCAGTTGTCTTCTCCTATCAGGGTTACCATGCTAAATCAAGGCTTACACTATCTTACAAAGGAAAAAGAGACGACGGGTTACTCTCATCAGTTTGGGTGGATCCACGCATTTGCGCATGGGGCTGATCTCTTGACGGAAGTTATATGCCATCCTAGCTTTCCAAAGTCAGATATAGCCGAAGCATTTGAAATCATTGGGAAAATCTTTAAACGTGTTGAGATTCGTTTTACAAATGATGAAGATTGGCGTTTAGCCAGAGTACTTTATGAACCGATTTTACAAGGGAAGTTGGAGCAAGAGCAAGTAGCTTCTTGGATAAAAACTGTTGATTTTCCGATAGAAGAAAGAGAAGATTTTTACAAATTTTCCAACTTTAGATCCTGTCTGTTGGAAGTCTATATCTAACTTGACCAGAGAAATAGTATACAAGATGCCTTGAAAGAAGCTATTCAATCTTTTCAGTACTAAGTTCAAGCGAGTCGTTTCATGATTTTCAAATAACTTTCCAGTCAATTTTCTTGAAACCCTTTCCTTCTTTTGATAGACTAATACATAGTTTGAAAAAAGGAGACTTATCATGAAAAAATTTGTTGCTGAATTAATCGGTACATTTATGCTTGTGTTCATCGGAACAGGAGCTGTTGTTTTTGGAAATGGTCTTGATGGCCTTGGACACCTTGGAATTGCTTTTGCCTTTGGTCTGGCAATCGTGGTGGCAGCTTACTCAATTGGGACGATTTCAGGGGCTCACTTGAACCCGGCGGTTTCGATCGCTATGTTTGTAAACAAACGTTTGTCATCTTCTGAGCTTGTAAACTACATCCTTGGACAAGTAGTTGGAGCTTTCCTTGCGTCAGCTGCAGTATTCTTCCTCTTGTCTAACTCAGGTATGTCGACCGCTAGTCTTGGTGAAAATTCCTTGGCAAACGGTGTCACTGTCTTTGGTGGATTCTTGTTTGAAGTCATCGCAACCTTCTTGTTTGTCCTAGTTATCATGACTGTAACATCAGCAAGCAAAGGTAATGGTGCAATCGCTGGTTTGGTCATTGGTTTGTCATTGACAGCCTTGATCCTTGTAGGCTTGAACATCACTGGACTTTCAGTAAATCCAGCTCGTAGCTTGGCGCCAGCTGTCTTTGTAGGTGGCGCAGCTCTTCAACAAGTTTGGATTTTCATCCTTGCCCCAATCGTTGGTGGTATTCTTGCAGCCCTTGTTGCGAAAAACTTTCTTGGAACAGAAGAATAGTTGAAACTCAAAAAGCCTTGCTCCTCAGTTTGAGGAACAGGGCTTTTTCGTATGATACTCTTCGAAAATCTCTTCAAACCACGTCAGCGTCCATCTGCAACCTCAAAACAGTGTTTTGAGCTGACTTCGTCAGTCTTATCTACGACCTCGAAGCAGTACTTTGAGCAACCTGCGGCTAGCTTCCTAGTTTGCTCTTTGATTTTCATTGAGTATGAGTTTAGCGGTTGTCAATTTTCTCTGGATAAAGGTCGTGTTGGAAGAGGCGTTGTTCTGCCAAGCCTTCATACTTAGTTCCAGGTTTACCATAGTTGTAGTAAGGGTCAATTGAAATGCCGCCGCGCGGAGTGAATTTTCCCCAGACTTCTAAATAGCGAGGGTCTAGCAAGTTGACCAAGTCTTTCCCGATAGTGTTGATACAGTTTTCATGAAAATCTCCATGATTTCGATAGCTAAAGAGGTAGAGTTTGAGGGATTTTGACTCGACACAGAGCTTGTCAGGAATGTAGGAAATATAAATGGTCGCAAAGTCTGGCTGAGCAGTGATTGGGCACAGAGAGGTAAATTCAGGACAGTTGAATTTGATAAAATAGTCATTTTCCACATGACGATTGTCAAAAGATTCGAGGACATCTGGTTGATACTCGAAGATGTAGTTGGTTTCTTTGTTGCCCAGTAGGCTTAGATTTTTCATTTCTTCTTGTTGTGACATGATTTTTTCTTTCTAATCTTAAACACCACGTTGGTTGTCGTAGAGGAGGGTATGAAGTTGAGGAAGGACGCGGACATTGCCCCAGCTATCGTCAGCAGCGACGCGTTCCCAGAGTTCTTTGAGGCGATCCAGTTGGTCTTGGACAATATTTCCTGTAGCCTTGGGCTCAGGATTTCCAGCCGATAAGAAGAGAACATCTGGTTGGTAACGTTCTTGAATGCCTTTAGCAAAGGCCAAATCGGCATCATCAAAGACAGGGATTTTAAAGGTGACTTTGTCAGGGTCCAGTTGGGAAACGATAAAGTCCAAGGTCTCAAAGTTGACTTCCGTCTTGGAGGAAGGAGGTTTGGGGCTCAGGGTGACCTGGTCGATGTCTTTTAACCAATTTTGCCAGCGGGAGCCTTGGGTCTCAACAGCCAGAGTGACACCGCGTTCCTTGAGCTTGGTGACGAGTTCAGCCATGTTGGCTGCTAGGATAGCAGGGTTTCCCCCAGACAGGGTAACGTAGTCGTAGCTCCCTAGCTTGTCTAATTCAGCAATGACTTCGTCAGCTGTCATACGAGTTGGTTTTTCAGAACCATCCCAAGTAAAGGCAGAATCGCACCAGTCGCAGTGGTAGTCGCAACCAGCAGTGCGGACAAACATGGTTTTCTGCCCAATAGCACGACCTTCGCCTTGAAAGGTTGGGCCGAAAATTTCCAGAACTGGTAGTTTGAGGACACGTTCCCTAGTCATCTAACCACTCCCGTCTAAACTCCGCAAAGGCAGTCGGAGTCTCATAGAGGCGAACGTATTCCAAACGGAGACTGCGCTCATCTGGCAACTCTTGACTCATGGTTTGGAAAATCCAGTAAACCATATTTTCAGCAGTCGTGTTCATATAAGGCAGGGTTTCATTGAGATAGCGATGATCCAAGTGAGGTTCTAAGTAGTTCTTGTAGATTGCTTTGATATCTCCGAAATCGTAGGTCATACCCCGTTCATCTAAAAATCCACTGATAGCAATCTGCAGATGATAAGTATGGCCGTGCAGGGACTTGCATTTTCCTTCATAGTGAAAGAGGTGGTGGGCAGCATAGAAGGTAAATTCTTTTGATACCAAGGTTCTGTGAGGATTGTAGACAAGAGACTCCCCAGTTTCCTGTTTGATTTCTTTGGGTGCAAAAAACATTAGCCCTCCCCTTTTTGTGAGAGATAAACATCTAAACCATGTTGACGTAAGTGACAGGCTGGACAATCACCGCAGCCACTTCCGATAATCCCATTGTAGCAGGTCAAGGTCTTTTCACGAACATAGTCAAAGGCACCGAGTTGGTCGGCTAATTCCCAAGTTTCAGCCTTGTCTAGCCACATGAGAGGTGTTTGGATAACGAAGTCGTAATCCATGGCAAGGTTGAGAGTAACATTGAGAGATTTGACAAAGACATCTCGACAATCAGGGTAGCCTGAGAAGTCTGTCTCGCAAACACCTGTCACGATGTCTTTAATACCACGTTGCTTGGCAAGAACTGCTGCAAAGGATAGAAAGAGGTGGTTGCGGCCGTCAACGAAGGTATTGGGAAGCTCTCCCTCTTTTTGCTCGATTTCCATATCAGAGGTCAGGGCATTTTCAGTGATTTGTCCTAGCAGAGACATATCGAGGATGTGATGACGAATACCTTGTTCCTTAGTGATTTCTTGGGCAACTTGAATTTCGAGATGATGGCGTTGGCCGTAGGCAAAGGTGACAGCTTCGACTGTTTCATAGTGTTCTTTAGCCCAAAAGAGGCAGGTTGTGGAATCTTGACCGCCACTAAAGACGACCAAGGCTGATTGACGTTTCATAGTACTCCTTCCAAAATGGAAAATGTTCAGAGCACGCAAAAAGCTCCCTTGAGGGGAGCTAAAAAATACCAAGTAGTGGTTTTTTTTAGCGATGGCATGTCCCAAACATCGTAATATTCTACCTACAGTCTAGCATATTTTTTGAAAAATGGCAAAGGGCAAGAAAAAAGAGACCAAATGAAGCACTTGGTCTCTAGTGTGATTAGCTCAATTCAGCAACGATTGCTTTGATTTGTTCTGCAGTGTGAACACCAGCAACTTGTTTCACAACTTGGCCGTTTTTTTTGAAGAGAAGAGTTGGGATAGACATGATTCCAAAAGCACGAGCTGTGTTTGGATTTTCATCCACGTCCATTTTAACGATTTTCAAGACATCTTCTGAAAGTTCTTCAGACAATTTATCCAAGATTGGACCTTGCATACGACATGGACCACACCAAGTTGCCCAGAAGTCTACCAAGACCAAACCGTCTTTTGTTTCATGTTCAAATGTTGCATCTGTAATTGCTTTTGCCATTGTATTTCTCCTTTTTTAGTTATATTGGCTTAAATCTTGTTTCATGAGATAGAAGAAGACATCTCCGTAAGTCCCATGGTAGTCCAAATCATGACCGTTATAGGTCAATTTTTGAACTGGGTAATAGTCTGCGACACCGATAAGGCAAGCTTGTTGAGAACGTTCAAAGTCTTGGTAAGACTCGAAAGTCATGGTTCTCTCTTGTTTGCTGGTGTCTAGATAGGTAATTTCGATCATATAAAACTCCTTTGTTCAATCATGACTTTATTGTACTCCTTGAAAAGAGGAATGTCAAGAAAAATGATTGCGCACGCAACTTTTTTAAAAAATACTCATTAAGGCAAGAAATCAAGACTGGTTTTCAATCTTTCTTCGACGGCCTTTTGTAGATAAGCCAGGGTTGTTTGTCCCTCGTCAGTCAGGCAGATAAAACTAGCCCGTCTATCCTGGTCGCAACATCTGCGACTAAGCAAGCCACAGTTTTTCTCTTCTAATCTAGCCACCATTCGAGAAACAGCGCTTGGGCTCAGATGAAGCTTATCTGGCAGGTCAATTTGTCGTAGAGACTTTTCTTGGGCCAAGTCCAGATAGTAGAGCAGGTAAAACTCTTTCAAGGTCAGACTTTGGTCACTCTGCTGCGCAATGGTCTCTTCCAAGAGACCTTCAATTTCTTTCTGACGACTATTGAAGTCAAACCATTTTTCCAAATAGGTCATAGTATCTCCTTTCTTTTTAGAGTCATAAATAGAAGAAAGTCCATTCACGGACAATCTCTGTATCACAAGATGATTGCGCATGCAATAATTATACTACTTTTAAATTAAGCTGGCAAGAAGGATGCTGAAATCTTTTATCCTACATCACACCTGTTTTTACAAATCTTCAAATGCCTGTATCCCCTTTCTTTTCAAACTTTCATCAACTCTTGTGTATTTGCTTGAAATTTTCTGAAAAAAGAGTAAACTGGTATGCAAGAAGTATATTTCGTGGAGTTTAGGATGAAATTATATGTTCAATTAATGATTCTCTTTGTGATTTCTCTAATCGGAGAGGGGATTTCCAGTTTCTTTCATTTGCCCATCCCGGGCAGTATTATCGGCTTGATTATTCTTTTTTTAGCCCTACAGTTTAAGTGGCTGAGAACTAGGCATGTCAACATGGTGGGGAATTTCTTGCTGGCCAATATGACCATTCTCTTTTTGCCGCCAGCAGTGGGAATCATGGAAAAGTTTGATGTGATTGCTCCCTATCTTTTGCCAATTGTTTTGATTGTCTTTTTTGCAGCAGTCATCAATATTATCCTCATAGCCTTGGTAGTTCAGTTCATCAAGAGACGGTTTGAGGGAGATTATGAGAAAGGAGATGCCAAATGAGTGAATTTGTTTCCAATCCCCTGTTTGGGCTTGCCCTGTCTATCCTAGCTTATCTAGTGGGAATGCTGATTTACAGGCGTTTTCCCCATCCATTGACAACGCCCTTGCTTTTGTCAGCTGTTTTCATTATCATCTTTCTAAAGGTGACGGGTATTTCTTACCAAGATTACTATCAAGGTGGGGTTTATCTAAATAACTTGATTGTCCCATCGACCGTGGCTTTAGGGATTCCGCTTTATAAGAGTTTTCACTTGATGAAGCACCATGCTCGCAGTATTCTCTTTGGTAGTTTGATAGCGGTAGTGGTTAATACCTCTTTCACAGCCCTTGTAGCTAAAATCTTTGGCATGGACTTTTTCCTAGCCATTTCTCTCTTTCCTAAGTCAGTGACAACCGCTATGGCAGTAGGAATTACAGAAAAATTGCAAGGCTTGACCACCGTAACCTTGGTCGTCGTAGTGGCAACTGGGATTTTAACCAGTGTGATCGGACCAACCCTTTTGAAGTGGTTGAAAATTGACGATCCAGTAGCTGTTGGTCTTTCTCTTGGAGGAACAGGCCACGCAGTCGGAACAGGAACAGCCTTTCGATACGGCTCTGTAGCAGGAGCCATGGGTGGCTTGGCTATCGGTGTCACCGGTATTCTCTACGTCTTTGTTAGTCCCATTGTAGCCAGTTTGATATTGAGTTAATACTCTTCGAAAATCTCTTCAAACCGCGTCAACGTCGCCTTGCCATAGGTATGGTTACTGACTTCGTCAGTTTTGTCTACAACCTCAAAACAGTGTTTTGAGCAACCTGCGGCTAGTTTTCTAGTTTGCTCTTTGATTTTCATTGAGTATAAAAAGAGGTTGGGCAAAAACTAGCTTCTAAATAAAACCACACAGTGATTCCAGTCTTGAATATAATCAAGCTGAAAGAA
>NZ_SPGF01000045.1 GCF_005844455.1 Streptococcus mitis | reverse complement strand
TCGTACATCAGTTAATTGTTTGCTTGCTTCATAATTCATAGAACTATTGTACCATATTTTGTTTCGCAGGAAGTCTATTCTTTTAACTATCAAAGTCACTTAGATACTCATAGCGGTCGTATTTTTCAAGGAGTGCTTCGTCCTTCTCATCCAGTTCTTTTTGAAGAGTCGCTAGCTTACCAAAGTCAGAGCCATTGGCCTGCATCTCTTCTTCAATAGCAGCGATACGATTTTCCAAGGCTTCAATATCGCCTTCAATGCTTGCCCACTCCTGCTTTTCTTGGTAGGTCATGCGTTTCTTGTCTTCTCGAACTTTGACTACTTTTTCCTTTTCAGCCTTTTGCACTTGATTGGCCAACTCTGTTTCAAAGGCTTTTTCATCAAGATAGTCGGTGTAATGACCAAAGAAAGGACGAATCTTGCCATCCTCAAAAGCGAGAATCTTGGTCGCTACCTTATCCAAGAAATAGCGATCATGGCTAACTGTCAATACAGGCCCTGCAAAGCCTTGCAAGAAATTCTCCAAGACTGTCAAAGTCGCAATATCCAAATCATTTGTCGGCTCGTCCAGGAGAAGAACATTTGGTTTTTCCAAGAGCAGTTTGAGGAGATAAAGACGTTTTTTCTCTCCACCAGATAATTTCTCAATCAAGGTTCCGTGAGTCGAACGTGGGAAGAGGAACTGCTCCAGCAACTCAGCGATGGAAGTCGTAGAACCACCACTGGTCTTGACCTCCTCTGCCACTGCCTGCAGGTAATTGATAACTCGCTTGCTTTCATCCAAGCCCTCAATTTGTTGAGAGAAATAGGCGATACGAACGGTTTCCCCAATCACAACTTGTCCTGCTGTCGGATCAAGACTGCCTGCAATCAGGTTGAGTAGGGTTGATTTCCCAACACCGTTGTCCCCAACGATTCCGATACGGTCTTTGGCCTGCACCAAGAGATTAAAATCTTGCAAAATGGGCTTGTTTTCATAGGAGAAGGAAACATCCTGAAACTCGATGACTTTTTTACCGATACGACTGGTTTCAAAGTTCATGGTCAAGTCTGTCTCAGCAGCACCACCTGAAACTTCTTTCTTCAAGTCATGGAAACGATTGATACGAGCCTGTTGCTTGGTCGCACGTGCCTGCGGTTGTCTGCGCATCCATACCAATTCTTGCTTATAAAGTTGTTCTTTTTTGTGGAGAAGAGCCGCATCTCGCTCGTCCTGTTCCGCCTTAAGACGGACATAGTCCTGATAATTTCCCTGATATTCTGTCAATCCAGCTCGATCCAACTCGAAAATCCGTGTTGACAGCGCATCTAAGAAATAACGATCGTGGGTAATAAAAAGGACGGTTTTCTTGGAATTTTTCAAAAAGAGGGTCAGCCACTCAATAGTCGCAATATCCAGATGGTTGGTCGGCTCGTCCAGAAGCAAGAGGTCGTGGTTGCCAAGAAGGACTTGCGCCAACTGAACTCGTCTTCTCAGACCACCTGACAATTCCCCAACAGGAATAGATAAGTCCTGAATACCCAGCTTACTGAGAACAGTCTTGACCTGACTCTCAATTTCCCAAGCTTGGAGAGAGTCCATCTCTGCCATTACCCGTTCCAAACGCGCCTGCTTGTCCTCACTATAGTTGAGCATGATCAATTCATACTCACGAATGAGCTGGATTTCCTTGAGATCGCTAGATAGAACCGTATCCAAGACCGTCTTGCTATCATCAAAATCAGGATCCTGGGTCAAGTAACCAATCTGGTAGTCATTCTTAGCTGAAAATGGACTGACATCCCCATCAAAGCCAGAAACACCAGAAAGAACATCTAAAAGGGTGGTCTTCCCCGTTCCATTGACACCAATCAGACCAATTCTATCCAAGTCATGGATGATAAAGGAAATATCCTTAAAAACAGTCTTGTCACCGACGGATTTACTTAGTTTTTCAACGATAAAATCACTCATTTTTTCTCCCTCAGATAAGCATGGATGGCTTGACGGTCATTTTCCAATTCTCCATCGACAATGGCATACTCAATCTCTGTTAAAATTTCTCCCAAGTCTGGCCCTGGTTGATAGCCATATTCCTTAATCAGAATACCGCCATTGATCTGAATTTCTTTCTTATCATGAATGGTCAAACTCTGGTAGGTTTCTGTGATGGCTTGTGGATTAACTTCTTTTCCTTGAGCCTGACGAAGATTTTCAGCTTGTAAAAGCAAATCCAATTCAAAGCGGTAACAATCGCGCTTGCTCAATTCTCCCTTTTCACGCAAAGCCAAAATAGTCAGCAAATCCTGTACCTGCTTGGCAAATTGGCGTGAGGTCTTCCAATGTTTCAAAAATGGCTGCGCATTTTCAATCTTCAAAGCCCACAAAAGAGCTGACCAGGCTTGTTCAGAGGATTCAAAAGTAAAATCAGTCTCCAAATCAAACAGTCTGTTGAGCTTATCCTGGCTAGCTGCCATATCAGGGAGATAATCATAAGCTTGACTCTCAATCATGGAAGTCAAGCCCCTTCTCCAAAACGGAGCCAGTAAGAGTTTATCAAACTCAACGAAGGTACGCTCTACAGAAATTTTCTCCAAAAGTGGCGTCAAGGTCTTCATAGCCTTAAATGTTTCTGGCTCAAGTTCAAAGCCGAGGCTGGCCTGAAAACGGAAGCCACGCATAATCCGCAAAGCATCTTCGTTGAAACGCTCACTAGCCACTCCAACTGCTCGCAAGACTTGCTTTCCCAAATCCTCTAAACCATGGAACAAGTCAATGATTTCCCCTGTCTCGTCCAAGGCAAAGGAGTTGACTGTAAAATCACGGCGCTTGAGGTCTTCCTCTAGCGAACGCACAAAGGAAACCGCGCTGGGTCTGCGATAGTCCACATAGACATCTTCTGTCCGAAAAGTAGTCACCTCATACTCCTCGTCCCCATCTAAGACCAAGACAGTTCCGTGCTCGATTCCGATATCAGCTGTTCGCGGAAAAATCTGCTTGGTCTCTTCTGGATAAGAAGACGTCGCAATGTCCACATCGTGGATGGGACGATTGAGGAGGGCATCTCGAACAGAGCCTCCAACAAAATAGGCTTCAAAGCCTGCTTCTTTAATTTTTTCTAATACTGGTAAAGCCTTCTGAAATTCAGAAGGCATTTGCGTTAATCTCATAATAAGTGTTCTAATCCATAGGCAAGCTCATGACGCTTGACAACTTCTTTAATTCCCAAATTCACCCCTGTCATGAAGGAGCTGCGATCATAGGAGTCATGACGGAGGATCAATCCTTCTCCCTGATTGCCAAAGATGACTTCCTGATGTGCTACCAAGCCTGGTAAACGAACTGAGTGAATCCGCATGCCATCAAAGTCAGCACCACGGGCACCTGCAATCAATTCTTCCTCATCAGGCGCACCTTGCTGGATTGATTCACGAACTTCCGCCATCAACTCAGCTGTTTTAATAGCTGTTCCACTCGGAGCATCCTTTTTCTTGTCATGATGGAGCTCGATAATCTCCACATTTGGGAAATATTTGGCAGCCTGCATCGCAAATTGCATAAGCAAGACAGCACCCAGGGCAAAGTTAGGGGCAATCAAACCACCCAAATCTTGGGCACGGGAAAAATCTTTTAGCTCTGCAATTTGTTCACTAGTAAAGCCAGTCGTTCCAACTACTGGAGCAAAGCCATTTTCGAGGGCAAAGCGTGTATTTTCGTAGGCAACAGCTGGGGTTGTGAAATCTACCCAGACATCCGCTTCAAAGCCTGCTAAATCAGCCTTATCCTTGAAAACAGGAACTCCCTGCCATTCTGACTCAGACTCAAAAGGATCCAAAACTGCTACCAAGTCCAAGTCTGGATCAGCCAAGACCATCTGACAAGCAGCCTGACCCATCTTTCCCTTAAAACCAGCAATAATTACTCGAATACTCATCTCTACTCCTGTCTAAGATACAAAGCCTGTAAGAACACAAAGTGAAAATAGGAGTTCTGATCAAGAAGTGTCTACTCCTTGGAAGAACTATCTTTTTCACACAGGGTTACAGGCGTGTTCAATTATCAAGATGCAAAGGACCTTAGCTACCCATGAAAAATAGGGAATGGCTCTGACTTTCCATAAAAGGCAAGACAGGCATCTTTTTTTCAAGAGGCAGGTAGTCCGTGTTCAATTTCTAAGATACAAGCCTTCTCAACTAGTCTAGAATCGCTAACTAAATCACTGGAATATAACCCAGAGCAATACTTCCTGATCCTAGGTGTGTCCCAATGACACTGCCAAATGTAGCAAGTGAAATATCCGTACCCACTCCAGATTCAAGCAAGTGTTGGCGCAATTCCGCAGCCTTTTCAGGAGCATTTCCATGAATGACAATGACCCGATATTGACCTGAAGCTGTTGCTTCCTTGATAATTTCAATTAAACGTTTGGTTGCTTTCTTCTCAGTACGAACTTTTTCGTAAACTTCAATCACACCTTGGTCGTTGAAATAGAGGATTGGCTTAATACTAAGCAAATTGCCCAAAATGGCAGCCCCATTTGAAAGACGTCCACCTTTCACCAAATGGTCCAAATCATCTACCATGATAAAGGCTGACGTACGGCTGATTTGAATGGCTAGCTTATCCTGAATGCTGGCAAAATCATCGCCCTGGTCACGCCAATTAAAGACACTTTCAACCATGATACCCAGAGGAGCACTTGTAATCAAAGTGTCTGGAAAAGCAATGGTTAAGCCCTCATATTCATCTATCATATACTGAATATTTTGGTAAAAACCTGAAATTCCAGAAGATAGGAAAAGCCCCAAGGCATGTGTATAACCTTGTTCTTTGAGCAAAGTTATGATTTCATCTAACTTGGCAATGCTTGGTTGACTGGTCTTAGGCAATTCAGAAGCCTGAGCCATTTTTTGGTAAAATTCCTCAGCAGTCAGATTGATACCTTCGACATACTCATCACCATCAATATTTACAGGAATATCCAAGACAAACAAATCTTCTCTCTGTAAGGTCTCTGCACTGAGATAGGCAGAAGAATCTGTGATAACAGCTAGTTTCATATTAGAACTCCAAATTGATTCCTGGTAAGTCTAATGCAATTTCAGTCACTTCGTAAGTCAAACGGTTAAGCATGTTCAAACATGGACGAGCCAAGGTTTCCACTTCTTCTTGGCTCAATTCACTTGGTTCATTGACAATACGACCATCGATATGGTTTACCTGTGAAATTGTTCCACTAATAACAAACTTATCAAATACAATCATAAAGCTCAAGATGACAATCAAGGAAGTCACTTGATTTTCTTGGTCATGTTGAAGCAATTGGAAGTTCACATCTACCTTGGTTTCAGGAGCTCCATTTTCATTTTCCCATTCAAAATTACGCGCATCAAAATGATACTGACTAACAAATTCTTGTTCACGTTTAAGATTCATGTCTTTCTCCCTCGGCTACAATATTATAAGCTATTGTACCATAAATTTTTATTTTCATCTAGTTTTCTAGGATTTAGTCAATCCCAATTTCAGCTCGAACTACATCAGCGATGGTATCAACATAGTAGTCCACTTCTTCTGTTGTAGGCGCTTCTGCCATGACACGCAAAAGGGGCTCTGTTCCACTTGGGCGAACAAGGATACGGCCATTCCCTGCCATTTCAGCTTCCATCTTCTCGATAATTGCCTTGATAGCTGGCACTTCCATGGCCTTTTCCTTCATGGCATTTTCCACTCGGATATTGACTAATTTTTGTGGATAGATGGTTACTTCTGTGACCAACTCTGACAAGCTCTTACCAGTTTCCTTCATGATTTTAGTCAATTGTACAGCGGATAATTGACCATCACCTGTGGTATTGTAATCCATCAAGATCACGTGTCCAGACTGTTCACCACCAAGGTTGTAGCCTGATTTTCTCATTTCTTCAACAACGTAGCGGTCGCCAACTGCAGTGACTGCCTTGTTAATGCCTTCACGATCCAAAGCCTTGTGGAAACCAAGGTTAGACATAACAGTTGTCACAATTGTATTTTGAGCCAATTGTCCTTTTTCAGAAAGGTATTTCCCGATGATGTACATGATTTTATCACCATCAACGATGTCACCATTTTCATCAACAGCAATCAAACGGTCACTGTCTCCGTCAAAGGCCAAACCGATAGCTGACCCGCTTTCTTTGACCACTTCTTGAAGGGCTTCTGGGTGCGTAGAACCAACATTAAGGTTGATGTTAAGACCGTCTGGTGTTTCCCCGATAACCGTCAATTGAGCACCAAGATCTGCAAAGATTTGACGGGCACTTGTAGAAGCTGCACCATTTGCTGTGTCCAAGGCAACTTCCATACCTTCAAGAGGAGTTCCAGTTGAAACCAGATAGCCTTCATACTTACGCAAGCCTTCTGGATAATCTACTAAGGTTCCCAAGCCTTCTGCACTTGGACGAGGAAGAGTATCTTCCGCAGCATCTAGTAAGGCTTCAATTTCTGCTTCTTTTTCGTCATCTAGTTTGAAGCCATCCCCACCAAAGAACTTAATCCCATTATCAAGGGCTGGATTGTGGCTGGCAGAAATCATGACCCCGGCACTTGCTCCTTCAGTTTTAACCAAGTAAGCTACTGCTGGTGTTGCCAGAACGCCTAATTTATACACGTGAATTCCTACTGAAAGGAGACCTGCCACCAAGGCAGATTCTAGCATTTCCCCTGAAATACGTGTATCACGTCCTACAAAGACTTTCGGTGCTTCCGTTTCATGTTGACTAAGAACATAGCCTCCAGAACGTCCTAATTTAAAGGCCAATTCTGGCGTTAGTTCTACGTTAGCTTCTCCACGGACTCCATCAGTCCCAAAATATTTACCCATTTTTATAAAATCCTTTTTCTATTTTTAATTCGTTTTTGAACTAGTTGCTTTCGTTGACGAAGATGTCTCCGACGAACTGCTTGTGCTTGAACTTGGTGATACAGGTTTTGTAGTCACCTTCATTGTCGTATCAAACGGAGTGATCACTACTGGTAAGACAACCCCATTGCGGTCGATTGCCTGCAAGGGTACTGAGCCACTATAATTACCTGTTATGCGTTCGCTGGTTGGTAAAAGTGCAATAATTTTGTCAATCTTAGCTAATGTTTCCTGGTCAGTTGTAACTGAAACTCGTTCGTTTGATACGGTTACACTATCAAGCTGTAGTTTCGGATCTATCTGGCTTTGGTCAACTTGTGGCACAACAATCATCCCATCTCGCTTAACCTTCTTCCCAACTTTCACTGTGATTTTGTGAGGTGTTGCCACAGCGGTCAATCCACTTGGAAGATTTTCAATGTTCAAGGGAACTTCAATCGTTCCAACGCTAGCATCTGTCAAATCTGCCGTGACCTTAAACTTACGAGTACTTTCCTGCATTTCACTGGCCAAGGTCACACGATTGGCACCGGTTAATATCACTGAAACTTCTGATGCAAATCCGCTAATAAAATACTGGTCATCATCATAGTGAATATCGATAGGAACATTCGCTATCGTATTGGTGTAGGTTTCTGATTTGACCTGCCTTGCGGTATTGCTATTTTGAAAGTTGGTTGACGTTGCATAGATAAATAAGACACAAGCAAAAAAGAGAGATGAAATGATATATAGACTATTTTTTCTCATATTTCCAACCTCCTAGCAAACGGTCCTTGAAACTGACTTTTTCCTCAACAGCTGGCAAAAGAATTGCTCGTAGCTCTGCTTCAAATTCTTCAATCGTCAAGTCGTGCTTGAAAACACCGTTATAGGTAATAGAAATGCCACCTGTTTCCTCTGAAACAATGAAGGTCAAGGCATCGGATACTTCTGACAAACCGATAGCCGCCCGGTGTCTGGTCCCAAATTCCTTGGAAATCCCTGTACTTTCTGTCAAGGGCAGATAGGCAGAGGTGACTGCAATTCGATTTTCTCTGATAATCACAGCTCCATCATGTAGGGGGGTGTTGGGAATAAAAATATTGATGAGGAGTTCTGCTGAAATCTTGGCATCCAAGGGAATACCTGTCGCAATATATTCTTGCAAGGTTCGAACTCGTTGAATAGCAACCAGAGCACCAATCTTACGAGGGCTCATATATTCAACTGACTTGACAAAGGCACGAATCATTTGCTCTTCTGCACTAATTTGAGTAGTAGAAAAGAAATCTGTCGCCCTTCCCAAACGTTCCAAACCAGTTCGAATCTCTGGAGAGAAGATAACAACTGCAGCAATAACCCCATAGGTGATAATCTGATTAATCAACCAAGAAATCGTTGTTAAACCAAGGATATTGGCCACAACCTGGGCTAATACAAAGATCAAGACCCCTCGCACCAAAATCATAATCTTGGTACCAGCTATCGCTTTTGTAAAACGATATAAAATATAGGTCACAATCAAAATATCAAACAAATTGATGGCAATACTCCAAGGACTAGAAAACAAGCTAGTCCAATATTGCAGGTTGGATAATTGTTGAAAGTTCATCTGCTGTCTCCTCTCTGTCCAAACACGTTCCTTTCTATTATACCATTTTTCTGACATTTTTTTCCCTATCCTACTTCATTTTAAATTAAAGAAAAAATATGATAAAATAAACTGATACTCAATGAAAATCAAAGAGCAAACTAGGAAGCTAGCCGTAGGCTGTACTTGAGTACGGTAAGGCGACGCTGACGTGGTTTGAAGAGATTTTCGAAGAGTATGACTAGAAAAAACAAAGGAGAAACCATGTCTCAACTATATGATATTACCATTGTAGGTGGTGGTCCTGTCGGTCTTTTTGCAGCCTTTTACGCCCACCTACGCCAAGCCAAGGTCCAAATCATCGACTCCCTTCCCCAGCTAGGTGGACAACCTGCTATTCTCTATCCTGAAAAGGAAATCTTAGACGTCCCGGGTTTCCCAAATCTGACTGGAGAAGAGTTGACTAATCGTCTAATCAAGCAATTAAATGGCTTTGATACCCCTATTCATCTCAATGAAACGGTTCTTGAGATTGAAAAACAAGAAGAAGGCTTTGCCATTACAACTTCTAAAGGAAGTCACCTGTCTAAAACAGTCATCATCGCTATGGGTGGCGGTGCCTTCAAACCACGTCCTTTGGAACTTGAAGGTGTTGAGGAGTATGAAAATATCCACTACCACATTTCCAATATTCAGCAATATGCTGGTAAGAAAGTGACGATTCTTGGTGGGGGAGACTCAGCTGTGGATTGGGCTTTGGCTTTTGAAAAAATTGCGCCAACTACCCTTGTTCACCGCAGAGATAATTTCCGTGCCTTGGAGCACAGTGTCCAAGCCTTGCAAGAATCATCTGTAACCATCAAGACACCATTCGTCCCTAGCCAACTCCTTGGAGATGGAAAAACGCTTGATAAACTTGAAATCACAAAAGTTAAATCTGATGAAATCGAAACGATTGACCTAGACCACCTCTTTGTCAACTATGGTTTCAAATCTTCTGTCGGTAACCTTAAAAACTGGGATCTGGACCTCAACCGCCACAAGATTATTGTCAACAGCAAACAGGAATCTAGCCAAGCAGGTATCTATGCTATCGGTGACTGCTGCTACTATGACGGAAAAATTGATTTGATTGCGACAGGACTGGGAGAAGCTCCAACTGCTGTCAACAATGCCATCAACTACATCGACCCTGAGCAAAAAGTACAACCAAAACACTCAACCAGTTTATAAAAAAGAACCACGAGTCACATAGGATTCGTGGTTTTATAGTTCATCAGCTAATTTATTTATCTTTCTGAGTCTGTGGTTGACACCACTTTTGGTCAGAGGGGTGCTGAGGCTATCTGCTAACTGCTGGATAGAGTAGTCTGGGTGCTGAATCCGCAACTGCGCTACCTCCTGCAAATCCACTGGCAGATTTTCTAAACCCATAATATCTTTGATTTTGCTGATATTGTTGATGGTCTTCATGCTGGCAGAGACTGTCCGAGCGATATTAGCCGTTTCAGCATTATTAGCCCGATTGAGGTCATTACGAGTTTCCCGCAAAATCTTTACTCTCTCAAAATCATCACGCGCCTTCATGGCTCCGATTACTATAAGAAAGTCCATAATATCTTCGGCTCGCTGGAGATAGGTCACTGCCCCTTTCTTGCGCTCAAGCACCTTGGCATCTAGTAAAAATTGCTGGAGAAGAGAGGCAATACCTTGCGCATGGTCCAGATAAACAGAACTGATTTCCAACTGGTACTTACCCGATTCAGGGTCACGAATGCTCCCATTTGCCAAGAAAGCACCACAGAGATAGGCACGGCCTGCTTCCTCATCCGATAAAATTGCCTCATCAATACCTGTTTCCAGGCCAAAGAAGGAGTCCGCCAAGTGCAAATCACTCAGCAAGTCCTGTACCTTTTCATCCGTAAAAACAGTATAGACCCGATTCTTGCGAAGATTGCTCCTTTGGTGATGGCGAATTTCTGATTTGATTTCATAGAAATGGAGAAAGGACTCATAGAGGTGACGAGCCAGCTTGGCATTTTCTGTCACAACAGACAAGGTCAAGCCTGAAGTTGAGAGACCGATACTACCAGACATCTTGATAATGGCAGATAATTCATGCTGGCTCAGATGGTGTTGACCCAGGATTTCTTCTTTTACTGCTACTGTGAAACTCATTTTCTCACCTGTATAATCCGCATCAACTCATCCACAATCAAATTCCCATCGTGGAAGGCACCTCCATTTTCCAGACGAAGAAAGTTGGATGAAATCACACGTGGAACTTGCTTACAAAGACCAGCAAAATCATGTTCCACCTGCACCAAGTATTCATCAAATCGATTGGAATTCATGTATTCCTGCGGTACTTTTTCGATATTCACCAAGACCGTATCGATAAAAGGTCGACCAAGGTGACGATGCAAGACTTCCACGTGGTCACTATCTGTAAAGTGTTCCGTCTCCCCACGTTGGGTCATGATATTGCAGACATAAGCTATTTCTGCCTTGGTTTCCAAAAGTGCATGACCAATTTCCTTAATCACAATATTGGGCAAAATCGAGGTAAAGAGGGAACCAGGCCCTAGGACAATCATGTCACTTTCAAGAATGGTCTGCACAACTCGACGGCTAGCCAGAGGTGTATCATCGTTGAGAGTATTGGTCACATAGACATGGTCAATCATGCCCGGATGGTCTGCAATATGACTCTCTCCAGCCACTTCTGTCCCATCCTGAAAGACTGCATGAAGGGTCAAAGGATGGTCACTGGAAGGATAAATCTTCCCAGTTGTATGGAAAAATTTGCTCAGCAACTGCATGGCATTATAGGTCGAGCCCTGCATTTCTGACAGACCAGCAATGATGAGATTGCCCAATGGATGACCAGCAAAGGATCCGGCATCCTCAGAGAAGCGATACTGAAAGACTTTCTCATAAAACTTAGGCATATCCGACATGGCCACAAGGACATTGCGGAGATCGCCTGGCGGTGTCAACTGCTGCATATTTTTTCGTAGTTCACCTGAAGAACCACCATCATCCGCCACCGTAACGATAGCAGCGATTTCCACATCTTTTTCCCGCAGACTTTTTAGAATGACGGGAATTCCAGTTCCTCCACCAATCACCGTTATCTTTGGTTTTCTCATGAACGGTTTACCGTTTCCTTTCTTCGGTCTTTATCGCGATGCCCTTCATTGACAGGCCAATTCTTGGATAAGTCCTGCGCCAATCGTTTAGCAAAGGCCACACTACGGTGTTGTCCGCCCGTACAACCCATGGCAATGGTTAGTACAGACTTACCTTCCTTTTGGTAACTTGGCAAAATCGGCTCAATCAAGGCCAACAAATGTTGATAGAAGTCTTCTGACTCAGGATGGTTCATGACATAGTGATACACTGGTTCATCCACACCCGTTTGGTTTCTCAGTTCTGGAAGGTAATAGGGATTTGGCAAAAAGCGCACATCAAAGACTAAATCTGCATCAATCGGGATTCCATATTTAAAGCCAAAAGACATGACTTCGATACGGAAAGACTGGGCTTGTGCCTGATCTGAAAACTGCTCTGCAAGGGTTTTACGTAGTTCACGAGGAGTGAGTTCAGTCGTATCCACCACATTTTGACTCATATTTTTCAAAGGTGCTAAGAGTTCACGCTCTAGCTTGATTCCATCCAAAATCCGTCCGTCTGCTGCTAGAGGGTGGCTTCGTCTGGTTTCCTTATAACGAGCGACCAATTCCTTATCAGCTGCGTCCAAGAAGAGGATTTTAAAGTCCAGTTCTTCCTTGTTTTCCAACTCATCCAAAACAGTTTGAATTTCTGAAAAGAAAGAACGGCTGCGCATATCCACCACCAAGGCCAACTTATGGTCGTCTTCCTTTGTTTCCACCAACTGCAAAAACTTAGGCAAGAGAGCTGGCGGCATATTATCAATAGTGAAATAACCTAGATCCTCGAAGGACTGAATGGCCACCGTTTTCCCTGCACCACTCATCCCTGTCACAATTACCAAGTGAAGTTGTTTCTTTGTCATCTTTTTCTCCTTATATCAAAAGAAGTTTGGCCGAACCAAACTTCAACTAGCTTATCCAATCTCTGCGATGACTTCAATTTCGACTTTTACATCACGAGGAAGACGAGCTACTTCCACAGCTGAACGAGCTGGAAATTCCTCTTTAAAGGCCGTTTGGTAAACCTCGTTAAAAGGAACAAAGTCGTTCATATCGCTCAAGAAGCAAGTTGTTTTGACAACATGGTCAAAGTCCGTTCCTGCTTCTGCCAAAATAGCACCGATGTTTTTCAAGACTTGTTCTGTCTGTTCTTGGATGGTTTCTCCAACGATTTCCCCAGTTTCAGGAGAGAGAGGAACTTGACCACTAGCAAACAAAAGGTTGCCAACGATTTTTCCTTGGACATATGGTCCGATAGCTTTTGGAGCTTTATCTGTATGAATTGTTTTTGCCATTTTCTTTACCTCACAATTTTTCTAAGATTGCATCCCAAGCTTGGTCCATCCCTGCCTTGCTGACAGATGAAAAGAGGATGAAGTCATCACTTGGGTCAAAGTTTAATTTCTTTTTGATTGCTGATTCGTGCTTGTTCCATTTACCACGCGGAATCTTGTCCGCCTTGGTCGCAACGATGATAACCGGAATCTCGTAATACTTGAGAAATTCGTACATCTGGACATCATCTGCTGACGGGTCGTGACGGAGGTCAACTAGACTGACTACTGCACGGAGATTTTCCCGAGTCGTTAGATACTCCTCAATCATGCGCCCCCACCTTTCACGTTCCTTTTTAGAAACACGGGCATAGCCATAACCCGGCACATCCACAAAGCGCATCTTGTCGTCAATGTTGAAGAAGTTGAGCAGCTGGGTTTTACCAGGTTTTCCCGATGTACGGGCCAGATTCTTACGGTTCAGCATAGTGTTGATAAAGCTGGATTTACCAACATTTGAACGCCCTGCTAGGACAATCTCTGGCAGGTCATCCTGCGGATAGTGGGATTTATTAGCCGCACTGAGCAAGATTTCAGCATTGTGTGTATTAAGCTCCATAGTCACCTCTAGGCTGTTTCTAGGATTGGTTTATCCGTTCCATCGACAGCTTCTTTTGTGATGCGGACCAATTTCACATTTTCCTGGCTCGGTACTTCAAACATGATATCTAGCATGGTTTCTTCAATAATCGAGCGAAGACCACGCGCACCCGTTTTACGTTCGATGGCTTTATTGGCAATCTCTTGAAGGGCTTCGTCGTCAAATTCCAACTCGACATCATCATAAGAAAGCAAGGTTTGGTATTGTTTGACCAAGGCATTTCTTGGTTCTTTCAAGATGCGAACCAAGTCATCCACTGTCAATTGCTCAAGAGTTGCAAAGACAGGCAAGCGTCCAATCAACTCTGGGATAATACCGAATTTTTGAATATCTTCTGCGATGATTTCTTTCATGTAGGAGCTATTTTCATCAATCGCCTTGTTATTTTGACCAAAGCCGATAATCTTTTCACCCAGACGTTGTTTGACAATTTCTTCAATACCATCAAAAGCACCGCCCACGATGAAGAGGATATTTTTAGTATCCACTTGAATCATCTCTTGTTGTGGATGTTTACGTCCACCTTGAGGCGGTACGCTAGCAACAGTTCCCTCGATAATCTTGAGAAGGGCTTGTTGCACCCCTTCACCAGAAACGTCACGTGTGATAGAAACGTTCTCGCTTTTCTTAGCAATCTTGTCAATTTCATCTACGTAGATAATACCACGCTCTGCACGCTCGATGTTAAAGTCAGCAGCCTGCAAGAGTTTGAGAAGGATATTTTCCACGTCCTCACCCACATAACCAGCCTCAGTAAGAGCTGTCGCATCCGCAATGGCAAAAGGAACATTCAAGCTCTTAGCCAAGGTCTGGGCAAGGAAAGTTTTCCCTGAACCAGTTGGGCCAATCATTAAGATGTTTGACTTCTGCAAATCCACATCTTCTGACTCCTCACGCGTATCGTGGAAATTGATGCGTTTGTAGTGGTTGTAAACCGCTACTGCCAAGGCACGTTTGGCACGACCTTGACCAATTACATAGTGATTCAAGATATGGAGGAGTTCGATTGGTTTTGGAACTTCTGACAAGTCTGCCAAGACTTCCTCAGCCAACTCCTCCCGAATGATTTCCCGGGCCAACTCCACACATTCATTACAGATAAAAGCGTTGTTGCCAGCGATTATTTTTTGTACTTCTTCTTGGCTTTTGCCACAAAATGAGCAATAAACCATCATATCATTTTTCCTATTTGTAGGCATGATTTCCTTCCGTTCTATTCTATACTGTCATTCTATCTAAAATAAGGTCATGTAAAAGGCATGAATACTATTGACCAAATTGGTAAAAGCATTTAACCAGAGCAGGACAGAAAGTCCATAGCGCTTTTTACGAAAAGCCTGTGCTCCAGCAAGCAAGCAGACCAAACACAGCATGGCTGTAAAAAAACCAAATATACTACGTTCCATTAGACTTCCTTTCTCTTGCGGTATTGGATGGTAAAATCATAAGGATTCTTCTCATCTTTAGTATAAAATTTGCTTGATACTATCTCAAAAAGGGACAAGTCAAACTCCTCAGGGAAATAGGTATCTCCCTCTACCCGAGCATGGATTTGAGTGACAATTACTTCATCTAAATAGGGTTCAAAAGCTTGAAAAATCTGCTTTCCACCGATAATATAGAGATTCTTATCTTGAGCCTGATACCAGTCCAAGACAGACTGGACATCCTGAAAAGTAGCCACCCCATCTATCTTTTCTTCCGGGTTACGTGTCAAAATCAAGGTCTCCCGTTTTGGAAGCAGACGACGTCCCATTCCATCAAAGGTCACGCGCCCCATCAAGATAGCATGATTCAGGGTTGTTTCTTTAAAGTGTTGCAATTCTGCTGGCAAATGCCAAGGCAGACGATTGTCCTTCCCAATCACACCCTCTTCATCCTGGGCCCAAATAGCTACGATTTTCTTAGTCATGCTTCCATCCTTTTTACTGATAGTACTATTTTATCAAAAAACTCAAAAAAAGACTGGTTTGGAATAGCTTCCAGAATAGAAAAAATCTGTAAGAAATTTCCTACAGATTTATCTATGTTGCCTTATTTCTTACAAACCAGGTGCTTGTCCAAGTTCTGCGGCAAGCATCCAGATTGTTTTATCAGTTTCAGTTTTAGCGTCTGAGAAGATACCGTTTGTCACATCATCACCTTCTTCATCAGTAACATCCAAACCTTTTTGGAAGAGTTCTGACAAGTAACGGTAGATAGCAAGGACACGTTCCAAGCTTTCTTCAACATTGCGGTATTCACCAGCTTCTTCTTCGATTTCACTATTTTGAAGGAATTCTGTCAAAGTTGAGAATGGGCTTCCTCCAAGTGTAATCAAACGTTCGCTGATTTCATCCAATTGACCATCAAGAGCTTCCATGTACTCATCCATTTTTGGATGCCATACAAGAAAACCACGACCACGCATATACCAGTGTACTTGGTGCAAAGCCACATGGGCTACGTACAAATCAGCAACAGCTTGGTTCAAGACTTCCTTTGTTTTTGCCAATGCTACTGGCGCTGCTTTTGTCAATGATGTTACGTCTTTTACTGCTTCTTTTTTCAATTCTACCATTTTATTTCACCTCATTCATTATTATTTGTAACCACTTCTTAATGATTACTACCTTAGTATACTACTAAGGAAAACAAATAGCAAGCCAAATGACTCACATGAGAAAAGTTGCAATAGACTGATAATTTAATACTCAATGAAAATAAAAAAGCAAACTAGAAAACTAGCCACAGGTTGCTCAAAATACTGTTTTGAGGTTGCAGATAGAGCTGACGTGGTTTGAAGAGATTTTCGAAAAGTATAAGATTTTTTATACTTAACAAAAATCAAAAATTGACGTATAATAGATATATGACACAAGCAACATTTACTACCAATGACAAAAACATTCTCACAAAAGCTCTCAAAGATAAGAAAAATCTGGACTTTCATAAACGA
>NZ_SPGF01000044.1 GCF_005844455.1 Streptococcus mitis | reverse complement strand
CTCAAAAAGGTATTACCAAGTTGCAATACTTTTTACGAGGCTCTTTTGTCTTGTTCTTGTTTCAATTGACTATATAGCTCAAAGTCAGCATTATTTGGAAAAGGGAAATTTTGATCAAATCGGAAGTTGGTCAAAATTAATCACGAGTTCTGATGGAGAAAAATACATTGTTCAAGCTGAATATGGTTTTCAATCTTTGTCTGGTGTTAGTCAAGTTTTAGTGACATTTTATCCTTTTATTTTGTTGGCTATTATATTATTGTCAACTTTGGTGGCCTATATTTACAGTCACCTTTCTACCAAACGCATCAAGGCCATCTCGCAGACAGCAAGGCAAATGCAATTGATGGAAGAGGGAATATCTTGTCAAGTTAGCGGTCAAGATGAAATTTCAATCTTGGCACAGGATGTGAACTATCTTTATTCTAAATTACTGACAAGTATTGAAGAATTAAGAGCTGAAAATGTAAAAAGGGCGGCGCGTGAAGAGGAGCAGGCTGATTTTTTGCGAATAACTGCTCACGAGTTAAAAACGCCCATTGCTAGTATGTTAGGTCTTGTAGAGGGCATGATTTATAACGTCGGAGAGTTTAAAGATCACGAGACTTATTTGAAGAAATGTCGAGACATTTTGCAAGAGCAATCACAGTTAGTTTGTTCCATCTTGGAAGCCACAAATTTGGATCTCAGTTTGAAAGTTAAGCAAGAGCGAGTTGATTTGAAAGAACTGATAGAGCAGTATTTGACGCCCTATGAGGCACTTGCAAAAGTCCATTCTTACCAATTCATCGTAAATCTTGAGCCAGTATGGGTCAGCCTTAATTCAACTTATTTTGTAAAAGCAATAAAGAATCTTTTGGATAATGCCTTTCGCTATACAAAGGAAGGAGGGGCTATCCGAGTAAGTTTAACGGAGCATTATCTACGAATTGAAAATCAAGCAGAGCATTTACCTGACAAGGAAGAACTAGACAAATTATTTCTTCCGTTCTATCGTCCAGATTTTAGCAGAGCTAAAGAAGATGGGGGGACAGAGGTAGAACTTTACTTGGTCAAACAAATTCTGGAAAAACAAGGTTTTTGTTACCGATTGGAGCAAGAAAAAGAATTTCTTCAATTTACAATTTGGTTTGTAGATCCCTTGGACTAATACTCAATGAAAATCAAACCATATCATGACAAATAGAAATGGACTGGCTCTGCCAATCCATTTTTGTTTTCTAGAATGGTAATTTACCTGCAAATGCTCCCATTGTTTTTTTAGTTGCTTCGTCAATTTGGCTGAGTGCATCATTGATGGCTTGTGCAGTCATATCTTGTAGGATTTCGACATCCTCAGGATCAACGACAGCTTCTTTATAATCAATGGAAACCAGTTTTTTATCACCTGTGAAAGTTACGGTAACGAGCTCTTGAGCGGATTTACCAGTGAAATTTGTTTCTGCCAACTCAGCTTGTTTCTTTTCTAGCTGTTTTTGCATTTTTTGTGCTTGCTTCATCATTTGCCGCATATTCATCATAAGATTTTTAAGATTCCTTTCGTATCAAGAGTTTAGACTCTCTGGTTAAATTTTCGTTGCCTTATTTTGCCTTTTGGGTATTTCTTAAAGCTTCATTTATTATAGCATTTTTTAAAGCAACTGCCTATTTAACTGTGTGAGAACAGCGAGCGTTTGGTGCTGATTTTACAAAAACTTTACAAAAGTATGGTAATAGATTTGATGTTTGCTCTCTATAATGGTCACTGTAAAGATTTTAAAGGAGAACATCATGAAAAAATGTAAATTGTTTTCAGTACTGGCTTTAGCTGGTTTGACGGCTCTAGTGGGACTTTCAGCTTGTGGTAAATCAAACGGGGGCTCTTCGTCTGCTTCTTCATCTGCATCTGGTAATATCAGCGTTGTTTCCCGTGAAGATGGTTCAGGGACGCGCGGCGCGTTTGTTGAACTTTTCGAAGTCCAAGAAGAGCAAAATGGTGAAAAGGTTGATTTGACAACGGACAAAGCCATTGTTACTAACTCGACCTCTGTTATGCTAACGACAGTAGCTGGAGATAAGTCAGCCATCGGCTATGCTTCGCTAGGTTCTTTGGATGATACCGTCAAGGTTTTGAAAATTGATGGTACTGAAGCAAGTGTTGCCAATATTAAATCCGGAAGCTACAAGATTTCTCGACCATTTAACATTGTTACCAAAGATAAGATAAGTGAAGCTGCTCAAGATTTCATCAACTTTATTTTAAGCTCTGATGGTCAAGCTGTCGTAGAAGAAAATGGTTACATTCCACTTGATGATACCAAAGCTTATAAATCTTCAGTTGATTCTGGCAAGATTGTCGTTTCAGGATCAAGCTCTGTCACACCAGTTATGGAAAAATTAAAAGAAGCTTATAGCAAAGTCAATTCTAAGGTTGAAGTAGAAATTCAACAAAGCGACTCTTCAACTGGTATCACAAATGCTATTGAGGGAACAGCTGATATTGGAATGGCGTCACGTGATTTGAAAGATGAAGAAACCTCTAAAGGAGTCAGCTCAACAGTTATTGCGATGGATGGTATTGCTGTTATTGTTAATAAAGATAACAAAGTTGATGGCTTAACAAGCGAACAAGTCAAGACTATTTTTACAGGTAAGACAACAAGCTGGGACGGTCTTTCAGACTAAGGGGTCATGAATGAATCATACAAAAGAAAAAATGATGCAAGCGGTATTTTTCCTTACCGCCTGCATTTCTGTTCTATCCGTACTACTAATCTGCCTCTTTTTGTTTTCGAGTGGGATTCCTGCTATTCACAAAATTGGCTTAGGTAACTTTCTTTTCGGGATGGTATGGAGACCGGCTAATAATCTTTTTGGTATTTTTCCAATGATTGTAGGCTCACTTTATGTGACAGCAGGGGCTCTTATTGTTGGAGTACCCGTTGGAGTTTTGACAGCAGTTTTTATGTCTTCTTTTTGTCCTGAAGTCATCTACAGACCACTCAAGGCGGCTATTAACCTCATGGCAGGAATTCCATCGGTTGTTTATGGTTTCTTTGGTTTGGTTGTTTTAGTTCCCTTTGTTCGTGATAACATCGGTGGCTTTGGCATGGGGGTTCTTACCGCCTCGATTTTGCTTGGTTTGATGATTTTACCAACTATTATCAGTGTTTCTGAGGCTGCTATTCGTGCTGTTCCCAGGTCGTATTATGAAGGTGGTTTAGCTCTGGGGGCTTCCCATGAGCGTAGCATCTTTTTTGCGGTACTGCCAGCAGCGAAGCGAGGAATTTTTGCGGCTGTCATTTTAGGGGTTGGACGTGCAATCGGAGAAACTATGGCAGTTATCATGGTTGCAGGTAACCAAGCTGTCTTGCCAGATTCCTTGACATCAGGAGTCAGAACTATGACAACTAATATTGTTATGGAGATGGGTTACTCTAGTGGTCTTCACAGAGAAGCTCTCATAGGGACAGCTGTTGTTCTCTTTATATTTGTCCTAATCATTAATATCAGCTTTTCGTTGTTACATAAAGAGGAGTGAGTATGGAAAATATCAATCACCGCAGTTTCAAGCAAAATTGGCAGTCACGTCGGCGGGATCTGGTGTCACTAATTTTGTACTTTTTAGTTTATGGGGCTGCTTTGGCAACTTTTGTAGGTATTGCTTTCACGGTAGGCTACATTCTGGTTAAAGGCTTGCCCAATTTAAACATGAGTTTGTTTGCTTGGACTTACAATAGTGAGAATGTCTCTCTGTTACCGGCCTTAATCAATACGATTTTTATGACCATATTGGCATTGAGTGTTGCCGTACCTATTGGTATAGGGGCTTCTATTTATTTGGCAGAATATGCGCGCCGGGATAACCCTTTTGTTAGTGTTATTCGGATCGCAACCGAAACGCTCTCTGGGATTCCCTCCATCATCTATGGACTGTTTGGTGCCCTTTTCTTTGTTAAGTTCGCTCACATGGGACTTTCCTTGCTGTCAGGAGCTGTTACACTTAGTATCATGATTTTGCCTCTGATTATGCGAACAACAGAGGAAGCTTTGCTTTCGGTACCAGACTCTTATCGTGAAGGGGCTTTTGCACTTGGAGCGGGCAAACTTCGAACAATTTTTAAAATTGTCCTTCCTAGCGCCATGCCGGGAATTTTCTCAGGAATTATTTTAGCGATCGGGCGAATTGTGGGAGAATCGGCTGCCTTGATTTTTACGGCAGGTACGGTTGCTGAAGTGGCTAAGAGTGTTTTCAGTTCGTCACGGACTTTGGCTGTGCATATGTATGCCATCTCAGGAGAGGGACTTTATGTCAATCAAACCTATGCTACAGCAGTTGTTCTCTTAGTATTAGTTATTATCATTAATCTAGTGTCGGGTTTGATTGCTAGACGATTAGGAAGTAAAACAAGCGATGAATAAAATAGAAATTAAAAATTTGGATCTCTACTATGGAGACTTTAAGGCTTTAAAAAACATTAATTTGGAAATTGCCAGCAATGAAATTACAGCTTTCATTGGTCCATCAGGGTGTGGAAAATCGACCTTACTGAAAAGTCTTAACCGAATGAACGATTTGGTGAAAAATTGCCGCATTACTGGAGAGGTCACATTAGATAAAGAAGATGTGTATAGCGATTTGGACATCAATGTCCTTCGTAAAAAAGTAGGCATGGTTTTTCAAAAACCAAACCCATTTCCGATGAGTATCTATGACAACATTGCCTTCGGGCCTCGAACTCATGGCATTCACAATAAAGTTCAATTGGATGAAATTGTGGAGCGTTCCTTAAAACAAGCCGCTATCTGGGGCGAAGTCAAAGATCGCCTCAATAAATCTGCTCTTGGAATGTCTGGTGGTCAACAGCAACGGCTTTGCATTGCTAGAGCTTTGGCCATTGAACCTGACGTCCTCCTCATGGATGAACCAACAAGTGCCTTAGATCCGATTTCAACAGCAAAAATTGAAGATTTGGTTATTGAACTCAAGAAGAAATATACTATCGTCATGGTGACCCACAACATGCAACAAGCTGTGCGAATTTCTGATAAGACAGCATTCTTCCTATTGGGAGAAATTGTTGAGTACAACAAAACAAGCCAACTATTTTCAATGCCACAAGACGAACGCACAGAAAATTATATAACAGGGAGATTCGGATGATACGCTCAACCTTTGAAAATCAACTGCATGCACTCAATACCAATTTAATTTTGATGGGGTCTTTATGTGAAGATATCATTTCAAAATCCTTAATGCCCATCAGTAAAAATGATCAGCATCTGGTCAATGATGTCAGTAAAACCTATCAAAAAATTGAGCAGATGGAAAGAGATATTGAATCACAATGTCTTAAACTATTGCTTCGTCAACAGCCAGTAGCCAAGGATTTGCGACGTATTTCAGCTGCCTTGAAAATGGTTTA
This sequence comes from Streptococcus mitis, assembly GCF_005844455.1. Lineage (GTDB taxonomy): Bacteria > Bacillota > Bacilli > Lactobacillales > Streptococcaceae > Streptococcus > Streptococcus mitis_BF. The sequence goes on along the minus strand of NZ_SPGF01000044.1, from coordinate 11,370 downwards.
TGATATGAAGCGTATTGGTGCACAATCTGCTGAAATTGCTGATATTATTGGTGATGGTCATGTTCATGAAGGAGCTGAGTTTCGCCATCTCAAGCAAATGGTTAAACACGTTGTCAATATGGTAACAGACAGTGTGGATGCCTTTGTCCATGATGATGAGGCTTTAGCTTTAAAAGTTATCCAAAAAGATGTCACAGTGGACAAAGAATTTGATACAATAAAGGCAAGTTTAATTGCCCATATTGCTGAACTTGGAAATGATGGTGAATATACTATTGATGTTTTGATGATTGCCAAATATTTGGAAAGAATTGGTGACCATACCGTCAATGTCGCTAAGTGGGTAATTTTTTCAATCACTGGTGAACTGAATGGAGAAGAAACATGATTTACTGCGTTGAAGACGATGATGATATCCGAGAACTGATGCTTTATACTTTACGAACAGCAGGGTTTGAGGCTCAGGGTTTCCCTGACTCCCTTCTATTTTGGAAAGCCATGGAAGAAGAGCAACCAAAACTTATACTGTTAGATATCATGCTGCCTATAGATGATGGATTGACCATTTTGAAATCCCTACGCGAAAATGGCATGACAAAAGATATTCCAGTAATCATGACAACCGCCAAAGGAACAGAATTCGATAAAGTCAAAGGATTAGATTTGGGCGCAGATGACTACTTGGTTAAACCTTTTGGTATGATGGAAATGATTTCTCGCATTAAAGCAGTCCTCAGACGTACATCCAATCAGGAACAGGAAACTCATTTGACAATAAAAAATCTCGCTCTGGATTCAAAAAATTACACGGTTAGAAAAAATGGGCAAAAAATCGAATTAACTCTGAAAGAATTTGAACTGCTATCTTTATTGATGTTAAATCCTGACCGTGTTTTTACACGGCAGGAACTTTTGGATAAAGTTTGGGGAGAACACTTTATCGGAGAAACACGAACAGTTGATGTCCATATTGGGACCCTTCGCATGAAACTTGGAGATGCTAGTCATCTGATTAAGACAGTTCGTGGCGTTGGTTATCGTTTGGAGGTAACAGATGATTAAGAAAATCTTTCGTTCAACTTTTTTTGCCACGCTAGACGTTCTTCTGGTGACCCTATTTATGGTTGTTGGCTTGCTTTATGGTTATTTTACTCAAGTACAAAAGGAGCAGTTGCAGACGGAGACAGCCTTAGCTGCTCAAGGGGTTTCTCTAGAAGGCCAAGATTATTTTAATGAGCTCAAAATGTCAAATGTCAGAATCACTTGGGTTGACAATCAAGGAAAGGTTCTCTATGATAATGAGTCCGATGCACAGACCATGGACAATCATGCTAATCGAGAAGAAATCAAAGAAGCTTTGAAAGATGGTTACGGTGAGAGTGTTCGCTACTCGAAAATTTTAACCACTCAGTCTCTTTATTCTGCTCAGCGCTTGGATAATGGAACTGTTATTCGTTTATCTGTGACTAGACATAGTATTTTAGTGCTTTTGTTTCGGATGGTCCAGCCTTTAGCTCTTATTCTTGTATTGGCCTTCTTCCTCTCTCTATGGCTTTCACGTTCTATTGCTAAGAGTGTCGTGGAACCATTGAATTGGCTGGATCTTGATCATCCACTTGAAAATGATGCCTATGAAGAAATTTCCCCCCTTCTAAGACGGATTGCCAGACATCAAAAGGAAGTCACTGAGCGAGAAGTTGTGATAGAGCAACGTCAATCGGAATTTGACACCATTATTTCTAAAATTAAAGAAGGCATGATTTTGTTAGACAATAACTGTCGCATCATCAGTATCAATCAAGCAGCACAGGATATTTTACAGACTGATCGAACGTGTTTGGGAAAAGATATGTTACAAATTATCCGTAACCTATCACTAAATAATTGGCTTGAAAAAGGTCTTCAAGGTCGCAAGCAAGAAGGGATTTTGCAATTAGATGACTCGCATTACAAAGTTATGGTGCGTCCTATTCAGTCTGAGGATAAGGTGACTGGTTTAGCGCTTCTTTTCTTTGATGTCACAGAGCAACTTCAGGCAGAGCAGCTGCGCCGTGAATTTACAGCAAACGTTTCTCATGAACTGAAAACACCTTTGCATCTAATTTCTGGGTATTCTGAAATGTTGGCTAGTGATGTTGTTGCGCAAAAAGATGTTCCACAATTCGCTGAGAAAATCCACAGTGAGTCTCAACGTATGATTCAGTTGGTAGAAGATATTATTAAACTGTCACATCTTGATGAGTCAGAAGAGTTAGCTATGGAACCCATTAATCTCTATCAGATATCAGAGGAAGTCTTAGAGAGTCTATCTGCTAAGGCAAATGAACGTCATATCAACTTGCATTTATTAGGGAAACCAGCTTATATTACCGGTAATCATGCCCTTATTCATTCCTTGATTTATAATCTTTGTGATAATGCTATTATCTATAACCGTGATAAGGGAGATGTGACTGTCGGTATCACCTCGAATGAGGACAAGATTGTTCTGACGGTACAAGATACAGGAGTTGGGATTGCCAAAGATGAGCAGGAACGTATTTTTGAGCGTTTCTATCGGGTTGATAAGAGTCGATCGAAGAAGTTGGGTGGCACTGGCCTGGGGCTATCCATTGTCAAGCACGCAGTCAATCAACATCATGCCGATATTAAGGTGGAAAGTCAGCTAGGATTAGGAACTAAAATGACCGTGACCTTTCATAAATAACCCTCTTTGAAAATTAAACGCAGACGCTTGTGACTTGATTTGAGGAGTGAAAACCTCCAACGGAAGTTTTTAGCCTGTCATTCCAAAATTAGACTTGTTCGGTAACTACATCATCTCGTGGTTGATTTGTGGCATCATCAACCACGAGATGATGTAGTTACCGAACAAGTCTAATAAAAGGGAATTAAGTATTGTGTCTATATCATAGGCTAGAAAAGACCCCAAGCTTATTTGGTCGTGAGCTTGGGGTCTTTTTGACACTATTTGTCCTTGTTTAGCCATTTATCGACTAATCGAAGAACAACACCGACCACAATTGGTCCAATGATAGTTTTGAGTACTAATTCCATTATGGGCTATCTTACTTCCTCTCGCAGGCGATGAAGCAGTGACGTAAAATAAAGTGCTAAATTCGGGGGTCATCTAATCAGGTGGCTTTTTTGTTTGTGGTTTGGATTTTTGATATAATAGAGCCATGAGTAGAATTTTAGATAATGAGATAATGGGGGACGAGGAGCTAGTAGAACGCACGCTCCGTCCTCAGTATTTACGTGAATATATTGGGCAGGATAAGGTCAAGGACCAGCTTCAAATCTTTATCGAAGCCACTAAAATGCGGGATGAAGCGCTGGATCATGTCCTCCTTTTCGGGCCTCCAGGTTTGGGGAAGACGACCATGGCCTTTGTTATTGCCAATGAATTGGGAGTTAATCTCAAGCAGACGTCTGGACCTGTAATTGAAAAAGCTGGTGATTTGGTAGCGATTTTGAATGACTTAGAGCCTGGGGATGTCCTCTTTATTGACGAGATTCATCGCTTGCCTATGTCGGTGGAAGAGGTGCTTTATAGTGCCATGGAGGACTTTTACATCGATATTATGATTGGTGCTGGTGAAGGTAGTCGCAGTGTTCATTTGGAGTTGCCACCTTTCACTTTGATTGGTGCGACGACTCGGGCTGGTATGCTCTCAAATCCGCTACGGGCACGTTTTGGGATTACAGGTCATATGGAGTATTATGCCCATGCTGATTTGACGGAAATTGTTGAGCGGACAGCAGATATTTTTGAGATGGAAATTACTCATGAGGCAGCATCTGAGTTGGCCTTGCGTAGTCGTGGAACCCCTCGTATTGCCAATCGTCTCCTCAAGCGCGTGCGCGATTTTGCCCAGATTATGGGAAATGGGGTCATCGATGATCTTATTACCGATAAGGCATTAACTATGCTGGATGTTGACCATGAAGGTTTGGACTATGTGGACCAAAAAATCCTTCGGACCATGATTGAGATGTATGGTGGTGGCCCTGTTGGGTTAGGCACTCTTTCCGTCAATATTGCTGAGGAGTGCGAGACGGTGGAAGATATGTATGAACCTTACTTAATCCAAAAAGGTTTTATCATGCGGACACGTTCTGGTCGTGTGGCAACGGCTAAGGCCTACGAGCATTTAGGTTATGAATACAATGAAAAATGAGCAAGAAATACTAGAGGCTTTTAGAGAAAATCTGGATATGATGGCTATTCTGACTATCATCCGAAATCTTGGTCTGAAAGACTCGTGGTTGGCAGCAGGTTCTGTCAGAAATTTCATCTGGAATCTTTTGTCATACAAATCACCTTTTGACTGTGAAACAGATGTAGATGTGATTTTCTTTGATCCAGATTTTTCTTATGAGGAAACTTTGTCCCTAGAGAAAAAGCTGAGGGAGGATTTTCCTCAGTATCAGTGGGAGTTGAAAAATCAGGTCTATATGCACCAGCACAGTCCGCACACTGCTCCCTATACCAGCTCTCGTGATGCTATGAGTAAGTATCCAGAACGGTGTACGGCGGTTGGGCTGTGCTTGAATGAAGAATCCGATTTTGAACTCTATGCACCTTATGGACTCGAGGATATTTTGCATTTTCAAGTTCGCCCAACTCCTCATTTTTTAGAAAATGAAGATCGGATGGAACTCTATCAAACACGGTTATCCAAGAAAAATTGGCAGAAGAAATGGAAAAATTTGATTTTTAAAAATACTTAAGGAAACTTTAAGCTAGGAAGTGTATACTAAGTACATAAGTTAAGAAGACCTTAACTTAAACTCCTAAAACTTTTTCATAATAATCTCCCTATAAAAAATAAAGTCGCCCAATCAGGCGGCTTATTTTTTTGAAAACTGAGCCGGGTGTCTGAGAATAAATAGCTTAGTGATAGAAGAAAATAGGGAAATATGGTATAATGAAACGATAGATTTTTGAATAGGAATAAAATCATGTTTGGATTTTTTAAGAAAGATAAGGCTGTGGAAGTAGAAGTTCCGACACAGGTTCCTGCTCATATCGGCATCATCATGGATGGAAATGGCCGTTGGGCTAAAAAACGTATGCAACCGCGAGTCTTTGGACACAAGGCGGGCATGGAAGCATTGCAAACTGTGACCAAGGCAGCCAACAAACTGGGCGTTAAGGTTATTACAGTTTATGCTTTTTCTACGGAAAACTGGACCCGTCCGGATCAGGAAGTCAAGTTTATCATGAACCTTCCGGTAGAGTTTTATGACAATTATGTCCCGGAATTGCACGCAAATAATGTTAAGATTCAGATGATTGGGGAGACGGACCGCCTGCCTAAGCAAACCTTTGAAGCTCTGACTAAGGCTGAGGAATTGACTAAGAACAACACAGGATTGATTCTTAATTTTGCCCTCAACTATGGTGGACGTGCTGAGATTACACAGGCGCTTAAGTTGATTTCTCAGGATGTTTTAGATGCCAAAATCAACCCAGGTGATATCACAGAGGAATTGATTGGTAACTATCTCTTTACTCAACATTTGCCTAAGGATGTACGAGACCCAGATTTGATTATCCGTACTAGTGGAGAATTACGTTTGAGTAATTTCCTTCCGTGGCAGGGAGCCTATAGTGAACTCTATTTTACAGATACCTTGTGGCCTGATTTTGACGAAGTAGCCTTGCAGGAAGCCATTCTTGCCTACAATCGTCGTCATCGCCGATTTGGAGGAGTTTAGGAGGAAATATGACACAGGATTTACAGAAAAGAACCTTGTTTGCAGGGATTGCCCTGGCTATTTTCCTACCGATTTTGATGATTGGGGGACTCTTGCTTCAGATAGCAATTGGAATCATAGCCATGCTAGCCATGCATGAACTTTTGAAGATGAGAGGTCTAGAGACCATGACGATGGAGGGCCTCTTGACCCTCTTTGCAACCTTTACTTTGACCATTCCCTTGGAGAATTACCTGACTTTTTTGCCAGTTGATGGGAATGTGGTTGCTTATAGTGTGTTGATTTCAATTATGTTAGGAACGACTGTTTTTAGCAAGTCTTATACGATTGAGGATGCTGTTTTCCCTCTTGCTATGAGCTTCTATGTGGGCTTTGGTTTTAATGCTCTATTAGATGCTAGAATTGCAGGTTTAGATAAGGCACTATTAGCCTTGTGTATTGTTTGGGCAACAGACAGTGGTGCCTATCTTGTTGGGATGAACTATGGGAAACGAAAATTAGCTCCAACAGTTTCTCCAAATAAAACCTTTGAGGGTGCCTTGGGTGGTATTTTTGGTGCGATTTTAGTAACCATTATCTTTATGATAGTTGACAGTACAGTTGCTTTTCCGTATGGAATTTACAAGATGTCAGTCTTTGCTATTTTCTTTAGTGTGGCTGGACAATTTGGTGATTTACTAGAAAGTTCGATTAAGCGTCACTTTGGTGTTAAGGATTCTGGGAAATTTATCCCTGGACATGGTGGTGTTTTGGATCGTTTCGATAGTATGTTGCTTGTATTTCCAATCATGCACTTATTTGGACTCTTTTAATCAAAAGACGGAGGAAGTACTATGCTCGGAATTTTAACCTTTATTCTGGTTTTCGGGATTATTGTAGTGGTGCACGAGTTCGGACACTTCTACTTTGCCAAGAAATCAGGAATTCTAGTGCGTGAATTTGCCATTGGTATGGGACCCAAAATCTTTGCTCACATTGGCAAGGATGGAACGGCCTATACTATTCGAATCTTACCTCTGGGTGGCTATGTTCGTATGGCCGGTTGGGGTGATGATACAACTGAAATCAAGACAGGTACTCCTGTCAGTTTGACCCTTACTGACGATGGTAAGGTTAAACGCATCAATCTTTCAGGTAAAAAATTAGATCAAACGGCCCTCCCTATGCAGGTGACCCAGTTTGACTTTGAAGACAAGCTCTTCATCAAGGGCTTGGTTCTGGAAGAAGAAAAAACATTTTCAGTGGATCATGATGCAACGGTTGTAGAAGCAGATGGGACTGAGGTTCGGATTGCTCCTTTAGATGTTCAATATCAAAATGCGACTATCTGGGGGAAACTCATTACTAACTTTGCAGGCCCCATGAATAACTTTATCTTAGGTGTTGTTGTTTTCTGGATTTTAATCTTTATGCAGGGTGGTGTCAGAGATGTTGATACCAACCAGTTCCATGTCATGCCCCAAGGTGCATTGGCCAAGGTGGGAGTGCCAGAAACGGCTCAGATTACCAAGATTGGCTCACATGAGATTAGCAACTGGGGAAGCTTGATCCAGGCTGTAGAAGCAGAAACTAAAGATAAGACGGCCCCGACCTTGGATGTGACTATTTCTGAAAAGGGTAGTGACAAGCAAGTCACTGTTACTCCAGAAGAAAGTCAAGGTCGTTACCTTCTAGGTGTTCAACCGGGAATTAAGTCGGACTTTCTATCCATGTTTGTAGGTGGATTTACAACTGCAGCTGACTCAGCTCTCCGAATTCTATCGGCTTTGAAAAATCTGATTTTCCAACCGGATTTGAACAAGCTAGGTGGACCTGTTGCCATCTTTAAGGCAAGTAGTGATGCTGCTAAAAATGGAATTGAAAATGTCTTGTACTTCTTGGCAATGATTTCCATCAATATCGGGATTTTTAACCTTATTCCGATTCCAGCTCTGGATGGTGGTAAGATTGTGCTCAATATCCTGGAAGCCATCCGCCGCAAACCATTGAAACAAGAAATTGAAACCTATGTCACCATGGTTGGTGTAGTTATCATGGTTGTCTTGATGCTAGCTGTGACCTGGAATGACATTATGCGACTCTTCTTTTAGATAATCGAGGAATATTATGAAACAAAGTAAAATGCTAATCCCAACGCTTCGCGAAATGCCAAGCGATGCTCAAGTTATCAGCCACGCCCTTATGTTGCGTGCTGGTTATGTTCGTCAAGTTTCTGCTGGTGTTTATTCTTACCTACCACTCGCTAACCGTGTGATTGAAAAGGCTAAGAATATCATGCGCCAAGAGTTTGATAAGATTGGTGCGGTGGAGATGTTGGCTCCTGCCCTTCTCAGTGCTGATCTTTGGCGTGAATCAGGTCGTTATGAAACCTATGGTGAAGACCTTTATAAACTGAAAAATCGTGAAAAATCAGACTTTATCCTAGGTCCAACTCACGAAGAAACCTTTACAGCCATTGTTCGTGACTCTGTCAAGTCTTACAAGCAATTGCCACTCAACCTTTACCAAATCCAACCGAAATACCGTGATGAAAAACGTCCACGTAACGGCCTTCTCCGTACGCGTGAATTTATCATGAAAGACGGATATAGTTTCCATGCTAATTACGATAGTTTGGATGTGACTTATGACGAGTACAAGGCGGCCTACGAACGTATTTTCACTCGTAGTGGCTTGGACTTCAAGGCCATCATCGGTGACGGTGGAGCCATGGGTGGTAAGGATAGCCAAGAATTTATGGCCATTACACCAGCCCGTACAGACCTCGACCGCTGGGTTGTCTTAGACAAGTCAGTTGCCTCATTTGATGAAATTCCTGCAGAAGTGCAAGAAGAAATCAAGGCAGAATTGCTTAAATGGATGGTTTCTGGTGAAGATACCATTGCCTACTCAAGTGAGTCTAGCTATGCAGCTAACTTGGAAATGGCAACAAACGAGTACAAACCAAGCAATCGTGTTGTCGCTGAAGAAGAAGTGACTCGTGTTGCAACACCAGATGTTAAATCAATCGATGAAGTTGCAGCCTTCCTAAATGTTCCAGAAGAACAAACGATTAAAACCCTCTTCTACATGGCAGATGGTGAGCTTGTTGCAGCTCTTCTAGTTGGAAATGAGCAGCTCAATGAAGTTAAGTTGAAAAACCACTTGGGAGCAGATTTCTTTGACGTTGCTAGCGAAGAAGAAGTGGCAAGTGTTGTTCAAGCAGGATTTGGTTCACTTGGTCCAGTTGGTTTGCCAGAGAATGTTAAAATCATCGCAGACCGTAAGGTGCAAGATGTTCGCAATGCAGTTGTGGGTGCTAACGAAGATGGCTACCACTTGACTGGTGTGAATCCAGGTCGTGATTTTACTGCAGAATATGTGGATATCCGTGAAGTTCGTGAGGGTGAAATTTCACCAGACGGACGAGGTGTTCTTAACTTCGCGCGTGGTATCGAAATTGGGCACATTTTCAAACTCGGAACTCGTTACTCAGCAAGCATGGGAGCAGATGTCTTGGATGAAAATGGTCGTGCTGTGCCAATCATCATGGGTTGTTACGGTATCGGTGTTAGTCGTCTCCTCTCAGCTGTTATAGAGCAACACGCTCGCCTCTTTGTCAACAAAACGCCAAAAGGTGAATACCGTTACGCTTGGGGAGTTAACTTCCCTAAAGAATTGGCACCATTTGATGTGCACTTGATTACTGTCAATGTCAAGGACGAAGAAGCGCAAGCCTTGACAGAAAAACTTGAAGCAAGCTTGATGGATGCTGGTTACGAAGTCTTGACAGATGACCGTAACGAACGTGTCGGAGTGAAGTTTAGCGATAGCGACTTGATTGGTCTGCCAATCCGTATTACTGTCGGGAAGAAAGCAGCCGATGGCATCGTAGAAGTTAAGATTAAAGCAACTGGTGACACCATCGAAGTTCATGCAGACAACTTGCTTGAAACGCTTGAAATCCTCGGCAATAAATAAAACTATAATCAGAAGAAAAACAAGGCAAAAATGTAACTAGTTTTTACCTTGTTTTTTCTATATAATGGGGAAAATGAGTAAATGAAGAGGTAAAGCTATGCTAAAATTTCCAAAGGATTTTGTTTGGGGTTCCTCCACTTCTGGACCACAGACAGAAGGACGAGTGCTTGGTGATGGTAAAGAAGATAATCTCTGGGATTATTGGTATCAGGTGGAACCCAATCGCTACTACAATGGGATTGGACCTGACAAAACATCGACTTTCTATGAAAACTGGAAAAAGGATATTGAGCTTCTGGTAGAGACTGGGCATACAGCCTTCCGAACTTCTATTCAGTGGTCTCGTATTTTCCCACAGGGGCGTGGAGAGGTCAATCCGCAAGGGGTGGCTTTCTACCGTCAGGTCTTTGAGGCTATTAAGGCCAAGGGGATTCGTCTCTTAGTCAATCTCTATCACTTCGACCTGCCTTTTGCCCTCCAAGAAGACGGCGATGGTTGGGAAAATAAGGCAACTGTCAAGGCTTATGAAGACTATGCTCGTTTTTGTTTTGAGACTTACGGTGACTTGGTAGACCAATGGATTACCTTTAACGAGCCCATCGTACCTGTAGAGTTTGGCTATTTTTACGATGCCCACTATCCTCACAAGGTAGATGCCAAAGCAGCGGTTAAGGTTGCCTATCATACGCAACTGGCTAGTAGTCTTGCGGTTAAGGCTTGTCATGAGATTTTGCCTGATTCCAAGATTGGGATTGTCCTTAACTTGACACCAGCCTATCCACGTAGCCAGCATCCCGCGGATGTCAAGGCTGCGCGCATTGCTGACCTCTTCCAGGCCCAATCTTTCTTAGATCCGTCTGTTTTAGGAGCATATCCAGAAGAGTTAGTGGAAATTTTGTCTGAGCATGATTTGCTACCAGAGTACACTGTTGAAGAGTTAGAACTCATTCGCGAGAATACAGTTGATTTCCTTGGAGTCAACTACTACCAACCTTTGCGCGTTATGGCACCTCGATTTGCTAAGCATCCAGAGAGTCCACTTTTGCCAGAACATTTTTACGAGCCTTATGTGATGCCTGGACGTAAAATCAATCCTCACCGTGGCTGGGAAATTTATGAGCAAGGGATTTATGATATTGTCCAAAATATCAAAGAAAATTATGGTAATATTGAGTGGATGTTGACAGAGAATGGCATGGGTGTTGAAGGGGAAGACAAGTTCCGTGAGAATGGCATGATTCAGGACGACTATCGTATCGACTTTGTCAAAGGGCATCTTCGTGAACTTCACCGTGCCATTGAAGACGGGGCCAACTGTAAGGGCTACTTGATTTGGACCTTTATCGACTGCTGGTCATGGCTCAATAGTTATAAAAATCGCTACGGTCTGGTTGAGCTTGACTTGGAAACGCAGGAACGTCGCCTGAAGAAATCAGGCCACTGGTTCAAGGAACTCAGCGACCATAATGGATTTTAAAAATAAAAAGAGTGAGATGGCATTCCAATGTCATTAAGTTAGTGATCTAACTACTTGAATAGGAGGTGTGATTGAGAACATCAAAGTGATTCTCTATCACATCTTCTATTTTTTTGCATGACAAATAAAGGTTTTTTCACCCTATTTTTTGAGATTTATGTTACTCTATAGATGAAATCAACTACCGATTGGGCCTTTATCTTTCTTGG
>NZ_SPGF01000043.1 GCF_005844455.1 Streptococcus mitis | reverse complement strand
ATACTCTTATTCAAGTGGGCTTTTATCTGTTTTATCATGGGAAATCCCTCCTTAACTATAAGTTTATCACATAAAAAAGAAACCCAAATACAGAATTGTATTTGAATTTCTTAACTTAATGACATTGTCCTTTATTGACCCCTATTTTTATCTTCTTAGGCTTGATAACGTTTCACACCGTCTAAGTAGGTTGCTACTAATTCCAAATCTTTATCTAGTACGATAAAGTCAGCGTCATAACCTTCACGGATTTGGCCACAGACATCATCGATGTGAACAGATTTTGCTGGGTTGAGGCTGGCCATCATGACTGCTTCATGCGGATTCGCAATTCCCCATTCGACCACATTTTTCAAACCATCTTTGAGTTTGAGGATAGAACCTGCCAAATTGCCTGTAGATTTGAGGCGAGCAGTTCCATTGGCAACAACTACGGGGAATTCTCCCAACATGTAATCTCCATCTTCCAAGCCACCAGCTGTCATACAGTCTGTGATAAGGGCGATATTTTCAGTTCCTTTTTGTTTGAGCAAAATATCACAGGCCTTTGGATCTACATGGTGACCATCACAAATTAATTCTGCGTAAGTATGTGGCAATTCATACATGGCTCCCACCATACCGAGCTCACGGTGAGTCAACCCACGCATTCCGTTGTAGGCATGTACCCAAACGCTTGCTCCAGCATCCACTGCTTTTTTGGCCTCATCAAAAGTCGCATTTGAATGTCCAAGAGCAACCGTTACGCCTTCTCCCGTAATCGTACGAACAAAGTCTTCTACACCTTCACGCTCTGGCGCAAGAGCAATTTTATTAAGCAAGCCATTAGCTGCTTTTTGCCAAGCACGAAACTCATCCATACGAGGATCTTTCATGTAGGCAGGATTTTGAGCACCCTTGTATTTCTCTGTGAAATAAGGCCCTTCAAAATAGATTCCCCGAATCTTAGCTCCACTTGCTTCCTGATAACGAGCACCGATATTTTCAGTTACCGCAAGCAATTGCTCATAAGATGAGGTCAAAGTGGTTGGCAAGAAACTAGTAACGCCCGTGCTAAGCAATCCTTCACTCATGGTATGAAGGGTTCCTTCGATGTTATTATCCATGACATCGACACCACCAAATCCATGAATATGAGTATCTACAAGTCCTGGAGCAATGCTATAACCGGTATAGTCAATCACCTCAGCTCCTTCAGGAATCTGTTCTACATGTTTGCCAAACTTGCCATCCACAAGTTCCAAGTAACCGCCACTACGAACTCCGTGTGGGTAGAAAAACTGATCCGCTTTAATATAGTTAGGCATAATGTTAACCTCCTTAAAAAATTGATTCTACAATTTATTATGTCAATTACATTATAAACCTTTCTTTTTTATTTGTAAATGGTATAGACCTATTTTCTAGAGAAATTTTAAAAGAGCTGGATTTCTCCAACTCTTCTCTTTTTAATACAAGTTATTTTGATTTGACTGGTTTGTCTTGAGCTGTTTGCAAAGCTGTAGCAATGGTATCTGCATACAATTTAGCTCCTGCTTCAATTTTGCTAGTGTCACTTCCAAAATGGACTTGGTCTGTTCCAGTCCAAATTTCTGGATGTTCCTTAGCAGCTTGATTCCAATCTGCTATCGTGATATAAGGAGTCTTCTCTGCCAATTCTCTCATATAGGCAGCAACCTTCTCAACGATGGCATAGGTCTCTTTTGTCTTATCTCCCTCATAAGGAGTCACCAAAATCATATGGTGTCCCTTAGGAAGATTTTTCACGATACTATCCCAGTCATCCTTGTAATTTTCAGGGTTATTTACCCCAGTCGCAATGACAACCATCTTAGGTAAAAATTTATTCTGGCTATTGTTTAGCATGATTTCATTGGCATTCTTAGTTGTTCTGCTGACCTGCGCATTAATCTGTGCTCCAGGAAGGGCTGTCTGCAAAGCTGTATTGGCCCTTAGAGCCACTGAGTCACCAATTAACATAGTGCCATCAGCAATTCCCAAACTATTTGCATCTGCCCGTTCTGCCATCACCTTGGTCTGGCCAATATTTGTTGCAGCTTGCTTCAAGCCATTGACAATTAAATCTGTCTCAAAAGCTCCGACTTGTGGTGCCAACAAGATCACCGTACAGACAATGATGGTCAAGATTCCTGTACCTGTTGCAAGGATTGTATGGATATAAGGCAGGGGACGAAGAGTTTGTATAATAGGTGTGTTCTTTCCTGCAATCCAAGGTTCCAACACATAAAATGACAGACTGGCAAATCCATAAGAAAAAATCAAAGTCAGTAAGACAGCAAGAAAATTTGATGTCAACTGCGAGAAAATGATATAGAACGGCCAATGGAAGAGATAAACTGCATAGCTAGTATCTGCTAAAAAGCTGATAATCTTTGGTTCCTTTATATGAGGAGTCTTTTCATGTAAGACACGCGCTGCCAATATCATAGCAAGGGCTGCAAGACTGGCAAGTAAAAAGCCGATAAGATAGGCAAAAAGATAGGTGAATTTGACAAAGAAGGTCAAAATGAGTAAGAAGGCAAAACCTCCTGCAAAAACCAATAGGATCTTTCGTAAATCCCAGATTTTATCCAACTGCTTGACGAGAGAAGTCGTCTGACGAACACCTACAATCGTTGCTAACACACTTCCCAAAAAGAATGGATAGACATGAGTTAAACTAGAGAAGTAAACAGAGGAATAAGAGGTTACTAGAAAACTACCAATAAACATGGAGAAGAAGCTAATCAAGAAGGCAACAGCAGATAAGAGAAAGACCATCCCTCTCAACTGACCATTTGATTTAGCCTGTTTGGATAAGAACCAAACTGCCAATCCCCAAAGAATATAGTAGTGAACCTCAACGGCCAAGCTCCAATTATGAACAAACAAATGAGGAATGAACTGTGATTCATAACTCCCACCTGTTAGAAGTTCATAGAAGTTAGTCATAAAGCCTAATACACCCACAATCTGGCCACCAATTCCAGCTACATAATCTTGTCGAACTAAGAAGGTAAAGGGCATGGTCACCAAGACCATCAAAACCACAGGTGGCACAATCCGATAAAAACGTCTCCTAAAAAATCCTACCAAATCAATCTCACGATTCTTAGAAAATTCTTCGATGAGTAGAGCTGTAATCAGGAAACCTGAAAATGTGAAAAAGACATCTACCCCGAAAAATCCTCCAGGAAAGATGGTCTGAAAGAAGTGATACAAGAGTACAAAAAGTAAACCTGTAATCCTAATCAAGGAAAACCATTTAATGCGCATACGAGTTTATTCTTCCTTTCATTGTACACTTTATTCTATCAAAAAAAGAAGAAAAATCCCAAGAGAAAACTTAGGATTTTTAGCTTATATCAATTCCATTTTAGAAATTACGTCCTGATTTATTATAGCCATATTTTTCAACAAAATACTCACGGAATTCCAAGAGATTGTCATCCATGATGGCTTGTCGCACTTGCTTCATCAGGTTAAGCAAGAAGTAAAGATTGTGATAACTCGTCAAGCGGATACCAAAGGTTTCATCAGCCTTGAGCAGGTGACGAAGATAAGCGCGTGTATAGTTCTTACATGTGTAGCAATCACACTCAGGATCCAGTGGCGTAAAGTCCTCAGCAAACTGAGCATTTTTGACAACCAAACGACCTTGACTGGTCATACAAGTTCCGTTACGAGCGATACGAGTAGGTAAAACACAGTCAAACATATCTACCCCACGAATAACCCCATCAATTAAGCTATCTGGTGCCCCCACTCCCATCAGGTAGCGAGGTTTGTTTTCTGGGAGAAGTTGGGTTGTGAAGTCCAAGACTGCATTCATTTCCTCATGCGTTTCTCCCACTGCCAAACCACCGATAGAGTAGCCTGGAAAATCCATGCTGACAAGGTCGTGAGCTGACTGACGGCGAAGGTCTTCAAATCCCGAACCCT
Organism: Streptococcus mitis; assembly: GCF_005844455.1. Taxonomy (GTDB): domain Bacteria; phylum Bacillota; class Bacilli; order Lactobacillales; family Streptococcaceae; genus Streptococcus; species Streptococcus mitis_BF. Next base: position 14,508 of record NZ_SPGF01000043.1, on the reverse strand, counting down.
GTACAATTCCAAACAAACCTTGATCATGTGGACGACGGTGAGCCTTCAAACCACGCTCAGCCCAACGGCTAGTACGCTCGATTGATTTCTTAACGTAGTCGTAAGGTTGATAAAACTGAGGACATTCGTCAAAAGACATCATGATGTCTGAGCCCAGATTGTTCTGAATAGAAATAGCCTTCTCTGGAGACAAGAACATCTTAGAACCATTTAGATGGTTTTTAAAGGTTACCCCTTCTTCTGTGATATTACGACTATCAGCTAGGGAATAAACCTGGAAACCACCACTATCTGTCAAGATTGGTTGGTCCCAGTTCATAAACTTGTGGAGACCGCCTGCGCGTGCAATGAGTTCGTCTCCAGGTCGAAGCCAGAGATGATAGGTGTTTGATAGGATAATCCCTGAACCCATCTCCTTCAATTCTTCAGGTGACTGGGTTTTGACAGTGGCCTGAGTGCCAACTGGCATAAACATAGGTGTCGGGAAGGTACCGTGAGGGGTGATGATTTCTCCCAGACGAGCTCCCGTATGTTTTTCTTTCTTAATCAAACGGTATTTGATTGGTGAATCTGACATTTTTTTACCTCCGAAGCTGGGAAAAACAGTCCCAGTTCATACTTTGTGCCCAAGAGCATACTTGTATGATTTTATCAAAAAAAGCTGGAACTGTCACGAACTATGGTATAAAATGCTTGACAAATTTAATGTATATCATTAAAATGAAAGCATAATTAAAAAACTTGATAAAACATTACATCTATCAACTTATTCGCTCGCCAAAGCTATTTATTTTTAGATAAGTTTTGACTTCGTTTTTTACTAACTCATTAACTTACAAAAACTATTTTAATGCCTCGAATCAACTTTTCTATTTTTTAATGAGAAATATTAAATGTTTTTGTCATATTCTCAGAAAGGTTGACAAATCAATGTTTCAGACATTTGACAGAATTAAAGAACTTGCCAAAAAGCAAGGACTTTCAATAAATTCATTGGAAGAAAAACTTGGTTACAGTAAGAATACTATTTATAATCTAAAAAATTCAAAACCATCCACTGAAAGAATTTCAGAAATCGCTGACTACTTCAATGTATCCACCGACTACCTGCTCGGACGAACAGATACCCCTGCTATCGCTGGGAGTCATGAATTTGCTCAAGTAAATGGACAAATTATAGACTTACGCAAGGCAGCAACCAATACTATGTTATTTGACGGAAAACCACTAAATGAAGATGATATTGACTTCATCATATCCGTCCTATCCGCCCACTTCAAAAGCAAAGGAGAACGCTAATGACTATCACTATCAACTTCACAGAAAAAAATTCCTACATCACGGACTACCTAACCAAACACGGTATCGACACAACGACCATGGATTTTGACGACTTCATGGAACTCATGGAAGATATCGAAGACGCACGAGCAGCTGACCAAGCCTATATGGAGTACCTAGCCGACCCAGTTACTTATACCATGGATGATGTCTTGGATGAACTAGGACTAACTCGAGAGGATATTGCTTAATGTATCGGCTAGATATTGATAAAAAAGCTCTCAAGCAACTTAAAAAACTAGATACCCCAACCAGAAAACAAATCCTATCCTGGCTTGCTAAAAACATTGAAAACACGACCAATCCACGACAACACGGAAAAGCACTAAAAGCCAACCTTGCAGGTTACTGGCGATACAGAGTAGAGAATTACCGCATCATCTGTGATATCCAAGACGATAAACTAGTCGTCCTAGCCGTGGAAATCGCCCACCGCAGAGATGTTTATAAATAACGAAGGAGAACTATGACACTCGCTAAACTCTGCGAAGAATATCAAGTAGAGCTTTGTCTCTTCGACGGTTGAAACTGGCACAGTTTGGCTCCTGAACAACAAATCCAAAAGAAGTAAGAGGATTATCACTTTAGACTATGAAACGCTGAATGTTTTGAAACTCTGGAAACGTCAGCAAATAAAAGAATATTTCCAAGCTGGTGTGCCTTACAAACATGATTCGAATTATATCTTTACGAATAATAGTAGGGGATGGCTTTTGGTTAACACGCTAGAACCCTACTGATTTCAAAGGATTAGCAAGCTATGTACTATTTATGGTATAATGAGAGAATGAAATACCCAAAAATTGATTTAAAAACCATTCGTCTGCAAGCCAGACAATTTCAGGCTGAAAATTCCCGCCTCTTTCTCGTCTATCTCTTACCTAGCATGCTGGTCATCTTGTCTGGCTTCCTCAATCCCTTAGAGCGTATCAACGAGGCTATTTTAGAGCAATCCTTTTTAAGCGTGCTTAGTCATGTATTCCAAGCCTACCTTTTTCCACTATTAGTCTCCTTTATCGGAACGATTCTCCTGACCAGTTCAGTTTATACAACGCTGAAACTCATCAAGAATCCCGATACAGAACTATCAATCAAAAATAGTCTCACTCTCTTTAATGAAGAGCACTTTTCACAAACCTTTTTGACTCTCCTTCTCAAACGTTTCTATCTCCTTTTATGGAGCATTCCTAGTTTACTCGGGATTTACTTCCTCTTTTACAGTAGCTTTTTAGCAAAGAAATTCGTTATCCTTCACCCTGAGTTTCCTAATCTGGATCTCTCGTCAATTGAAACCGAGCGCTTCCTCATGACCTTTGGTCTTTACTTTCTAGCAAGTATCTTCTTGATGATTGTCGGAAATAGTCTCTATATTCCACAATACTATGCCTATTCACAGGTGGAATTTCTCCTATGTGACACTCTCGACTTAGGACAAGCTAGACCAGGACAAATCCTTAAAACCAGCCACTTCCTGATGAAAGGTTACAAGTTTCAGCGTTTTGTCCTAGACTTACAACTCCTTCCTTGGTACTTCCTCAATTGGATTACCTTCGGAATTGCTAGTTTTTCACTTCTTCCCTATATTCAAATCAATAAAATAATTTTCTACCGAGCTGTACTAGCTAGAAAACGTCCAAAAGCTTGAAGGTTTTCCCTCAAGCTTTTTTCTATCAATGAGTTTCTCCGCCTACCAACTTGAGATCCTGATCCCCATATTCGATAATAGCGCGGATTGCCGCTTCTATCCCTCGCCTAATGTCCACTAAACTCATAGCTGGAGTAGTCGGCCTATGCACCCACCACCTGTTCCATCATATAAGGAATATGCATAAAACCTGTCTTAACATGTGGAAATTTCTTTTCTACCAAATAGAGGGCCTGATACATCAAATGGTTACAGACAAAAGTCCCCGCCGTATTGGAAACAGAGGCCGGTAATCCCTCTTTTTTTATAGCTTGAACCATCGCTTTAATCGGTAGACTACTAAAGTAGCCCGCAGCACCATCTGGACGAATAGGAAGATCAATCGGTTGATTGCCTTCATTATCAGGAATCCGTGCATCGTCTTGATTAATGGCCACTCGTTCAGGTGTCAAACTAGATCTTCCACCTGCTTGACCAATACAAAGGACAAAGTCAGGTTGATAACAGTTCATCTCTTCTTCCAATACATGGGCCGATTTGTGAAAGACTGTCGGCACTTCTAGCCAACGGACCTCAGCACCATGGATTTCAGCTGGTAAACCTTTAATGGCCTCCAAGGCTGGATTAACCTTTTCCCCTCCAAAGGGCTCAAAATCTGTCACTAATACTTTCATTTTCAACTCCTTACAAACGATTCCATGAGATTCTTTTCTTAAAGTAAAATGAACCAAAAATAGTACACAATGTGGTATAATATTCTTATGGCATATTCAATAGATTTTCGTAAAAAAGTTCTCGCCTATTGTGAGCGAACAGGTAGTATAACAGAAGTATCACACGTTTTCCAAATCTCACGTAATACCATTTATGGCTGGTTAAAGCTAAAAGAGAAAACAGGAGAGCTAAACCATCAAGTGAAAGGAACAAAACCAAGAAAAGTTGATAGAGATAGACTTAAAAACTATCTTACTGACAATCCAGACGCTTATTTGACTGAATTAGCTTCTGAATTTGGCTGTCATCCAACTACTATCCACTATGCTCTCAAAGCTATGGGCTACACTCTAAAAAAAAGAACCACACCTACTATGAACAAAACCCAGAAAAAGTAGCTTTATTTCTTAAGAATTTTAATAGTTTAAAGCACCTAGCACCTGTTTATATTGATGAAACAGGATTTGATACTTATTTTTATCGAGAATATGGTCGCTCATTAAAAGGCCAGTTAATAAGAGGTAAAGTATCTGGAAGAAGATATCAGAGGATTTCTTTGGTTGCAGGGCTAACAAATGGTGAGTTAATCGCTCCAATGACCTACGAAGAGACGATGACGAGCGACTTTTTTGAAGCTTGGTTTCAGAAGTTTCTCTTACCAACATTAAACACACCATCAGTTATTATTATGGATAATGCAAGATTCCATAGAATGGGTAAGCTAGAACTCTTGTGTGAAGAGTTTGGGCATAAACTGTTACCTCTTCCTCCCTACTCACCTGAGTACAATCCTATTGAGAAAACATGGGCTCATATCAAAAAGCACCTCAAAAAGGTATTACCAAGTTGCAATACTTTTTCCGAGGCTCTTTTGTCTTGTTCTTGTTTCAATTGACTATATATGGTTTATTGAAACTAGAGCAGTACACTACAGATGCTAAAATATTTCTATAAATTAGTTTAAATTTCCCAATAAATTTGTTCACATCTTGTTTCAATCTACTATATTACCAAGTTGCAATACTTTTTACGAGGTTCTTTTGTCTTGTTCTTGTTTCAATTGACTATATATTGAAAAATCTCCAGACTAGAGAACTCACGGATAGTTTCTAATCTGGAGATTTCTTATTTTCACTTTTCTTGTACAACTTTAGTCCATGGTAAATAAGCCTCTAAAACCTCTTTGTTAACGAGAGCCTCCTCGTTTGGAAGACATTCTAGAAGATAGGATAGATATTTCTCGCTATTTAATTGATGACGTTTAGCTGTTTCCAACAAGCTCATAATAATAGCTGTTGCTTTAGCTCCTTCAAAACTTGGAGAAAACAACCAATTTTTACGTCCCATAACCAATGATTTAATGGCGCGTTCAGCTAGATTATTGGAAAGGACGAGAGGCCCGTCTTTCAAAATTGTCTTAAAGGTTTCTTCATACTTGAGACTATATTCAATTGCCCTTCCTAGTTTTGAACCAAGTAAAACTGACTGATGTCGGCACCAAACAAAGAAGTCTTCCATTAAGGGCTGGAGCTTTTCTTGACGTCTCTGTAGTCGTTCATCAGCTGACAAGGATTCCCAGCCTCCTTCCAAAGAAAATAGCTGATCACAATAAGCTAAACCTTTGGCACCTAACGATGATTTATCTGCTTGCTTGGGGGTGGCTTCAAAAAACTTTCTTCTCACATACGCCCAACAACCAACAAGTTCAGCTTCTTCCAGTTGACGATAAGCAGACGAGGGGTTCGCAGTTTACCAAGCTTAGCGTCGCTTTGCTCCTAAACCTTGGACTGCTATCCCATAGGCAGAACTAGAGGACTAAAGTCCTAAGTTACTGCCGCAACATATCACAATGCACATATCCAGAATAATCTCCTAGGAATTCTTGTACTACTAAACCACTCCGACGCTGATTATGGTGGTAAAGCGTGATCCCTTGCTTCTCAGCTTTCCCAGACAAAAAAGTCCAATAGTAAGTCAGCTGACTATCACTTTCTAAGACCCAATAAGAGGTTTCATTCGCATGAAGAAGAGGTTGTTCTAACAACTTTTCTCGCAAAAGATTATAAAGGGACTCTAAATAGTATTGACTCTCCTTGATATGCCAATTAGATATTTCTTTACGTGTGATTGGTAAACCCATCTTAGCCCAATCTTCTTGGCGATAATTGGGTACCTTCAGATTAAACTTCTAATGGATGGTGTGAGCGATAATAGAAGCTGAGCCAAGGCTATGCGCCAAAGGGGCTTTAGGAATAGGAGCTTTCACAATTTTATCACTCGGATTTGTCTCACTGCATGCTTGACACTTATAAGCGTGTTGGATATGATCTATTCGTTTTAATTGCGCAGGAATAAAGACCAATTCTTGTCGTTGAAGGGTCGCTCCAATCTCTTTTAGCTCTCCCTGACAATCAGGGCAAATGCTCTCTTCTACTTGATGATGAACTTCTTCTGAATCAAATTGGGCAAGAAGAGCTTGGCGTTTCCCTTTAGATTTTTTACGTTTGTAGGTAATTTCCTCTGTTTCAACTGGGAACATCTCCATCTTCCTCAGATGGAGACTCTTCCTCAAAAAGGTTGAGTTGTCCAGAGGGGCAAACACTTTTCTCAGAGAATTTTCCATAGAGCTTTTGAGTCAGATAAGCCACTTGTTCACGAAGAAGGGCAAGTTCATTGGTGAGACTATCAATTGTAGCACTCTGTTGTTGAATGATTTTCAATAATTCTTCCATGGGCTTCCCTCCTTGTTTTCTAACTTTATTATACTAAAAAGAAAGTCCTCATTTCAATAGAAATCACGACTTTCTGATGAATTTATTTGGGGAGTGATAGAAAAGCCCTTCATAAGCCAATCTACTTGTTCAGGCGTGAGAGCTTTGACATCCTTTTCTGCACTTGGCCAAGTCAGTTTACCATTCTCAAAGCGTTTATAAAGTAGCCAAAATCCTTGACCATCCCAGTAAAGAGCTTTAAAGCGGTCTTTACGTCCACCACAAAAGAGAAAGACTTGACCTGAGAAAGGATCCAATTCAAAGTGGGTTTTAACGAGATAAGCCAGTGAATCAATGCCTTGCCTCATATCCGTTTTCCCACATACGAGATAGACCTGCCCTAGGCTAGATAGATGAATTGTCATAGAGCAACACCTTATCCAAAAGCTGTTCTATCATTTCGAGATTGAGAGATTGAAAAAAACTTAGTTCAAGCTTGCCAATACGAATTTTAAGCAGAATATCATTTCTCTTTTAGAATCAAAACGACGAGATTGCGTAATCTCTACAGGAACAATAGGTTGTGGCATTAAAATATCCTCCAATAGTTTTACTTTACTAATATAGTAGATTGAATCTAGAATAGTACGCCATAGTTGCTAAAATATTTCTATACATTAATTTGACTTTCCTAATCAATTTGGTCACATCTTATTTCAATCTACTATAGTATACAGGAGGAGCGCCATGAATGATAGAGATACCTTGTTATGATGCGCTTACCAACTAAATGACTATACTATACAAGAAAAGAGGCTCCGTGCTATCTATAGGGGATTTACCCACTACAAATAGCATAGAGCCGACAATTCAAGGTCATACTTTCCTTTAATTTGACATAATCTACAAATTATATGTGGCCACACCTAGAACATTTTTGTTTAGGTTTTTAATTACTTGGAGCTGTTCTTCAAAATTTTTATATCTAGTAATACCGAATTCTTCTACAAATAAAATGTTATCAGAATCTAGTATATACTTAATGTTACTTATATTTCCAATAACAATATTTTCTGGCAATACTTTAGCAAACTCTTTAGAAAATTTATCCATAACTTTCATATTTGTTCCTACTAATAGTAAGTTCTTATCTTTATTCTTATATTGTATAATATCTCTAAAATTATCAATATTATCTATTTTTACTACAAAATCGACACCATATTTTTCAAAGTCCCCAACTCTATTAATAGTTGGATTAAAAATATACAAAGCTATGTTTACAAATATTACTAAAATCAAAGAGCCAATACCAAGTACGATCAAACGCATTAATATAGTAGTTTTACTTACTCCAGATTCCCTGTCATTTTTTTCAAGTTCTTTTGAATAAACTGTATCCAATTTTTCTATTATTACACCTGAGTATGTCTGTTTATACTTATCAATTAAATAATCTAATTTTTGTTCAATAATATCATTAGCTAATTTACTTGGTGTTAGTATTTTTACGGTAACCCCAGCATTATTTAATAAGAAATTTAGCTCAATCTTTTTACTCCAGAAATCAAAATTTGAGTTTTTAAGTGTAACCTCTGTTGTTCCCAATTCTGAAGCTATTTCTTTAATAACCTCTTCTGATTGGTCGTTAAATAAATAAGCACCATTTAAATTTGCTTGAATTAAACGACCGTAGAAATCACTATATCCTCCAGCTGTATTATTATTAAATCTCGTATTTTCTTGTTCCGGTGCTGTTATCTTATAAGATAGATAAGTAGAGTAGTTACTTGTATCTTTTACAACAGATTTTGTAGTTAGTGCCCTATAAGAATATGGAAGCGCTAAAACAAGAAATAGAACGATTAACGAAAGTAGGTTTAATACCCTTTTTTTGTAAATATTTGCAAATAAATCTGCAACTGAATAATTATCAAACACTATATATCTCCTTTATTATCAACTACGTATTTTACTTTTCTGTTTATAAGACCTGCTCCAAAAAAGATAACTATGACTATTCCCCAATATTGCAATGTAAATACATTAAAGAAACTCTCTGTAAAGTTACTTCTCGGCATAAAGAATAAATTATTTAAAATCAATAATGTAATGCTAAATAATAGTATCCTTGATTTATAAGCTGTTCTCATCATCAATATGAAGCACATACCCATTAAAATACTCAGCAAAAATATGCCAATCATACCATAGTCAGTATACATTTCCATTATATAGCTTCCACCTATACCATGGCCAGCTAAATAGTCTTTTTTTAAAACTATGTATGAGATATTATGAGCATATCTATTGCTTTCAAGCGCCAATTCTATACTATTATTGTCACTAAGGAAAGGTTTACCACCGAATAAAACTCCCAAATTCCCCTTTGTTATATACTCAATTATGGGGCTAAATGTGTAGTTTCTAAATTCTTTTATCGGTAAATTACTTCCATACAAGTATCCTCTGGCTAAAACACCAAAACTTGTACCTTGTTTGTAGATAAAATCCACCAATAACTCAGCTATACTCATATTCCCAATACCTTGTCCATCACGGGCATAATTCAAGAAGCCCATAATAAGCATCATGATAGGTGTCCCTATATACAGCATAGATTTTTCTTTTACACCTATCCAAACACCTTTTTCTGTCTGATTTCTCACAAAAAAATAAACAAATGAAAAAATCAAACTTAGTACAAATGGGTTTCTTGTTCCTATTAAAAGATTGAATACATTTGCAGTAACAAAGAGGCCTAACACTATTGTAGAATGACGTTTATTTGGTTTTGTAGCTAGATATATACACATAGCATAAACTACAAATGTAGATAAGGTATAGGTAAAATAAGGTAACTCACTTTTGAAATCAGCATAATATTCATAATATGAAACATTTAATCTGTACATTAATCTTTCGATTATTCTTACTAAGTAAAATGGATACGAGAACAAAAATACTGATAACGATACTTTCCGCACACTATCTATAAATCGCTTATTTTTGAGGGTTTTAATCTCTTCTTTTAATTTATTTTCTCTTTTAGAAACTAAAAGACCTCCTATAGTTATGCCGATAATAGAAATTATAACAGCTAAAAACGAAAATCTATAAACATCTTCTTGATAAGTATTTATTAGTCCATATTTAAAATAATCGATTGTTGGTCTAGAAACCAAAAAAAGAAATATTGTAATGTAAAAAATAAGATGGATTATATAGTACTTTATATTGTTAAAACAATATAAAGTACTACTAACAATAAGCATAACTAAAGTTGACAATAAGGTTACAATTGAATCATCATATATATATATAATTCCTAAAAAAATAGTTACAGCATAGCTAAATAGCGTAATTAAATAATACACTTTTTTCCATTCTATTATCAAATACTCACCTCATTCCTATGTGTACTAACTTAAAATACATCCCCATTAGAAATAATATCATTCTTAAAATTATATAAGTATTCCGATAGTTCTGATTCTATAACCTCTACTTCCGGCATATAATTAACATCTCTATTGTAAACTTGTAAATTATTCACAGATATATTCGGATTGAAATACCTAAATTTTTCTTTGTGATGGATACCATCTATACCTATGAAGTTTTCTATTTTTTCTTTTGTTTCTTCATAATGTAAAACTAAATCTTCAAAATTTAATCTTAGTGCTAAAGTATTTGTTTTTTTCTCATTTTCTCTCATCATTTTGTAATAATTACAAAATGTCTTAACATCGGTTGGGTATGGCACCTCTTGATTTCTTGGCTTCCAAAAGTACTTATTCATGATAAATACATCTCTTGGGTCTCTTGAAACAATTATTGGAAGTAAACCATCAATTTTATAGTTATCTATTAAATTAAGATTCTGAGGTAATAAAAGTTGGTCTAGTACTATATTCTCTTCTGTATCGGATATTTGTTTTATAACATCAACAATAAACTGTCTACTTTTTTCATAAAAGTCATCCGAAGATACCATACTCATTTCTAATTGTACTTGTTTTAATTTTGCAGTTTTTTTAAATATAACTCTCTTTATAATTCTGATACACCAAGCTATTTTTGATGGTTTTTGATAATAATACCATACTCCACGATATTTACTCGTTATTATCGAATCTAAATAACTATCTACTATATTCATGAAATTTTGGGAAATTTTTTCTTTATAATTAGCAATCCCCCAACCACCATAAATATACAATTTTTTCATAAGTTTTCTGAAACTCTTTACAGCTTCATCACTCCTAATAGCATTGTTATTATAAAGCAATTTATACTCTAAATCAAATAATCCATCAGGTGCATGTAAAAATACATATTCAAAGTCTGAATTTTTCGTGTTTATTCCTTCATATTCTCTTAATAAATCTGTCACAGCTGAGGATCCACTTCCCATATAACTCATAGGAATTATTATTTTATCCATAATTTGTTCACCTATAGTTCATTAATTATTTTTTTGATACTGGCAATCTGTTTATCTAAGGAATATTTATCAACATACTTCTTACATACTTCCGAATTAATGAATCTATCTTCCTTCTTTTTACTAAGTTCTTCTATAAGATAGTTACAAATTTCTTCATTGTTGTCTGAAACAAAGCCACATTTTTCAGAATTGTATAATTCATTCGTTCCCCCTACAGGAGTACTAATAAATCCCTTTCCTAACGCTAACGCTTCCACCAAAACTGTAGGAAACCCTTCTGCTTCTGATAATAAAACAACATAAGATGCTTTTTTTATGTATGGATATGGATTGTCAACATACCCTAACATAAATACATTTTTTTCTAAATGATTGTCGACTACAAATTTACTAACGTATTCCTCTAAATCACCTTTCCCTAATAAATATAATTTTTTATCAGGTATTTTCTCAACCACATTCTTAAAAACTTCTAACAATCTCTTGATCCCTTTAGCTTCCTCTATACGTCCTAAATAGATCAGACTGTCCTCTTCAAATTTAATATTTACATCTTCAAGAGAGTTAGTGTGAATTTTTTGAAAATCGTATCCATTATATACTAGCTCTATTTTTTTAGCATATTCAGGATAAATTTCTTTAATAGACTCTGATGTTTTTTCTGATATACTTATTATTTTGTTAACATGTTTTAATTTTTTACCTTGTCTAATTCTAGAAAATTTATGGTTTTTTAGATTATAGATTGTTCCATGATTCCAAGATATTGTTTTCACATCATTACTAAGTAAGTAAACTGGATATAAATAATTAAAAGCTATTTCATAATCATATTTTTTACTCGTTACTAGATATCTAAATAATTTTGGGAAAAACAAAAATAGCTTCCACTTAATTTTATTAAAAAAACTGGAATTTTCTAGGTTTTTGAATATAGGTTTTAATACATTGACTTTTCTAGTGTTACTTTCTCCAATACCACGATGATTTATCTCTAAAACATCAATATCATACTCATCACTTAATCCATTGGAAATGTTTTCCAAAATTTTTTCGGCTCCGCCCCCCAAACTAAAAGACCATGTGATAAATAAAATTTTCTTTTTACTCATATTTCACCTATTTCAATAACTTTTTCACTATACTTTTTTGATTAAATTTAATTAAATACATAAGTATTTTTCTCTTCAATGGTTGACTCTTTAAATACTGATTGTGTATCCAATTAGGATATTTTTTATTTATTTTTTCAAGGTACTCTTTTAATAGGGGAGATTTTTTATCAATTCTTAAAATATTAGCGTATCCACCATACAACATATGGTACCAGTTATAATATTCTAACTCTTCTTTATATTCCCCTGGATAATTTTCTGTATAATAGGCTTCTACACTGTTTAACATTCCTTCTATATCCCTTATTTTATTAATAGGAGTTCCGCCACGCATAATAGAACCTTCTGTTAAATAATATTTGTATATGCTAAAATTAAAATATTTAGCCCTACTTACATTAGGCCATAATTTTGCCACAAACTCAAAATCTTCATATAAATAACCACTTTTAAAGGTTAGTTTAGTTCTTCTTAAAAATTCTAAATCATATATATAATGCCAGACAGCATTCGTCAGAGTGAAAAGTTTCTTTTCTTTATTAGGAATAAGTATAGTATTTTCTTGTATTCCCATACTTATAGTCTCTAATTTACTGTCCTCATATCCTACTCGATAATCAAATATATTTACTTCTTCTAGTTTTTGATTAGCTATAAATTCTATTGCTCCTTCATCTATCTCATCATCTACATCAACAAACCATAGATAATCTCCACTAGCCTCTTCTAAAATTACTTTTCTTACATGAGCAATCCCTGCATTATCTTGAGTTATAACTTTTATAAATGACAATTTATCACTATACTCTTTTAATATTGTTTTACTATTGTCTTTTGAACCATCGTTTACTATTAACAATTCTAACTCTATGTTTTCTTTTGCTTTCTCATACTCTTTGAGTATAGAATCTATACAACGGGATATATATTTTTCTCCGTTGTATACTGGTATGCCTATCGTTAATTTCATTATTTTTTTCCTATTATTTCTTTTATAAACGAATATACTCTCTTAGAATTCTGATCATCATATATTCTAAAAAACTTTTCAATTTTTTCTTTGTATCTATCTTCCAAGATCCACTTATTATTAAATTGTTTTTGAATATCTGATATTAATTCATCTAGGGTATCTATTGATTTTCCGAAACCATCTTTATAGTCATAGTATCCTTCTTCGTACTGACCCTCCCTAAATTTTTTATAATCAAATTGATAAAACAAAACTGGCTTTCTCATATAAGCAAAGTCCATAAATACACTTGAATAATCTGTAATTAAAAAAGCTGACTCTTTTAATAATTCTTGTATACCATATTTTTTCCAATCTGCCAATATTATATTTTTTGATGAGGTTTGGAATTCTTGTAGATTGTTTTGCATATTTCTATGCGGATAAAAAATTAAAGTTAAGTCATTTTCTTCTAAAAAAGTTTTCAGGTCATTACTTAATAAAAACTCATTCCATTTTTTGAAATATTCACTTTCTGTAAAAATACTGCCTTCATTAAAGCTAGTTCTAGCTTTAGTATTTAGGTTTAACCATTCTCTCCATGTAGGCATTACAAGAATTTGATTATTTTTTACAATGTTATTATGGAGGTTGTCAAATCTAGGAAAACCTAAATATTGTACATACCCACTAGGATAACCAAACTTTTCCTTTATTTCCTTGTACTCTTGTTCTGCTCCACATATAAATCCACGCATCTTTGTATTTTCATAATATAGCCATTTAGCATCTGAAACTGTTATTCCATGTTGTAAAAATACTTTATTGGTGTTTAATCCTAAATATACTTCCATAAGATTAAAAACAGCTGCATTAGGGTTTCCTGCTTTTTGTGTACTTACATTTACTCCTGCACTTAGATAATAAATCCAGTGTCTCAAAGACCAATACTGTATACATTCTCCTAACTCTTTGACTTTTTGAGCATCAGGAGATTTCAAATCAATAACATATATTACATTTTCCTCTGGGTGATTTTCTCTAATATATTTAAACAACCAATAGCCATTATCTCTAGCTTCTTTTTCACTTTCACATATTAAAATTAAGTTTTTATTTCTGCTTCTATAGAATAACGAAATAAAGTATGCCATGGGAAAAATAAATATAAGAGATACAATATCTTTCATAGAAATCAATCTCAATTTTTCAAAAAAATTCCTAGTCATTTCTCCTCCTCATTTGATTGACTGTAGTTAAATAAAGTTCCAGCATATTTTCTTTTTGGCGAATTTCAAGTTCAAGTTAGCCATCCAGAAGTCTTCTCTGGGTGACTTGTAGTTCAAGCATTTTTTAGGATAGTTATTAATCCAATTTTCGATTAAGGCGACTTCTTTAGGAGTCGTCTTCTTAGTTCCTTTAGGTAACCATCTACGAATGAGCCTGTTGTGATTCTCATTAGTTCCCCTTTCCCAAGAGGCATAGGGGTGCGCATAATAGATATGTTCCTTAGAAAACACATCAGACAATCGGTTGAATTCCGTTCCATTATCTGCCGTGATGGAAAGAATTTGATGCTG
>NZ_SPGF01000042.1 GCF_005844455.1 Streptococcus mitis | reverse complement strand
GCTTGGATGAACGAATTTTTACAGCAATTATCCGCCTATTATTCGGATGATTATCTGATTTTGGTCATGGATAATGCCACCTGGCACAAGTCTCAGGCTTTGGAGTTGCCAGAAAATATCACGTGTACATTTATTCCTCCATACACTCCAGAAATGAATCCCATTGAGCAAGTTTGGGCAGAGATACGAAAGCGTGGATTCAAAAACAAGGCCTTCAAATCTTTAGAAGAAGTCATTTTGAAGTTAGAAACAGTGATTCAAAATTTGGAAACAGAATGCCTGAGGAAGATTGTTCACAGAAAACGAATTTGTCCATAATAGATTTTTGATGAGTATTACATCTTTTGTATCAACGCTATAGTCTCCACATGGCACGATACGTCCTGATTGATGTCAGTTTTCGGGAACCGATCCAGACTAATGTGGACTGTAGCAAAATATCTCCGTTTGTTTGCGGAAACATATCAACATATTCTGTAGCAAAAAAGCATTGCTACATTTCGTTATCCATATCACAGTCTGAACCTCGCCCGTCCACGGAAAAAGTTCAACTTTTTTATTCGTTTCTACTATTATAGTGATTCCAACATAAAAGTCAAATTTTGCGTGAAACCGCCATCGCCTCAACCTTGTCCGTTCTTCCTACAAAGAACAGGTCAACGGCTATTTTTCGCCCCGGCTGATGGCTCAACTTCCATACACTCGACCTTGGTAAGCTGGAAATTTAGCAGAAAATTTTAATAGCGCCACTGCTACTTCTTCGCATTCTCTTCCAGTTCCAGCATGTACTTATCAAAGTCAGACATGAACAGCCTATCTTGAATAACACGATATTTTTCAAATTCAGTTTCAGCTTTTACCTTGGCAATCTCTGCAGTAATTTTGCCTGCATCCTGAAGAACCTCTCTGTCATCAGCCATCAGAAATAGATCCAGTCGCTTTGACCAATCCTCCATCGTCATTGGAATATGACGTTCTGCACGGTCCTCTGCTAAATCCAGATAAGCAGATACAATACGCTCCAGTGAACGCATTTCCTGCTCACTCAGATAATTCTTCGCAACGCTCACATCACTCTTTACGATTTTACCTTCCGGTGCTGCTGCCCAAGTGGTTAATCCCATATGAGGCTTATCTGCATCGGCCCGCTCATAAATCAACTCCGCTGCTGTATGTCCATGAACTGCATAATGCATCTTATTTTGAACCTTTGCAAAGAACTGCTTGGTTGTCTTGGCTGTTCGATCATAATCCAGAGCTGTAGCATAGATATCCGTTATCTTCTGATAAAATCTACGCTCAGACAAACGAATCTCACGAATCTGCTCAAGCAAGCGGTCGAAGTATTCTACTGTAAGCACAGAGCCACCATTTTTCAGACGTTCATCGTCCATAACCCATCCCTTGATGGTGTAGTCCTTCACGATACCATTGGCCCACTTGCGAAAGTGTACAGCTCGCTCATTATTCACCTTAAATCCAACAGCAATAATCATTTGAAGATTATAATGCTTTGTATCACGAGTTACCTGACGGGAACCTTCGGTTTGAACTATCCGGAAATTCCGGATAGTTGAATCTTCCTCAAGCTCTGAGTCGGAATAAATCTTCTTGATATGCTCATTGATTGTACGAACATCCACATCATACAGTGTGGCCATCATCTTCTGTGTCAGCCATATATTCTCATCCTCATAGCGCATTTCAATACTGTCCTGCTGGTCGCCCACAGAGGCAACATAGGTTAAGTATTCCGCTGCACTAGAACGGATGGTGATTTCGTCTTTTTTCTGTTTCAAATAGGAGGCCTCCTTCCCCAACAAATTACTCTATAATAAACTAATTTCTACATACTCTCATCGTCCGTGACAACGCTTATACTTCTTTCCGCTTCCGCACGGACACAATTCATTGCGGCCTATCTTCTTCGGCCATTTTACTCTTTCCTGAACCATAATAGGAATTTTTCCATCATACATAAGTTCAAGTTCCCTCAGACGATACAAATATTCAGAGATACCCAATATAGCTTGAAACATATGCATAGCTTCATTCTCAAATTCAAGAAGATATTCTGTTCTCCTTTTTGTTCTATCCTTTGGATTGGGTATATATGTAATAAGCTGGTCTACTGAATTATACTCAACGTCATTATGCCCGATAGCATTTCTTAATTTTGCATTCACCAGTGTTTTCAAAAAGCCTGTATAAACCTCAGAATCCAAGCATAAGTGATATCTTGATGCCTTAGTAAGTTTAATATAATCCTCTAATGAATTTACATTCTTTTCAATCGGATTCATGGCATTGATATCTGACCTGTACTTAATATTATTGAGCGCTACAGGTATAATCAACAAATTTCCCAACGCTTCATAAGCATCCAAATAGAACTGTTTTACGCTATCAAAACTACTTGTTGTAGAACCTTCGTGTTCATAATCAAAAGAATTATCTTTGCAGTATTGTATGGCCAGTGCAGGTATAAGTCTCTGATATACTGTCATAAACTCATCATAGACTTTGTATATAAGCTCCTGTAATTCTTCAAGATGGAATCCATCATGAGAATTAAGGAATTCAACTAAGCTCTTGGTTTGAACTGAATCCATTTTTAATATTTCAGCACTAAAAGAAAGGTCATCAAGGATATCTTTTCGTAATGCCGAATAAAGGCCATGAACCTCTATCATATGAACAGCTCTCAATGTTTCCGATTCATCTCGACATTGAAAGAACTGACCGGAAAACTCCTTTTGAATTTCTTGGGTTAGGTACTCGCTATTATTTTTCGCTAAGGTAAGAATTCTTTTATAGCTCTTCCACTTTTTAGCAGTTGCATTTAATTTGGATACAGCTTGTACAAATTCTTCATAAGAGTCATCCGTCTTCATACAATCCATATATCGGATAAACGGTGTTATTACCAATCCATCTAAGTCGGCTGCTTCTGCTTGTTTTGCTGTTGGAAACTCACCAGAGCATTCGACAATGTAATCCGCGTTCTCGTCCTGAACTTCATCAGCATTATCAAAGGTGAAACTTAATCCCGGACGGTCTTGTCTTATTTTCACACTACCAGACAAGGAGGTTCCACATTTACCGCATGCTACTTCTATTGGATGTTCCTCTTGCCAACCAACTTGTAAACGTACTCTAGTAATACATCCGCAGACTTGGCATTTTATAAAAATATTAAATACCATGAAATCTACCTCCTTTCACTGGGTTATATAAACATATCATCATTCCAAACAAGTTTTACCAAATCAACGAGAACTGCAATTCTCTCAGTAATCTCATTCTTACCAAATGATGCATAAGCTTTAAATCCAAGAGAATTATCAGCAATAAACTTCTTGAATTTAGGGTTATTCTGGTACGCTAATTCACCAAGTGATTCCGTATAGATATTGCCTTCATTAGAGCAATACTTCTTAAGCTTGTAATCATATTTTGCATCATTTAAGCTTGCATTGATGCTCTTGTGAAGAAGTAATAAAGCTCCGATGCTATTTCTCCAACGTCTAAAATCGTCTTGGTCAGAATACTCTGCAGTAAACCATTCATAATGGTCTGTAATAATATGCTCAATCTCAAACGGATTCTTTGTTTGAGTATTCATGTAATTACAATAATTTGATGCAACACCAGTCTGCTCTTCAATATATCCAGTGATACGTGCAAGGATATTCTTGATGTATTTCTTAGTAAAGCTGTTCAGTCTTAAATCGCTTAATGCTGCTGCAGGGTCAAATGCAAGATTAATATACTGCTGTTCTAATTTCTGTTTCAATGTAGGTATGTCTGTCATGCGGATATCCTTAGTAACATTGAAAACAAAGTTTTTAATTGTACTGTAATCGACAGAGCGGTAATTCGTAACTCTGGATACAATCAAAACATCAATAAATCTTGCTACCAGATTAATCTTCTCAATAATAACCGGCCATGAATCTTCATAGCATACAGGCGCTAATAACAGCTGTGGCTGTAATGTAAAGTTAACCTGTGCATTGTAATATACATATTTTGTTTCTTCAGCGAATGTTGTTTCTGCCTGACGGATACGCTCATAAACCTCTGCAAATTTAGCAAATTTCTTTATGAACAACTCAAAATCATCAGAGCCATTGAGACTCAGCTTATCACGTTCATCTCGTACCCACTTGTGGAATGAACCACCGATGATATCAAAATCTTTATTTACAGCACCAGCTTTTGTCTCACGGATTGTTTTCGCATAGTGTGCTCTAAGCCAAGCCTTAATAAATGTCTCATCGCCCTTGTCGTCATCCTTCTTTAATGTAAGAACTTTATCTTTCCAAATACCATTCATCTTTTCTCGCGATAAATCAGATTTAATTTCAGAAAGAATATACCCCTTCAACATTTCTGTAGATGTAAGGCTTAAACCACGATCGTTCATTGTAACAAATACTTTATGAGCATCTTGCTCAGTTGTTGCTACAATCTCAATAAAGAATACTTTCTCCGCAACCCAATCACAAAAATGCAATAACATGTCATCTGTAATATCTGCAGGAAAAACATCCTGAATATCCTGATATCGACCATAAAGATTCTTTACAGATTCTCCGGCACCAGTAGTATCAAAATCAGTATCGTTGAAAATTGCATTCATACAATCCTGACGGTCATCAACGTTGATATTGAAAGACTTAGTACCAAAAGATTCTGAAAATATCATAGTCTCAATCATGTTATAACTCTGGCCGATAGTCTTCAATCTGTTGTTAAGATACATTAGCAATAGCGTCAAAGACGAGAATCTTTGCTGACCATCAATAATCGCATTTTCTCTTCCTGCCAGAACAATGGAACCCATAAAATATGCACCATAATCAGCTACGGCTTGTCTTGGGTCATCTGTTTTATAATATTCCAAGAATTCTGATGTAAGGTCATCAATCAATTCTTCTATGTGCTTACGCTGCCACATATATTCACGCTGATAATAGTGAATCGAATATTTTGTATTCTGTAATAATTGTTTTAGATTCTTAGGTGAACCTTCAATTTTCTTCATTAGGCATCCTCCTCCAGAAACAGCTCTGGTGTATTATACCAAGCCAACTCTGCATCTGCCTTTACGCCCTTGTTAGGACAATCAATCAGAGATTTTCTAAGCTTAAGCTCTGTTCCTGATTTATAAATATACTCTGCTTCATGCTGCAAAATATACAAAGCAGATTCTCTTGAAAAGCCATACTTTTGAATTTCAATAGAGCGTTTATTTGTTGACCCATATTCAACAAATTCATACCAATCATTCTGTGCTGGCTTTCCCTTAATATCCTTATACGCATTGGATATTTTTAAGAAGTAATTTGAAAGCTTAAATAGGATAATCTTATCAATCACCGATAGCACTTCGGAAATAATGATATTGTTATGCTCTGAGCCTTCTTTATAATCCACCTTTTTTCCATCAATAAACATTGCCTCGTGTGGATTATTCTTCTTGTATCTTATAGCTTCAGAAATAATCTGTTGCAGACCATGTCCTGAAACCCATTGTCCAAGTATTACTCTATAATAAGATAAAGAACTGTATTTATTAGGATCGTTCCCCGGAGCGCCTAATGTATATGATTCATAAGACTTCCATTTAAAAATCTTCGCAATTCTTAACAAGAAGGCCCACAGTTCATCCACATCATATCGACCGTTATTATCAATTGCCGGAAACTCCAAACCATTATTAGCAATTGCCTCATATAATGACTCGCTCTGGTCAACTGATACAGTGATATCACTGTCTTTCATATGTTGCTGTCGATTAGAAAAGTTTGCTTTAATCAGCTCTTCATTGCCCGGTTTCATAACCTTTTGAAACTCTCGACGCACGCGACTATCTCTATTTGCCATAATATCGTTTAAGAGAATAATCGCAAATTTTCTCATCAGGTCATATGAATCTTCCGTCTGCTTCTGCGGATGCTTAGGAAATTCAACATCGCCTTTTAATAGAATATTAATTACATTCTGCTTTTGAGGTTTTGTTAATCCCTTTTCAATAGATAGTGTTTGTTTATCAACTGACTTAGAAAGCAGCGTCTCAAACTTATCTGATGCTTTCTCAGATGTCGCCACTAAAAATACATTTCCATAAAGGTTAAATTCTAATCGTCCTACTCGACCTACAAGATTGCGGAAATCAATCGGACGCATGTCTTTTTGCCCATTTCTATAATCAGTAATAAAAAGATTATCGGCAGGAAGATTTACTCCCTCAACTAACGTACTTGTACAGAATAAAGCAGTTATTTTGCCAGCCTTAAACAAATCCTCTATACGCTGACGAATTGAAGCCGGTAAGTAACCAATATGGTAAGCCACACCTTTAGAAACCAAATCCGCCAAATAATAATCTCCGTGAACTTCATTTTTGATATCTTTGGCAAGTTCCATTAATTCTTGGCAATTTGTTTTAGGAATACGATTTGCTCCAAAGTCTCGTGCCGCAACTACTGTTTTTCTCGTAGAGGGGAAATAAACGATGAATGGCTTCTCTTTTTTGTTTTCATCTTTTTCAAAACGAAGCAGAACATCTATTAAATCAGCATCATCCAGTGCAATAGATGTAATAGGAATGTTGCTGTCATTATGCTCGTTATAGATGCTTACTTCTCTATTAATCAGATTTACAATAAACTTCGGCTGCGAAACCGGAGAATATGAGGTCTGCAACTTATGTTCATTTGCAGCCTGCACGTCTGGAATAGTGTCCAAAAAAACCTCAGGATTAGGCACGTTAGGCGACGCAAATATAATATGTGGTCTATGTTGTCTTTCGGACAGCATATTTACCACTTGATAATAGAAAGGACTTCTTTTATCAGCACCTGCGATTTTGTGAGCTTCATCTACAAACAGATAATCTATTTGAATATCTGGCTCATTTATCATTAGATAAAGCATTCTCTCAGGTGTCATTACAAAGATATAGTTTTGCTCTTTATCTTTCCAATTTGATAAAACTGCATCACCAGCTGCCGTAACAACATGGTAGTTCTTTTGATGCAAAAGCTCTCCTAGGTCTTCTTTAGTGATTTTTATTCTAATTTCATTTATCAGCGCCTTGGTAGGTACAACAATAGCAAAATTGTGTCGAACATCACTTAGGATTTTTTCTTTAATGAACATTCTCATTATGAAAGATTTTCCCATGGATGTTGGTGCTGAATAGCTATAATAGGAATTTGCGAAATGGTCATAAGCAGACTTCTGCGCAACCATAAATTGCTTGTCCGGTGCTGACGGAATTGTATAGTAATCTTTCTTTAATTCAAGATAAATCTTTTCCATAGCATCGGAACCATTAAAGTCCGATTTGATAATATTTCGTCCCTGATAATTTCCAACACTGGTCAATACGGAACCAGCCACATATAAAACATCAGGATTTTCCGGATAAATGTAATTAAGCATGGTTACAATTTCTTGAGCCCATACCTTGTGTTTATCAGCTTTCGTGCTGTGGTTAGATTTTGAAAGAATATCTGCAAAGCGAAGTGCATCATCTATTGCAAGATTTCTTTTTAATCTTCTCGTATAGCCGAATACTTTTAATGCATAGTTATAGAGAATATCCTCATACAACTTCTTAAGGTATTCGTTTTCATCTATCTTCTCAAAGAAAACTTCTCCGAAGGTGATTTCTCTATTTTTCATTAGACACCTCCAGTCACTTTTTTCATGATTGTCGTCTTATCTTCTATTGCGTCATCCAGTGGTACTGCATAGATATAAAATGAACGTGACGACAATCCGCAATCAGTAATATATTTTTTAATTTTAGGCAAGCTATATTTTATGTCGCTTACCATCTTTTGTTCCACTAAATTCTTATATTCCTGAACTGTACGATTTTCTTTTGAAAGGCCCAAAGAATAACAAAGAAATATTCCATATGCCGAATCAACATCTGGTGCATCCGGAGATGGTGTTATAATCTTTTCCAATTTATCTGCAAGCACAGAATCGGCATTTTGTCCAAATATCAGTTCGCTAACTAATGGAATTCCTTTCTTCGGTTGATTGAGGCCTGCTTGTATCTTTAAAAAAGCATTATCAATCGCCGCATCGATTTGATTTTCAACATTAGATGTTCCAAAAACCATCTGGAAAGATTCGTCTTCAACTTTGAGCAGATGAACGCCATCATAAATAGTGTCAGTAGTTAAGGTATCAAGTTCAATCTTGCTGAATATCTTAGGTGCCTCAAGCTTTTCTTCAAAAAACGCATAGAGAAGTATCTCGCCCAGCATATTACCAAAGTGTTCAGGTGTTTTCTGACACTGCTCCTTAACCAGTTGCATTGCCTCAAGATTAATGCTGGCTTCGTCGTCTTCCTTTTTGAATTTTGCTATCCGACTTCTGGAATAAACGTAATAACCAATATTACGCCTCAGGCATTTATACAAGCCATCATTTGTAAATGTATCACCATCAAGTTTCAAATGAAAAAGGCGCAGTTGAGCAGTATTGCGCAAGCCGAGGCTCTCTGAATGCGTAACCTCCTTAAAAACAGAATCAATGGTTCCTGCCTTAATTGTTGTGTTAATATCCATACTGCTCAAATTAAATCACCTCAATTTTCCTTTACACCATATGGTGTTCTCTCCTCTGCAACCTTCAACGCATCATTTGAAACACTCTCGTATTTATAAATTTTTGCTACAGGCTCTGGCGCATCAGAAGAAATATCTGCATATTTCTTGAAGTTTTCTGCTTGCTCCATAACCTTTTCAAATACTTCCTCATCCCATTCAGGAGGATATCCATTTTTATAAAGAAGTACTGTCAAATCCATGTTTAGCTGATTCTTAATATCATCCCTCGTAGACCAATCAGCAAACTGCGCTTTATCATCTACAAGCTCTTTTATCTTTTTAGCAAGTAATAAACATTTTCCTTCTTCGTAAGGGAATCCGTGGTCATCTCTTACCTTGACTAAAATGTCATAGAATGCTTTTTCTTCGTAACTGATCCCAAGAGCTTCAAAGGATGTTTTATCCTGCTGTAAATCCTGAAAGATTTTTATAAGCTCATCAGACAAGTCATTTACGAAATCAGCAACTACCTCGCTGGTAAAGACTAGCTTATCTCTGCTGTTATATGTATCTACAACTTTTCTTAAACGCTCATCAAACTCAACTGCCTTGACCTTATTCGTTCTTCCATATACAGAAATAGCTTTTCGAAGCAGCTTTAACAATGCATTAAATTTTGTAATCGGCATCTTTACAGTATCAAGTTCCGCTAGGAAATCATCACTAAATAAATCAACCGATTTAGGGTCATCTATAATGTTTTCGATTCCTGTGCAGGTAATGGCTTCCTTAACCATATCTTCTACGACACGATTCATGATTTCTGCATCCGGAGCATTGCCTTGTGTCTGCTTATAAATAATTGAACGAATAGCTAAATAAAATTGTGCAGTCGCTGTCTCTTCTTCAGTCAGTTCGCCAGAGGGGAAGCAGATTACATACGCACTCTTTAAGCGTCTCGAAAGTCCCATAAATCTGGTTTGCATTTCTTTTTTTATTTGAACGTATTCTGCTGCTGCATTAAGGCAGTTCAAACGTTCCAATGGAGTCCCTGTGTAAAACTTGGTAGCATCAAAACCAACAAGCAGTTCGCTTATCAGCGCTAGATGATTTCTGAATATACCAAGTGAAATATTCAGTTCATCAATAGGGCTCTCTTGTGGACCACCGTATTTTTTGATAGCTTCAAGCATATCCGTTTTGATGCCAATATAGTCAACTACGAGACCTTTATCTTTGCCATCAAATACTCTGTTTACACGTGAAATTGTCTGAATCAATGTATGCTTCTGTAACGGTTTATCTATGTACATTACAGCCAAAGATGGCACATCAAATCCTGTAATCCACATATCAACAACAATCGCAATTTTGAAATTTGAATTATTGTTTTTGAACTGTTTATCAAGTTTCTTTCGATATTCCTTCGTGCCGCAGGCTTCGAATAAGTCTTTATCGTCATTTTGTCCCTGCGTAGCTACCAAGTTTACTTTAGGAAGTGCCATCAGCTTGTCCAACTCTTCTTTTGAAAGCTGGCATTCATCTTCTGCCTTCTTTGCTTCTCCCCACTCCGGACGAATAGAAACTATCTCTTTGAGGACTCTAAATGCCAGCATTCTATCCGCACAGACAATCATTGCTTTCTGAACAATTTCTGGCTTTTCCGTGCATAACGACTCATAATGTTGAACAATATCTGCTGCCAGTTTTTTCACCCTATCGGGATGACCCAAGATGGCAGTCATTTTACTCATCGCACGCTGACTTTCTTCAATTTGCTCAGATGTTGATCCTTCCTGTGCACACTTTTCATAATATTTCTGGATTTCCTTAGCCTGTTCATCAGAAAGAACCACTCGTGCAAGACGAGGCTCATACGCAATACGGACAGTAATTCCGTCATCGCTGGATTCTTTCATTGTATAACTATCGACTACATCGCCAAATACAGCGATAGTTTCATCGATAGGAGTTCCTGTAAAACCACAATATGTCGCATTGGGGAAGCTCACACAAAGGTAATGTCCAAAACCGTATATTGTAAAAACACCTTTATCAGTTTTCTTCAATTTACTACCAGTACTTGTTTGCGTTCTATGCGCCTCATCTGAAATACAGATAATATTACTTCTCTCAGAAAGCAGTCCGGTGCTTTCGCAAAACTTTTGTATTGTTGTAATGTAAACACCGCCGCTTGGTCTATCTTTGAGCGTCTGTTCCATGTCCTTTCGGCTTTCAATGCTTCGAACATCACTCTCATGTAAATACTTTGTTGCAGTGACAAAAAGCTCTGAAGTCTGAGTATCCAAATCTTCACGGTCAGCTAAAATAATAATCGTTGGATTATTAAAGATTTCATTATCTCTTTGTGCAATTAGACGAGACAAGAACAACATTGTATAGGTCTTACCACAGCCCGTAGCGCCAAAATATGTACCGCCCTTACCGTCGCCTGCTGGACGCATATGCTCTTTAATATTCGCCAGCATTCTATTTGCGGCAAAAAATTGAGGATACCGGCATACAATGGCCTCGCTCTTCTTGCTATCATCTGGATAAAAGATAAAATCACGTAGAACTCTCAGAATGCGTTCCGGTGCAAATGCGCCCTCAATCATCGTTTTAAGAGAACTAATTCCATTTGCAACAGTATCCGTGTCGTTCGCCTTATTCCAAGAATAATAATATTCATATGGTGTGAAGATACTTCCCAAACGAGTGTTAGCGCCATCACTTATCACTGACAAGAAACAGTACTTCATCAGCTTCGGAATATCTCTTGTATATCTTTTTGTTATCTGTTCCCACGCATCGTGAATTGTTGTATCTTCATTGATTGCGGACTTAAACTCGCAAATTGTCACAGGTATGCCATTGATGAAAATTAGCAAGTCAGGTCTACGCAGTCTTGTACCCTGAACAGAATACTGATTCACAACCTTAAAAATATTATTTTCCGGATGCTCATAATCAATATAATCAACATGCAGTGCAACTTTTGAGATGTCATCACGCTGCAAATCAAATCCCTCATTCACCAACCAGAAAGTCTCACGATTTCCAACATATAAAGGTGATGATTGAATGAGCGCTATCTTTTGAATAATCTTTTTCAATTCAACATCACTCAAATCACTGTATTGACTAAGCAAATAACTGTGCAAATCATCCTCTAATAGGATATCTTCATACTGACGATGAATATTTTCTCCCTGAACATACGTATAGCCTTGAAGTTGAAACAGCTCGATAATAGCTTGCTCCAACTGATCTTCCGTGAACTTTCCTTTTTCAAAAAAATAATTCATAAGCTCACCTCCTACTGTAAATATTGCACCGACAATGCAATAAGCGACAGACAGCGGTTAAACAGATAGTCATAGTATTTCTCATCAATAATATCAATCTTATCTGTTTCGTGATGGCGTATACGATAATGATTTCCGATATCCGTGAGAGCTTTAAATTCTGCATTAAAGAGCTCTTTGAAATCTTCGCTTCCTCCAGACATATCCTCTACTATTTTCGTAGCAGACTTCTTTTTATCCAATGAGATGTAATATGTTTTTAATCGTTCCAATGCATCCCATATCTTTTCAACAGAATCCTGACGAGCACAAGGATTTGGAGTCTTGTATAATGCAATAGCATCTTTAAGCAGATCTCTTATTCCTTTCTCTTTTACAGTTGAGAAACTATTTTCTATTTGTTTGGTTAAAGGGCTATCTTCAACAATTCTCTCTACAATTGCTTCATCTGTTAATGTATACAATAATCCCGACTCGATAAATAGTTCATTAATTTCTGATTTGAACTCTATAAATACTTCTTTAGTTTTCAAGCAATCAATGTATTGATAATTTCTGTATCGATCATTATTCCAATTTTCTGAAATATCCATAATGTTTTGTGCAAAAAACTCAATATAGTCTATAAGCGCATATTGGTCATAGTCATCCTCAGCTGTCGGAGTACATATCGTACCATACTCATTTTTAAATAGAGCCGGAATTCTAACCTTGATTCTATTTATGAATCCCTTTTCATCAAATGTAAGGTAATCACTATCAGTAAAATTATGATGACAATACAACGGAAACAAATTTGTTAAGTTTTTCTTGTATTTATTGCAGCACTCAAACAACAAACTATACATTTCCACGCTAATCAAGTAAGTTTTTTCAATTGGCGCACGTATGCCATTTCTTTCTGTAAATAACATAGGACACCTCCTTTTATTCACGTGCCTCTTCGATTGAACCTTTAATAAGTATTGGGCATATACTCTGTATTTGAGCTTTTAATTTTTCATTAATTTCTCTACGTTCAATATACACCTTGTAAATATTCACAATATCACCTTGTATCGATGCTTCTGGAATAGGTATTTCTACGTTACACATTTCATTCCAATCAAAGGTTTCTCTTGTACTTCCCCAAGAATGAAATCGTGCATATCGGTCGAATTCTCCTCTACCAAATAACATTGCAAGATAACTTGGCAAAAGTATGTTCTTATCTTTTACACGAAATACCACATATGATGATGAACAAATAAAAGTATCACTAGAATTATTATGAGCCAATGATATTTTCTCTCCGTTACGAGAAGTTACTGTCACATATGCAAATTCGTCCGGCGCAATAATCGTGTACGGTTTCAGGGACACTCCCCCCATATCTGCTTTGGTATGAATGAACTTCTTTTCAATAGAAATGCCTCGAACACTGTCTACACCAAACTCAAGACTCTCATTTTTCCTGTTACACAA
The DNA here is from genome assembly GCF_005844455.1 of Streptococcus mitis. Lineage (GTDB taxonomy): Bacteria > Bacillota > Bacilli > Lactobacillales > Streptococcaceae > Streptococcus > Streptococcus mitis_BF. The sequence continues at coordinate 5,129 of NZ_SPGF01000042.1, read as the reverse complement.
AGAAATGTACTTCCCTAATTTTTGATGAACTAATGTCTTGCGCAACTCATCAATATATCCATGACAAACTATTTTTAAATCTTCGAGTCCGGCTTCGTAGCTCTGTTGATTTAGACACATTGCAACATATATGTCTGCGTACTTTTGTTGTAATTCAATCTCCGGTAAAACAAACTCTAGATTACAGAAATCTTCCCATGCCATACCATCTCGAACTGAAGAGTCTGTATGGAACCAAAAATATCTGTCCCTTTCTTCTGATTTCAACATCATAAAAAAATAATCTTTTAACAATGGAGTATTCTCTTTTATACAAAACACAGTGTATGCAGGAGATACATATTTGTTAAACTTGGTATGATTCATCGCAATAGGAAGAACCTTATCTCTTCCAACATGCATCAAATTACAAGCAAAATAATTTGGCGGAACAACTTTATATTTACTGGTGTCATTTCCCACCTGTTTTGATGGTTCAAAAAATTCTTTTTCTCTATTAACGCCAGATACATCATATACTGTAAGGTTTGGAATCCCAGATACCTCATTGTATAGCTCAACGCAATCTCCTATCCTGCATTTAATCAATCCCATATCCAATACCCCTAAATGCATCTTCCAGCATTTGCTGGGACTGCTTTTCAATTCTCATAACTTCCACCATTTCTTTTTGAATACGAGCCATTTCTTTTTTATAGTCGATTTCTAAATCGTGGTCTACAAACTCAATGTACTTACTTGAAGCTAATGAATAATCATTTTCACGAACACCATTTTCTCCTTCTAATTTTACAGATTTGCAAAGCTCAGGTATATCTTTATACTCATCGCTTTCAGCACTTTGCCAGCTGTTATATACCGACTTAATTTGACTAATCTGTTCATCTGTTAGTACTGTTTTTTTCTTCTTTTTATTCTTATCAATTACAATCTCTTCAATATTGCCGTTCCAAGTTCTTAAGTCCATGAATAGGATTTCATTTGTTCTATCGCGAAGCCGACGTCCATTTACTACTCCAGCTTTCTTGTTCATATTCATTATCCAAAGAGTGCATGATAAATCCACTGTATAGAACATATCCCGTGGAAGCACAATTATTGCTTCGACTTTATCTTTTTCAATTAACTCTTTCCTGAGTGTATATTCAACTCCATCTGCTTCCAATGCACCATTCGCCAAAAGAAATCCTGCAATGCCATGGTTAACATCTAACTTATTGAGCATATGAAGTATCCATGCATAATTTGCATTTGATACTGGTGGCATAACGCTAAAACCAGCTTTGATAAATCTTGGGTCATCTACCAGTTCATCTTCCTTTCTCCAATTTCTAAGATTGAAAGGAGGATTTGCCATAATAAAATCTACTTTCTTATCTTTATGAAGATCTTCTGTAAAAGTAGATGCATTCTTCTCACCAAGGTTATGCGCAATACCTCGAATAGCTAGATTCATCTTACAAAGACGCCAAGTTTCTGCTTGGCTTTCCTGTCCGATGATGGAAATCTTATGTCTATTACCATTGTGGCGGTCAACGAATTTCATACTCTGTACAAACATTCCTCCGGAGCCACAACATGGATCATAAACCGTACCACTGTATGGTTCTATCATCTCCGCAATTAGTTTTACAACGCATGCAGGAGTATAAAATTCTCCGTCTTCCTTAGTACCTGATGCCGCGTATATCTGTAAGAAATATTCATAAACACGGCCAATAAGGTCTTCTTCTTGGAAACGTTTCTCGTCAATCTGGTTTACATTATCAATGAGGTCCTTAATTTTTGCTTTATCGGCACCAAAAGTTGCAAATAAATTCAGTGTCAATGCTCCCTTAAGGAGAGGATTACTTTCCTCTATGTCTGCCATAGCTTGGTCGATGATAACTGCAATATCATTTGCAGATGCATTCTTTACAATGTATGACCAACGAGCTGTTTCCTTTAAATAGAACACATTAGCTGCATTATAAAATGAAGGCTTTTCAAGAAAAGCAGGAATATCACCATACTGTTTCTTAAGTTCCTTACGACGTTTTTCAAATTTATCTCCAGCAAACTTCAAAAATACCAATCCTATAACAGCATCACGATTTTTTTCAGTTGTGCCTACTCCGCGAAGGGCAACTCGACAATTCCACAACACCGTCTCCAGTGATACTTCAACTTCTTTTTTCGCTTTAGTCGCTCTTGCCATCGTGTTAATCCTCCTTATTGTCATATGAATCAGCTTTTTCTGCGGCTTCTCCAGAATGAACCCATTCGTCTACTTCTGATATTTTAAATTTCCAAAGTCTGCCCATTTTATATGCTGGCATATTACGCTTTGCAATCCACTGTAAAATGGTTTCTCTACCAACACCTAAATGTGCCTGAATTTCCTTTAAGGTAACCCACTTTTCAATGTTATTATTCTCGTTCACTATTAGTCCTCCGTATCTATATCAAATGACACATCAACAGTCACATCAAAAGCAGCATTCATGCTAAAACACGCTTGCCCATTTGAATCTTGCATTTCCCACTCACAAACAAATCGTCCTTCTATGCTACGAGCTTCAAAGTTCGTAGCTATTTTTTTATATTCATTTGGAGCTACATCCGGAATCAATATTTCTTCTTCGTCTGGTCTTGGATTATTTTTATTTTCATTTTTAAGTACAAGCTTCCTGCCTTGCCAATAAACACTTCCTGCATTATGAATCGTCCATGTATGCATGAATCTTTTATAACAGCTCACTTGATGCTCCGATTGTTTTTCTACCCAGAAATCATCACCTGTATATAATGCGCCCCTACGAACATCCAGACTATCCTTCTGTCCGTTTACAAGTTTAACATACTCGTCTGGAATTTCATTTTTGATATCCTCTTCAATAGCATCGATAAATATTTGAAACTGATTGGCAAGCACACGTGCAAGATATGATTTGTTTTCCGGTAAAGACACAGCAATTGCAAAATGACTCATACAATCTCTAACCTTGGTATCATTCAATTCCTGCTCGATATAAGCTTCTAGATTATCAATGTCAATTACATCCGGGAACTTGTCTTTAATCTGTAGTACAGAACGGTCCTTCGTGTAATGACGTTCATTTTCCAAATATTGAGTCGTTCGCTGGCTCTTTAATTTCGGAAGCTCAAAGTAAGTACAGCCAGCAGCATTAAAGAAATTAATTACGAATACACCTTGATTCTCTTGCTTCCTTAAAAATTTATATAAATCTCTCAAATACTCCTGACTTTTCATACCAATCACCCGCCTGTACCTAGTCTTGTACCTACTGTACCTAATCACCACATTTTAGCCCATAGAGCAGTACCTGATCAAAAGTGTACTTTAATAATGTGCTTTGGATAAGGAGGGCGCCTAGTGGCTTAATTACAAAAATCCATTGAATATTATATCACGAAGATTTGTAAAAATCAATCTTACTAGCTAATAAGAGATGTAAATACTTATAAATCCACTTTAAACAACTTATTCAATTCACAAATTATATAGAAAGAGATGATTCAAATGAATTATTCAGAACGAATGATGTGGCTCACCAACATTGAGAATGCCGCTGATGCTGTGGCAGCCGAGTATGGTTCTGAAGTAGCCCAATCTGTGTTCCAGCGTTACGACGCTCATGGAACACACGACTTAAGCCCTTGCTACTACAGTGAAGTTTTCGCTGATTTGGAGCTTATCGCAAACGACAATTAAAACAAATCGCCGCCCTGAGCAAGGCGTAAAACTACTTTCTTAATCATCAGCTCACCATCTTCGTGGCCACGTGGTGTGTTCGTAGTTGATGAGCAAGAGAACATTATCAATAGAGTGCCAGCTTACGAACGGCTGGTCACCGGAAAGAAGCGGAGCTATCCGCACGAGGTGACCATCTTATGAAAAACACTGGCAGCCATAACGGTTATCTCCGCTTCAAACATGAAGCCAACGGAGGTAAATGTTATGGCAAACAAAGTAAATCAGAGTAAACAGTATCGTATCTACATTAAAGAATCCAAAAGCTGGGTGGATGTAAACAAGGAATTCTACACGAATTACTATCGTGATATCAACGCCTATCGCAAGCGTCAGCAGGAACACGGCCGCTGTGTCTGCCCTGCAAGCAAGCGCTACTTATGTGACATGGATTGTTTAACTTGTCCTTATGCTAAGGCTGGCGATCAGCTTTCTCTCGACAACACCATTAGTGACGGTGACGGAAACGAAAAGAGCTGGCTCGACGATGTTCCGGATGAATCTGCAGCTATCACTGAAGTGTTGGAGGACGCAGAGCTTCTTCACGCCCTCTACGCAAAGCTGAACGAGCTGGATCCGGAAGGCCGTCTTATCTGCCAGCTTATTATGCAGGGAAAATCGGAGCGTGACTGCGGCAAGGAAATAGGCCTCTCTCGCAATACCTTTGTATATCGTAGGGACAAGCTGTTCCAGAAGCTCCGCTCCGAGCTTAAGGACTACATCTAATATGAATGGTCGTCCTCTGATTCTTCAGGGGACGATTTTTCTTTTCAAAAAAGTTTCTTATATTTTTCGGCCAAACGGCCATCTCACCTCCATTGAGTAGTGTAAGGCGAAACAAAGCGACCTACAGAAAGCGAGGTGAACATCGTGAATCGAACTTTTCACAACAGAAGCGGCACGGACGCAGAAGTGATTGCTACTCTCACTGCAATCAGTCAGGTATCTGCAAGAATGGCGAAGAATCTCAGAATCAGCGCCGCACACAGACAATCCGAGGAAGGAGGAAAAGTAAATGTCAAAAATGAACGATATGGCTATGACCATCGAAGAGCTGAGAAATGCTGCCATTGCTATTAATGATGCAGCAAACTGGCTCGCACAGCAGTTTGAAGGAGCATCCGGAACCGCTGAAAAAGCAGAAGACCCTGCTACTCCTGCAAAACCTGCACTGACCCTTGAGGAGGTTCGAGCCATTCTGGCTGATAAATCTCGTGCCGGACACACAGCTGAAATTCGAGAACTTCTTATACTTAACAAAAATCAAAAATTGACGTATAATAGATATATGACACAAGCAACATTTACTACCAATGACAAAAACATTCTCACAAAAGCTCTCAAAGATAAGAAAAATCTGCGCTTTCATAAACGA
>NZ_SPGF01000041.1 GCF_005844455.1 Streptococcus mitis | reverse complement strand
ATACTCTTATTCAAGTGGGCTTTTATTTGTTTTATCATGGGAAATCCCTCCTTAACTATAAGTTTATCACATAAAAAAGAAACCCAAATACAGAATTGTATTTGAATTTCTTAACTTAATGACATTGTGGTTTCAGTCTTTTTTTCGTACATGTCAGCAAGTTCAGTACTAACATTCTCTAGATAGTTACCAATTTTTCGTCCCCTTTTTAGTATAATAGAAGTAATAAATCAAGTGAGGTAAAGGTATGACAGAAAATGGTCAATTTCCAGAGGGCTTCCTCTGGGGTGGTGCAACGGCAGCTAATCAATGTGAGGGAGCTTATCATTTAAACGGTCGAGGTCTGGCTAATGTCGATGTGGTACCGATTGGACCTGACCGTGAAGCAATAATCACAGGTCAGAAAAAGATGTTTTCGTTTGAGGAGGGCTATTTTTACCCAGCTAAGGAAGCTATTGATATGTACCATCATTATAAGGAAGATATCGCACTTTTTGCAGAAATGGGCTTTAAGACTTATAGACTTTCTATTGCTTGGACTCGGATTTTTCCTAAGGGAGATGAAGCAGAGCCAAATGAAGCTGGTTTGGCTTTTTATGAGGATTTGTTTAAGGAATGTCACAAATATGGGATTGAGCCTCTGGTGACCATCACGCATTTCGACTGCCCCATGCACTTAACTAGGGAGTACGGTGGTTGGCGCAATCGTCGTATGTTGGACTTTTACGCAAATCTCTGTCACACCCTCTTTACCCGTTACAAGGGCTTGGTCAAGTATTGGCTAACATTTAACGAAATCAACATGATTCTGCATGCTCCATTTTTAGGAGCTGGGATTTGTTTTGAAGATGGAGAAAATCAAGAACAGGTCAAATACCAAGTGGTTCACCATGAGCTGGTAGCCTCAGCTATGGCGACTAAAATTGCCCACGAAATTAATCCAGAAAACAAGGTTGGATGTATGTTGGCAGCAGGGCAATATTATCCTAACACCGCCCATCCGAGAGACTACTGGGCAGCCATGGAAGAAGACCGTAAGAGTTACTTTTTCATTGATGTTCAAGCGCGTGGGGAATACCCAAACTATGCCAAGAAGCAGTGGGAACGTGAGGGAATTGAGATTGAAATGACAGCAGAAGATTTGGACTTGTTGAAGAATCATACTGTTGACTTTGTTTCCTTCTCTTACTATGCGAGCCGAGTGGCCTCAGGGGATCCAGAAGTGACGAACCTGACCGCTGGAAATGTCTTTGCCTCTATCAAAAATCCTTATCTTGAATCATCAGAATGGGGATGGCAGATAGACCCACTGGGACTTCGTATCACCCTCAATGCTATATGGGATCGTTATCAAAAACCTATGTTCATCGTAGAAAATGGGCTCGGTGCTATGGATACGCCGGATGAAAATGGCTATGTAGCGGATGACTATCGGATTGCTTATCTAGAAGCCCACATCAAGGCTATGCGAGATACTATTTACCAAGATGGCGTTGAATTGCTTGGTTATACGACTTGGGGTTGTATAGATTTGGTTTCAGCTGGAACAGGCGAAATGAACAAGCGCTATGGTTTTATCTATGTGGATCGTGATAATGCAGGTCAAGGAAGTCTCAAACGGAGCAAGAAGAAATCCTTCTACTGGTACAAGGATGTCATTGCCAGCAATGGTGCAAGTATTAAGTAGAGCACATTTGTTCACTATTTTTATAAAATCTTCTCTCTACTTTATAAGATGTGAAAAAGAGTTCAATTAAATCTAGCTTTTTGCTATAATGAGAGGAGAAAAATCAGACAGGAGAAGAAGATGTCAGAACCATTATTTTTACAATCAGTTATGCAAGAAAAAATCTGGGGGGGAACCAAGCTACGTGATGAGTTTGGCTACGATATCCCAAGTGAAAAAATCGGAGAATACTGGGCTATTTCAGCCCACCCAAATGGGGTATCTAAGGTAGCCAATGGGCTCTACGAGGGAACAGACCTAGCTACTTTATATGCGGAACACCGTGAATTATTTGGCAACCGTCCAGAACCGGTATTTCCACTCTTGACCAAGATTCTCGATGCCAACGACTGGCTCAGCGTCCAAGTTCACCCAGACGATGCCTATGGACTAGAGCACGAAGGCGAGTTAGGGAAAACAGAGTGTTGGTACATCATCGCAGCAGACGAAGGTTCTGAGATTATCTATGGTCACAATGCCAAATCAAAAGAAGAACTCCGCCAGCAAATTGAGGACAAGAACTGGGATGCCTTGCTGACAAAAGTACCAGTTAAGGCTGGAGATTTCTTCTATGTACCAAGTGGTACCATGCACGCCATCGGAGCAGGTATATTAATCCTTGAAACCCAACAATCTAGCGATACCACTTACCGTGTCTATGACTTTGACCGTAAGGATGATAATGGCAACTTACGTGAACTTCATCTTGAAAAATCCATCGATGTTTTGAACATTGGCGAGCCTGCAAATAGCCGTCCTGTGACTGTCAAAGCTGATGACCTGCGTTCTACACTCCTCGTTTCTAGCGAGTTCTTCGCAGTTTACAAGTGGGAAATTACTGGAAAAGTTAACTTTGAAAAGACAGCTGACTATAGCCTGTTTAGCGTCTTAGCTGGCCAAGGTCAACTGACTGTTGAAGGAAAAAATTATCCAATCCAAAAAGGCAGCCATTTTATCCTACCAAGTGATGTTCAAGCTTGGACATTAGAAGGCCAAGGCTTGGAATTGATTGTTAGCCGTCCATAAAAAAGAAAGGGCCTGAGTTCATTACTCAAGTCCTTTTTGATTACATAAATCGGGCGATAAAGACCACAATGATGATGATAGGAATGATGAAACGAAGAAGGAAGAGCCAGACTTGGAAAAGTCCTTGTTTCCAGACTCTTTCATCAAGGTGTAATTCCTCCATAGCAAGAGCCTTTTTAAAGATATAGCCTGTAAAAAGTGAAAGGCAGAGAGCTCCAAATGGCATGAGGAGATTGGAAACCAAGAAGTCCATAGCGTCAAAGAAGGTCTTCCCAAAGATGTGAACATCCGCCATAACACCGTAAGAAAGGGCTGAAGGAATTCCAAAGACAAAGGTCAAGATTCCTAAAATAGCACTCCATTTAGCACGCTTGTTGTTGTCCTGATTGGTGATATTGCCCACATTGATTTCCAGCATCACGACAGAAGAAGTAACCGTCGCAAAGAGGAAGAGCAAGAGGAAGAGGATGTAGAAAATGGTTCCAAAAGGCATCTTGTCAAAGAGTTGAGGCAAGACGATAAAGAGCAAGCTTGGTCCCTCTTCAGACTGAATATTGAAGGCTGACATGGCTGGGAAAATAGCTAGTCCCGCCATGATGGATACCGAGATATTCATGGCTACGATGGAAATACCTGACTGGACCAGATTGGTTTTCTTGTCCAAGTAAGAAGCATAAGTTAGCATGGCTGTCACCCCTAGTGAGAGGGCAAAGAAAGATTGTCCCAGAGCATAGAGGAGACCAGCGCTAGTTAGTTTTGAAAAGTCAGGTTTGAGGAAGTAGAGAACCCCTTCCATGGCATTTGGCAAGCTGAGAGAGCGCCCGATGATAATGACAAAGATGATAAAGAGCAGGGGCATCATAACTTTCGATGCTCTTTCAATCCCTTTTTGAACTCCCTTAGATACGATAAAGATGTTGAGGAGGATAAAGAGGGCTTGGGAACCAAGAGCAATCCATGGATTTGAAATAATATCTGTGAAGAGCTGGGCATAATCACTGCTAATCCCAACTTGGAAGGCTTTAGCAATAGCGATACTTAGATAGACTAAAACCCATCCTCCGATAACACTGTAAAATGATAAGAGGATAAAGAGGGCAAAGGCACCAATCCAACCGATAAAGTTATACTTGTTATTGTTACCTAGTTTTCCAAAGGTTTTGATAGCGGAAACGCCAGCACTACGGCCAAGGGCAAATTCAGCCAGCAGGAGCGGGAAACCGATTAAAATGGTAGAAATAAGAAAGACTAGTAAAAAGCCTCCACCGCCATTAGCGGCAGTCATGTAGGGGAACTTCCAAACGGCTCCAAGTCCGATGGCTGAACCAGCAGATGCTAGGATAAAGCCTAGTTTCGAACCCCATTGCGATTTTTCAGACATAGTTAAACTCCTAAAATTAGTATTACAAAAGAAAAAGCTACTGCCCTTGGCAAATAGCCTCATAAGTACTCAAAATGAGCCTTTCTTTTGATTGATAGACTTGACTATCCTATCATGTTTTCTAATGTCTGTCAAGAAAACCATTTTCATGTTATGATAAAGTAAAAAAATTTCGCAAAAACGCTTGACTCTGACCTAAGGGGAGGGGTTATACTATCATTGTAATACTCTTCGAAAATCAAATTCAAACCACGTCAGCTTTATCTGCAACCTCAAAGCTGTGCTTTGAGCAACCTGCGGCAAGCTTACTAGTTTGCTCTTTGATTTTCATTGAGTATAAGGAGGAAATCATGTACCATATAAAAGAAGCTGCGCAGCTTTCGGGTGTCTCGGTCAAGACCCTGCACCACTACGATAAGATAGGACTTTTGGTTCCTTTAAAGTCGGAAAACGGCTATCGAACCTACAGTCAGGAGGATTTGGAACGCCTTCAGGTCATTCTGTATTACAAGTATCTAGGCTTTTCTTTAGAAAAAATAGCAGAGCTGTTAAAGGAAGAAAGGACAGATTTATTGCCCCATTTGACTAGGCAGTTGGACTATTTGACCCAAGAAAGGCAACGTCTGGATACTTTGATTTCCACCTTGCAAAAAACCATTCAAGAACAAAAAGGAGAAAGAAAAATGACGATTGAGGAAAAATTTACTGGATTTAGCTATCAAGACAATCAAAAATACCACCAAGAAGCGGTAGAAAAATATGGTCAAGAAGTCATGGATCAGGCCCTCGAGCGCCAAAGTGGTAGAGAAGATGAGGCTACGGCTGCCTTTAACCAAGTTTTTCAAGCTTTGGCTCAAAACCTTAAAAATGGACTAGCTGCAACAGCGACCGAAAACCAAGAAGAAGCAGCCAAACTCTTGCAAGCTATTCGTACTTATGGATTTGACTGCTCTATTGAGGTATTCAGTCATATCGGTAAAGGCTACGTCTACAACCCAGAGTTTAAGGAAAATATTGACAAATTTGGACCTGGAACAGCCCAGTACACATCAGATGTCATTGCCCACTATGTCCAAACTCAGACAAAATAAAATCGGAGGAGTATTCTTCCGATTTTTACTATTAGACTTCCTGCGAAACTAAAATCCTAGTCCACGGTTGATAATGCCAGCAATCAAATTCATTCGTAATCCAAACCGTTTGCGTCGATTTCGATAGGTTGTTAAAAATATTTTAAACGTTTTTACTTTGGCAAAAATATTCTCAACCTTGATTCTCTCTTTGGATAGCGCATGGTTATAGGCTTTATCTTCAAGAGTTAGTGGCTTCAGTTTGCTTGATTTCCTCGGAGTTTGCGCTTGTGAATACATCTTCATGAGTCCTTGATAACCACTGTCTGCCAAGATTTTACCAGCTTGTCCGATATTTCTGCGACTCATTTTGAACAATTTCATATCGTGGTAATAGTTCACAGCGATATCCAAAGAAACAATTCTCCCTTGGCTTGTGACAATCGCTTGAGCCTTCATAGCATGACATTTCTTTTTACCAGAATAATTGGCTAGTTGATTTTTTTAGGACGATTGATTTTTACCTCTGTTGCATCCACAATCACCGTATCCTCAGCATTAAGATGAGTTTTTGAAATCGTAAAACCACTTTGAATAAGAGTTGCTTCAACCCATTGACTCCGACGGATTAAGTTGCTTTCGTGAATGCCAAAATCAGCCGCAATTTGTTCATAAGTACGGTATTCTCGCATGTATTGAAGAGTAGCCATGAGGAGATTTTCTAAGCTTAACTTGGGAGTTCGTCCACCTTTTGCGTGTTTATGTTGATAAGCTGTTTTTAACACAGCTAACATCTCTTCAAAAGTAGTGCGCTGAACACCAACAGGGCGCTTAAATCGTACATCAGTTAATTGTTTGCTTGCTTCATAATTCATAGAATTATTGTACCATATTTTGTTTCGCAGGAAGTCTATTAAAAAATTCTTTAATCATAATGCAGGCTTCCAGCCACCCAGCCAGTGCAGAGGGCATAAGTGATGTTAAAGCCACCCGTATGGGCATTGATATCCATTACCTCGCCAGCAAAGTGGAGTCCAGGCACTAACTTACTTTCCAGAGTTTTAGGATTGATTTCCTTAAGACTGACTCCCCCTTTGGTAACAAAGGATTTGGCAAGGGACATTTTTCCGGTCATAGGAATTTTGAGGTCCTTGATAGATTGGAGAAGTTGTTCTCGTTCCTTTTCAGTCAGTTGTTTGACTTTTTCTGGATAGCCTTGCACAAAAAAATTCAGATAAACGTTCTGGTAACAAGGTTTTTAAAGCATTTTTCAAGGATTTTTCCCGATTTTCTTCTAGAAATGTAGACAAGTCATTTTCAGAAAGATGAGGCAAGACATCCAGTGAAAGGATTTCGCCACCTTTTACAAAACTAGACATACGCAGGGCAGCAGGGCCAGACAAACCAAAGTGGGTAAAAAGCAGATCGTGCGTGATGACATGCTTGCCATAGCTTAGGGTCACATCGTCTAGTGAAATTCCTTGAAGCGCCTTGTGTGGAAAATCAGTCAACAAAGGACTTTCAGCAGCCTCAAGTTCGGTAATGGTGTGTTTAAAATGACGGGCAATCTCGTGTCCAAAACCAGTCGAACCAGTAGAAGGATAGGATCTCCCACCAGTTGTGACAATGATTTTATCACAAGTGAAGATTTGGTCAGCTGATTTAAGAACAAATTGGTCATCCACCTTTTTAACCGAAACAATCTCTGTTTGAGTAGCAACTTGACCACCTAACTCAGTGATTTTATTTTCCAAGGTCTCTATAATTGTCCGAGACTTGTCACTAGCAGGAAAGACGCGTCCGTGATCTTCGACCTTAAGTTTAACCCCATTTTCCGTAAAAAAGTTAATGATATCATGGTTATCAAATTGGGAGAAGACACTGTAGAGAAAGCGCCCATTTCCAGGGATGCCAGCTAGCAGGTCGTCCAAGCTACCATTGTTGGTCACATTGCAACGTCCACCACCAGTCCCAGCTAATTTTTTTCCAAGTTTCCGATTTTTTTCGATAAGGAGGGTTTTCTGTCCATAAAAGCTACTGGAAATCGTAGCCATCATACCAGCAGGTCCTCCACCGATGACGATAGTATCAAAATGTTTCATAGCTCTATTGTACCACAAAAAAACAAGAGATGATGGTCACCTCTTGTCAAGAATGCAATTAATCAATTTCATATCCCATCAGCAAACCGCCATCTTCTGCATAGAAACTGCAGAGACCAGATGCTGGGAGAATTTTGATATCCGCTTGTGGGAAGGTTTCACGGATTCGCTCTGAGAGCTGTTGGCAACATTTCTCGTTATTGCGTTGGGCCATGATAATACGGTCACCAGCATATCCAGCCTTCACCAACTCTTCATAGGCTGCTTGAACTGCTTTCTTTGGACCTCTTGCTTTTTGTAGCAATTCGAGGGTTCCAGTTTCACTAGCTTCTCCAACCATACGGATATTGAGAAGGCCAACGACTGTACCGATAAGCTTGCTCAAACGGCCGTTCTTCACCAAGTTATCGACTTTGGCTAGGACAAAAAGTAACTTGGTTTTTTCTTGATAAGCAGTGATAGCTTCAACCACTTCTTCAAAAGACAAGCCCTGGTCAATCAAGTCATTCAATTTTTCTACGAGCAAGTCAACTTCCCCGCCAGCAGACAAACTATCAATTACATGAATCTTAGTGTCAGGATGTTCTTCCAGATAAATATTCTTGGCTAGTTGAGCACTATTGTGGCTGCCAGAAAGAGTACCAGTGAGGGTTACCAAGAAAATGTTTTTGGCACCTTCAAATGCTCGCAAATAATCATCTGGGCTTGGACAAGCTGATTTTGAAGCTTCTGCAGTTGCATACATGGTTTCCATCATTTGGTCAATGTCAAGACTGGCATCATCAACAAAGACCTGATCAGCTACTTGAATGGTTAAGGGAACACTTACAAAGGTTGTGTCAATAGCTGGTGTTGCCAGCTGACGATAATCACAACCAGAGTCAGCAATAATCTTCCAAGTCATAGAAATTCTCCATCTTTGTCAGTTATACATTGACAAAGGTTCTGTCTTTTTTTACAATTATATCATGAAAACCCTTGAAACAAAAGCCTCATCCGTCTGTTGTGACAAGTAGAAAGAAAATGTTATGTCTGAACGTAGAATCTCTGAAAAGTCTCTTGAAAATCTCAGAAAATCAAACCAAGAATCCAATTTATTAACCAGAGAAGCCATTGAAACGGCCCTCTTGCAACTCTTGGAAAAAAAGGATCTGACCAAGATTAGTATTTCTGAATTGGTCAAGCGTGCAGGCGTTTCGCGTGCGGCCTTTTATCGCAATTATGATTCCAAAGAGGAGATTTTAGAAAGCGTCTTTAAACGGAGTGTCCACAATATTATGGAACAGCTGCATCATTATGATTTAAAGACAGACCTCTATTTGGTCTGGGTTCACCTTTTCCGGGAGGCCAGAAAGGAAGCCAGAGTGATTCAATTGGCCTTGGATTACCATCTGGAAAAAATCTTTGTCCAAGCCATGCAGGAATTTTTAGAAAAATACTATGGAAAATCAAAAGGTGTCAGCTCTTATCTTCATTCCTTCTGGAGTTCAGCCATCGTCTCTGTCCTCCTCAAATGGATCAAGGATGGTATGAAGGTACCAGCTGAAAAGATTGCGGACTTACGGTTACCATTTTTTAAAAAATAGAGAAAAAAGGAGAAGAGATATGACTGAAAAAAGACTAGCCTGGGATGAGTATTTTGCAGCCCAAGCCCTACTGATTGCCAATCGTTCCACTTGTAAACGTGCCAAAGTGGGCGCAATTCTGGTAAAGGATAATAAGGTTATTTCCACTGGTTACAATGGTTCGGTGTCAGGAACTGAGCATTGTATTGACCACGAATGTCTGGTCATTGAAGGACACTGTGTTCGCACCCTTCACGCTGAGGTTAATGCCATTCTCCAAGGTGCTGAACGTGGTGTTCCTAAAGGTTTTACAGCCTATGTGACACACTTTCCTTGTCTGAATTGCACGAAACAATTGCTGCAGGTTGGTTGCAAGCGCGTGGTCTATATCAACCAGTACCGAATGGATGACTATGCCCAATACCTTTATCAAGAAAAAGGGACAGAATTGACCCATCTACCACTTGAGACAGTACAGGAAGCTCTTAAAGAGGCAGATTTAATGTAAAAATTATCAAAAATAAATGGTTTAGAAAGATTTTTAAACCGTTTTTTGGTATAATAAGAAGAATAAATTGAAAGAAGGAATTCCAAAAATGGGAAAAATTGAAGTTATTAATCATCCACTGATTCAACACAAATTGTCAATCTTGCGTCGTACAGATACTTCTACAAAAGCTTTCCGTGAGCTAGTAGATGAGATTGCAATGTTGATGGGGTATGAAGTACTTCGTGATCTTCCACTAGAAGATGTGGAAATCGAAACACCAATTACAAAAACAGTTCAAAAACAATTGGCAGGTAAGAAATTGGCTATCGTTCCAATCTTGCGTGCAGGTATCGGGATGGTTGATGGTCTCTTGAACTTGGTTCCAGCTGCTAAAGTTGGTCACATCGGTATGTACCGTGATGAAGAAACGCTTCAACCAGTTGAATACTTGGTGAAATTGCCTGAGGACATTGACCAACGTCAAATTTTTGTCGTAGATCCAATGTTGGCAACAGGTGGATCAGCAATTTTGGCTGTTGATTCCCTTAAAAAACGTGGCGCATCAAATATCAAATTTGTCTGCCTTGTATCTGCTCCAGAAGGTGTTAAAGCCCTTCAAGAAGCTCATCCAGATGTAGAAATCTTTACAGCAGCCTTGGATGAACGTTTGAACGAACACGGCTATATCGTTCCAGGTCTTGGAGATGCTGGAGACCGCTTGTTCGGTACAAAATAAAATTAAAAAGAGATTGACTTGGAAAAGGATTTCCAGTCGTGAAAGGAGGTTGAGTTTTTGTTTCTGTCTGATGAAAACAGAGCAAAAATTTGACCTTTTTTGACCAATGTATTATAATAGTCTTATCTTCAGTCATTTGACCAACAAAAATAAAACTCAAAAGGAGAAATGAATGATTCCTGTAGTTATTGAACAAACAAGCCGTGGAGAACGTTCCTATGATATTTACTCACGTCTACTAAAAGATCGTATCATCATGTTGACTGGACCAGTTGAAGACAACATGGCCAACTCCGTTATTGCCCAATTGCTCTTCTTGGATGCCCAAGACAGTACAAAAGATATTTACCTTTATGTAAATACTCCGGGTGGTTCTGTTTCAGCCGGTTTGGCAATCGTTGATACCATGAACTTTATCAAGGCAGATGTCCAAACCATTGTTATGGGAATGGCCGCATCTATGGGAACAGTCATCGCATCAAGTGGAGCAAAAGGCAAACGTTTCATGCTTCCAAATGCCGAATACATGATCCACCAACCAATGGGTGGTACAGGTGGTGGTACACAGCAAACAGATATGGCGATTGCTGCTGAACACTTGCTTAAAACTCGTAAGACTTTGGAGCAAATTCTTGCAGATAATTCTGGTAAAACAGTTGAGCAAATCCATGCAGATGCAGAACGCGATAACTGGATGAGCGCCCAAGAAACACTTGAATATGGCTTTATTGATGAAATCATGGCCAACAATTCATTGAATTAATGATGAAAGAAGGCAAACTCGACTGGGTTTGCTTTTTTTGGTATAATAGGGAGAGATTTCTTAGAAAGAGGATTTATCATGTTTGAAAAAGTCAATCGATCTGGCTTGATTATCTATCTTTACTATAATCGTGATGCCAAAAAATTGCAGGATTATGGAGATATTACCTATCATTCCAAGAAACATCGTTACTTACAACTCTATGTTCCAACTCAAGAAGTGGAGCAATTGATCGGACACTTGAGTAAGGAAAAATTTATAAAAAAAGTCAGAGTTTGTCATATCCAAGAGCTGGAAACACCCTTTGTGGGCAATCTTTATCGATAGGAAAACGTTATCATCAAAAAAGTTCAAGAAAAGTGTTGACAATTTTCTGATAATTCGGTATATTCTTAATATGCCATTTGTTTAAGAAATAAGGAGACAAAAATATGAAGAAAAAATTTTCCCTATCGTTTGTGGCGCTTGCAAGTGTAGCACTTCTTGCAGCCTGTGGAGAAGTGAAGTCTGGAGCGTCAAATGCTGCTGGTAACTCAGTAGATGAAAAGACAATCAAAATCGGATTTAACTTCGAAGAATCAGGTTCTTTAGCAGCCTATGGAACAACTGAACAAAAAGGTGCCCAATTGGCCGTTGATGAAATCAATGCTGCAGGTGGTATCGATGGAAAACAAATCGAAGTAGTCGATAAAGATAATAAGTCCGAAACAGCTGAGGCGGCTTCAGTAACAACTAACCTTGTAACCCAATCTAAAGTATCAGCAGTCGTAGGGCCTGCGACATCTGGTGCGACTGCAGCTGCGGTAGCGAACGCTACAAAAGCAGGTGTTCCATTGATCTCACCAAGTGCGACTCAAGATGGATTGACTAAAGGTCAAGATTACCTCTTTATCGGAACTTTCCAAGATAGCTTCCAAGGAAAAATTATCTCAAACTATGTTTCTGATAAATTGCAAGCTAAGAAAGTTGTTCTTTACACTGACAATGCTAGTGACTATGCTAAAGGTATTGCCAAAGCCTTCCGTGAAGCTTATAAAGGTGAAATCGTTGCAGATGAAACTTTCGTAGCAGGTGACACAGACTTCCAAGCAGCACTTACAAAAATGAAAGGAAAAGATTTTGATGCTATCGTTGTTCCTGGCTACTATAATGAAGCTGGTAAAATTGTAAACCAAGCGCGTGGTATGGGAATTGACAAACCAATCGTTGGTGGTGATGGATTTAACGGTGAAGAGTTTGTACAACAAGCAACTGCTGAAAAAGCATCAAACATTTACTTTATCTCAGGCTTCTCAACTACTGTAGAAGTTTCAGCTAAAGCAAAAGCTTTCCTTGATGCTTACCGTGCTAAGTACAACGAAGAGCCTTCAACATTTGCAGCCTTGGCTTATGACTCAGTTCACCTTGTAGCAAATGCAGCAAAAGGTGCTAAAAACTCAGGTGAGATCAAGGATAACCTTGCTAAAACAAAAGATTTTGAAGGTGTAACTGGTCAAACAAGCTTCGATGCAGACCATAACACAGTCAAAACTGCTTACATGATGATCATGAACAATGGTAAGGTTGAAGCAGCAGAAGTTGTAAAACCATAATAGAAAAATGTTGAAATAGGGAATGAGCCTCGTACTCACTCCCTGTTTCGATGTTTAAGAACCTATCAAAAAGTGAGGGAAAACCCTCGGAATTATAAATAGAAAGAGTGAATCTTATGCTCCAACAACTAGTAAATGGTTTGATTCTAGGTAGTGTATACGCGCTGTTAGCCCTAGGATATACCATGGTTTACGGAATTATCAAGCTCATCAACTTCGCCCACGGTGATATTTATATGATGGGAGCCTTTATCGGTTATTTCTTGATTAATTCTTTCCAAATGAATTTTTTTGTAGCGCTTATTGTAGCTATGCTAGCGACAGCTATTCTTGGTGTCGTGATTGAGTCCCTTGCTTACCGACCTTTGCGTCACTCTACTCGTATTGCTGTTTTGATTACAGCTATTGGGGTTTCCTTCCTATTGGAGTATGGGATGGTCTATCTGGTTGGTGCCAATACTCGTGCCTTCCCTCAAGCGATTCAGACAGTTCGCTATGATTTGGGACCAATTAGCTTAACGAATGTACAGTTAATGATTTTGGTCATTTCCTTGATCTTGATGATTTTGTTACAAGTCATTGTCCAAAAGACTAAGATGGGGAAAGCCATGCGTGCAGTATCAGTAGATAGCGATGCGGCGCAATTGATGGGGATCAATGTAAACCGTACTATCAGCTTTACTTTCGCTTTGGGTTCAGCTCTTGCGGGTGCGGCTGGTGTTCTGATTGCCCTCTATTATAACTCTCTTGAGCCTTTGATGGGGGTTACTCCAGGTCTTAAATCTTTCGTTGCCGCAGTACTTGGTGGTATCGGAATTATTCCTGGTGCAGCGCTTGGTGGCTTTGTAATTGGTCTATTGGAAACCTTTGCGACAGCCTTTGGAATGTCAGACTTCCGCGATGCCATTGTTTATGGAATCTTGTTGTTGATCTTGATTGTCCGCCCAGCTGGTATCCTTGGTAAAAATGTGAAAGAGAAGGTGTAAACGATGAAGGAAAATTTAAAAGTTAATATTCTATGGTTACTCCTTTTGTTAGCTGGTTATGGCTTGATTAGTGTACTGGTTTCAGTCGGAGTACTCAACCTATTCTATGTACAGATTTTACAACAAATTGGAATTAATATTATTCTGGCTGTTGGTCTCAACTTAATCGTTGGTTTTTCTGGACAATTTTCACTCGGGCATGCTGGTTTCATGGCGATTGGTGCCTATGCAGCAGCAATTATTGGTTCTAAATCACCAACTTACGGTGCTTTCTTTGGAGCTATGCTTGTAGGGGCTTTGCTTTCAGGAGCGGTTGCCTTACTTGTCGGAATTCCAACCTTGCGTTTGAAGGGAGACTATCTTGCGGTAGCGACTCTAGGTGTTTCTGAAATTATCCGTATCTTTATCATCAATGGTGGAAGCCTTACAAATGGTGCGGCAGGTATCTTGGGAATTCCTAACTTTACAACTTGGCCAATGGTTTACTTCTTTGTCGTAATTACAACCATTGCAACCTTGAACTTCTTACGAAGCCCAATTGGACGTTCAACCCTCTCCGTTCGTGAGGATGAAATTGCTGCTGAGTCAGTTGGGGTTAATACGACTAAAATTAAAATTATCGCTTTTGTCTTTGGTGCCATTACTGCAAGTATTGCAGGATCACTTCAGGCAGGATTTATCGGCTCTGTTGTACCGAAAGACTACACCTTCATCAACTCAATCAACGTATTGATTATTGTTGTATTTGGTGGACTTGGTTCCATTACAGGTGCCATCGTTTCAGCTATTGTTCTTGGAATTTTGAATATGCTTCTCCAAGATGTTGCTAGTGTGCGTATGATTATTTACGCTTTGGCCTTGGTATTGGTAATGATTTTCAGACCAGGTGGACTCCTTGGAACATGGGAATTGAGTCTATCACGTTTCTTTAAAAAATCTAAAAAGGAGGAACAAAACTAATGGCATTACTTGAAGTAAAACAGTTAACCAAACATTTTGGCGGTCTAACAGCTGTTGGAGATGTGACTCTTGAATTGAACGAAGGGGAACTGGTTGGACTAATCGGTCCAAATGGAGCTGGGAAAACCACTCTTTTCAACCTCTTGACGGGTGTTTATGAACCAAGCGAGGGAACAGTTACCCTTGATGGTCACCTTTTAAATGGGAAGTCACCTTATAAGATTGCTTCTTTGGGACTTGGACGTACTTTCCAAAACATTCGTCTCTTTAAAGATTTAACAGTTTTGGACAATGTTTTGATTGCTTTTGGCAACCATCACAAACAACATGTTTTTGCTAGTTTCTTACGCTTACCAGCTTTTTACAAGAGTGAAAAAGACTTAAAGGCTAAGGCTTTGGAATTGTTGAAAATCTTTGATTTAGATGGTGATGCAGAAACTCTTGCTAAAAATCTTGCCTACGGACAACAACGTCGTTTGGAAATTGTTCGTGCCCTCGCTACGGAACCTAAAATTCTCTTTTTGGATGAACCAGCCGCAGGTATGAATCCGCAGGAAACTGCTGAATTGACTGAGTTAATTCGTCGTATCAAAGATGAATTTAAGATTACGATCATGCTGATTGAACACGATATGAATCTGGTCATGGAAGTAACAGAACGTATCTATGTACTTGAATACGGTCGTTTGATTGCTCAGGGAACTCCAGACGAAATTAAGACCAATAAACGCGTTATCGAAGCTTATCTAGGAGGTGAAGCCTAATGTCTATGTTAAAAGTTGATAATCTTTCTGTGCATTACGGCATGATCCAAGCAGTCCGTGATGTAAGCTTTGAAGTTAATGAAGGAGAAGTTGTTTCCCTTATCGGTGCTAATGGTGCAGGTAAGACAACCATTCTCCGTACCTTGTCTGGTTTGGTTAGACCAAGTTCTGGAAAGATTGAATTTTTAGGTCAAGAAATCCAAAAAATGCCAGCTCAGAAAATCGTAGCAGGTGGGCTTTCACAAGTTCCAGAAGGACGCCACGTCTTTCCTGGCTTGACTGTTATGGAAAATCTAGAAATGGGAGCTTTCTTAAAGAAAAATCGTGAAGAAAATCAAGCTAACTTGAAGAAAGTTTTTTCACGTTTCCCACGTCTTGAGGAGCGCAAGAACCAAGATGCAGCCACTCTTTCAGGGGGGGAACAACAAATGCTTGCCATGGGGCGTGCTCTTATGTCAACACCAAAACTTCTTCTCTTAGATGAACCATCAATGGGACTTGCCCCAATCTTTATCCAAGAGATTTTTGATATCATTCAAGATATTCAGAAGCAAGGAACAACCGTCCTCTTGATTGAACAAAATGCCAATAAGGCACTCGCAATCTCTGACCGAGGTTATGTACTGGAAACAGGAAAAATCGTTCTATCAGGAACAGGAAAAGAACTCGCCTCATCAGAAGAAGTCAGAAAAGCATATCTAGGTGGCTAAAAAGGTCCGGGGGACCTTTTTAGTCGGCAGATGAAGATTGCGAAGCAAACATCGCATAGTCTGGGAGACTAGTTTAGGTTGCGGATAGAGATTGCGAAGCAATTCTCATCTGCACTGGAAGGTTAGCTTCTGATAATTGAAATAAAATCGAATGAAGCGTACCTATCCTTCATTCACAGAGCTCAATTTTAGAGCTCTTTTTACTAGCTTATTCATACTTTTCTGAATTTTGAAAAAGAAATGTAAGCGTTTGATAGATTTGCAAAAAGATTGTATAATAGGGATAAGCATAGAAAAGGAGAAGTCTCATGGCAGTTAAAGATTTTATGACCCGCAAGGTAGTTTATATTAGTCCAGATACAACAGTATCTCATGCAGCAGATTTAATGAGAGAGCAAGGATTGCACCGCTTGCCTGTTATCGAAAATGATCAATTGGTTGGTTTGGTGACTGAGGGAACCATTGCGCAAGCTAGTCCATCAAAAGCAACCAGTCTTTCTATCTATGAGATGAATTATCTTCTAAATAAGACAAAAGTAAAAGATGTCATGATTCGCGATGTTGTCACTGTTTCAGGCTATGCGAGTCTAGAGGATGCAACTTATCTGATGTTGAAAAACAAGATTGGTATTCTTCCTGTCGTAGATAATCATCAAGTATACGGAGTTATTACGGACCGTGACGTTTTCCAAGCCTTTCTTGAAATTGCTGGTTATGGTGAAGAAGGAATTCGTGTGCGCTTTGTTACAGAAGATGAAGTTGGTGTCCTCGGAAAGATTGTTTCTTTGATTGCAGAAGAAAATTTGAATATCTCGCATACAGTCAATATTCCGCGTAAAGATGGTAAGGTGATTATCGAAGTTCAAATCGATGGCTCAATTGATTTACCAGCCTTGAAAGAAAAATTTGAATCAGATAATATTCAAGTAGAAGAAATTACTCGTACTTCAGCAAAGGTCTTGTAAGAAGGGAAGCCGAAAGGCTTCTTTTTTCATGAAAAGGGATTAGAGCAAAAGATGGAAAGAAATGATAAAATATGCTATAATGAAATGATGTAAAAAAGGAGTATTTATGGACATTTCAGTAATTCGTCAGAAAATTGACGCAAATCGTGAAAAATTAGCTTCTTTCAGGGGGTCTCTTTGACCTTGAAGGCCTAGAGGAAGAGATTGCCATCTTGGAAAACAAGATGACTGAACCTGATTTTTGGAACGATAATATCGCGGCCCAAAAAACGTCGCAAGAATTAAATGAATTAAAAAACACCTACAACACCTTCCACAAAATGGAAGAGTTGCAGGATGAAGTCGAAATTTTATTAGACTTTTTAGCTGAAGATGAGTCGGTGCATGAAGAATTGGTAACGCAGTTATCTGAACTTGATAAGATGATGACCAGCTACGAGATGACCCTTCTCTTGTCGGAACCTTATGACCATAATAATGCCATCTTGGAAATCCATCCAGGTTCTGGTGGTACTGAGGCTCAGGACTGGGGTGATATGCTGCTTCGTATGTATACTCGTTATGGTAATGCTAAAGGCTTTAAAGTAGAAGTCTTGGATTATCAAGCTGGTGATGAGGCTGGTATTAAGTCGGTAACCTTATCATTTGAGGGACCTAATGCCTATGGCCTTCTCAAGTCGGAAATGGGAGTTCACCGTTTGGTCCGTATCTCGCCATTTGACTCTGCCAAACGTCGCCATACCTCTTTCACATCTGTAGAAGTGATGCCGGAGTTGGATGATACCATTGAAGTGGAAATCCGTGAAGATGACATCAAGATGGATACTTTCCGTTCAGGTGGTGCTGGTGGACAAAACGTCAATAAGGTTTCAACAGGTGTGCGTTTGACCCACATTCCAACTGGAATTGTTGTCCAATCAACAGTGGATCGTACCCAGTATGGAAATAGAGATCGTGCCATGAAGATGTTGCAGGCTAAGCTCTATCAAATGGAGCAAGAAAAGAAAGCTGCGGAAGTTGATTCCCTCAAAGGTGAGAAAAAGGAAATCACATGGGGAAGCCAAATCCGTTCTTATGTATTCACACCTTATACTATGGTAAAAGATCACCGAACTAGCTTTGAAGTTGCTCAGGTAGATAAGGTTATGGATGGGGACCTAGATGGTTTTATCGATGCCTATCTCAAGTGGCGAATTAGCTAAGAAAGAAAGGAAGTCACATGTCAATCATTGAAATGAGAGATGTCGTCAAAAAATACGACAACGGAACGACTGCCCTACGCGGTGTTTCGGTTAGTGTTCAACCGGGGGAATTTGCTTACATCGTAGGACCTTCAGGAGCAGGGAAGTCAACCTTCATTCGTTCTCTATATCGTGAAGTAAAAATCGATAAAGGAAGCCTATCAGTTGCTGGTTTTAATCTGGTTAAAATTAAAAAGAAAGATGTCCCGCTTCTACGTCGTAGTGTTGGGGTTGTCTTCCAAGACTATAAACTCTTGCCAAAGAAAACGGTCTATGAAAATATTGCTTACGCTATGGAAGTAATCGGGGAAAATCGCCGTAATATCAAAAAACGTGTGATGGAAGTTTTGGACTTGGTTGGGTTGAAGCACAAGGTTCGTTCTTTCCCAAATGAGCTCTCAGGTGGAGAGCAACAGCGGATTGCGATTGCACGTGCCATTGTAAATAATCCCAAAGTATTGATTGCGGACGAACCAACAGGGAACTTGGATCCAGATAATTCATGGGAAATTATGAATTTGCTGGAACGCATCAATCTCCAAGGTACAACTGTCTTGATGGCGACCCACAATAGTCAGATTGTAAATACGTTGCGCCACCGTGTCATTGCCATTGAAAATGGCCGTGTCGTTCGTGACGAAGCTAAAGGAGAATATGGATACGATGATTAGTAGATTTTTTCGTCATTTATTTGAATCATTAAAAAGTTTGAAGCGAAATGGCTGGATGACAGTAGCTGCTGTCAGTTCTGTTATGATTACTTTGACCTTGGTTGCAATATTTGCATCTGTTATCTTTAATACGGCTAAACTAGCTACAGATATTGAAAATAATGTCCGAGTAATGGTATACATTCGTAAGGACGTAGCTGATAATAGTGAGACTATTGAAAAAGAAGGCCAAACTGTTACTAATAATGATTACCACAAGGTATACGATGCTTTGAAAGGTATGTCAATCGTTAAAAGCGTTACCTTCTCAAGTAAAGAAGAACAGTACGAGAAACTAACGGAAACAATGGGTGACGATTGGAAGGTCTTTGAAGGGGATGCAAACCCTCTCTATGATGCTTATATAGTAGATACCAATACACCAAGTGATGTAAAGACGGTAGCAGAAGAAGCTAAGAAAATTGAAGGTGTGTCAGAAGTTCAGGATGGTGGTGCCAATACAGAACGCTTGTTCAAGTTGGCTTCATTTATTCGCGTCTGGGGACTTGTTATCGCTGGATTATTGATTTTCATTGCAGTCTTCTTGATTTCTAATACTATACGTATTACCATTATTTCTCGCAGTCGCGAAATTCAAATCATGCGCTTGGTTGGTGCTAAGAACAGTTATATTCGTGGACCTTTCTTACTTGAAGGTGCCTTCATTGGTTTGCTTGGAGCAACTGCACCATCAGTGTTGGTCTTTATTGTTTATCGAATGGTTTATCAATCTGTCAATAAGTCATTGGTAGGTCAAAATCTTTCTATGATTGCACCGGAGGTATTTACTCCTCTGATGATTGCCCTATTATTTGTGATTGGGATTTTCATTGGTTCACTGGGATCAGGAATTTCTATGCGCCGATTCTTGAAGATTTAGGTAGACTAGCTACTTTTATGAGGAGATTAAATGCTCCTTTTTTGCTACAAAAATGGCGAATTTCAAGTTCAAGTTAGCCATCCAGAAGAAATTCTCTGGGTGACTTGTAGTTCAAGCATTTTTTAGGATAGTTATTAATCCAATTTTCGATTAAGGAGGTTGGGCAAAAACTAGCTCCTAAATAAAACCACACAGTGATTCCAGTCTTGAATATAATCAAGCTGAAAGAAACACTGTGTGGTTTTTGAATAGTG
>NZ_SPGF01000040.1 GCF_005844455.1 Streptococcus mitis | reverse complement strand
TCTGCATCTGAAAGTTTGTCGTTAGCGTCGATCGCTTTGTCTTTTTCTGCCAATGCTGCATCTACTGCCGCTTTAGCTTTTTCTTTTCCTACTGGGTTGACTGCCGCTACTGCAGCTGTTCCTTCAGTTGCTTTTGCGTCTACTCCAGCTTGATCTTTCGCTTCATCGATCGCTTTCTTAGCTTCGTCTGCTGCTTTCTTAGCTTCTTCTTTCGCTGCTGCTTTTTCTGCATCTGAAAGTTTGTCGTTAGCGTCGATCGCTTTGTCTTTTTCTGCCAATGCTGCATCTACTGCCGCTTTAGCAGCTGGTTTTGCTTTAGCTACTGGATTTACATTATCTACTTTCGTAGTTCCTTTCTCTTCTGCTGTTGCTACTGCATCATCTGTTTTCGCTTTATCAACATTTTCTTTAGCTGCATCTGCCAATTTACGTGCTTCTTCTTTAGCAGCTGTTTTTTCTTCTGTTGTTAACTCAGGACGTTTTTCAATCTCTGCAACTTTTGCAGTATAAGCATCTTCAATCGCTTGTTTTGCAGCTGGTTTTACTTCTGCTTTTGGTTCTACAGGGGTAATTGTTCCTACTCCTGCTTCTTTAGCCGCTGCTACATTCGCATTAGAATCTGCTTTATCGATAGATTCTTTGGCTGCTTCTGCTTTTGCTCGCGCTTCTTCTTTAGCAGCTTCTTTTTCTTCTTTCGTTGAATCAGGTTTAGCATCGATGGCTTTTTCTTGTGCTTTTAATGCCGCATCGATCGCTGCTTTTGCAGCTGGTTTAGCTTTAGCTACTGGATCTACATCTGCTACTTTTGTAGTTCCTTTGTCTTCTGCTGCCGCTACTGCATCATCTGTTTTCGCTTTATCAACATTTGCTTTAGCTGCATCTGCTATTTTACGTGCTTCTTCTTTCGCTGCTGCTTTTTCTTCAGTAGTCAAGTCAGGACGTGCTTCAATTTCTTCAACTTTTGCTTTATAAGCATCTTCAATCGCTTGTTTTGCGGCTGGTTTTACTTCTGCTTTTGGTTCTACAGGTTTAATTGTTTCTACTCCTGTTTCCTTAGCTGTTGTCACATCCCCATTAGAAGCTGCTTTATCGATAGCTTCTTTGGCTGCTTCTGCTTTAGCACGTGCTTCTTCTTTAGCGGCTTCTTTTTCTTCTTTCGTTGAATCAGGTTTAGCATCAATTGCTTTTTCTTGTGCTTTTAATGCCGCATCGATTGCTGCTTTTGCAGCTGGTTTTGCTTTCGCTACTGGATTTACATTATCTACTTTCGTAGTTCCAGAGTCTTTTGCTGTTGCTACTGCATCATCTGTTTTCGCTTTAGCAACATTTGCTTTAGCATCGTCTGCTGCTTTCTTAGCTTCTGCTTTGGCTGCTTCTTTTTCTTCAGTAGTCAAGTCAGGACGTGCTTCAATTTCTTCAACTTTTGCAGTATAAGCATCTTCAATCGCTTGTTTTGCGGCTGGTTTTACTTCTGCTTTTGGTTCTACAGGGGTAATTGTTCCTACTCCTGCGTCCTTAGCTGCTGTTACATCTGCATTAGAATCTGCTTTATCGATAGCTTCTTTGGCTGCTTCTGCTTTTGCTCGCGCTTCTTCTTTAGCAGCTTCTTTTTCTTCTTTCGTTGAATCAGGTTTAGCATCGATGGCTTTTTCTTTTTCTTTCAATGCTGCATCGATTGCTGCTTTTGCTGCTGGTTTTGCTTTGGCTGCTGGATCTACATCTGCTACTTTTGTAGTTCCTTTGTCTTCTGCTGTTGCTACTGCATCATCTGTTTTCGCTTTATCAACATTTGCTTTAGCTGCATCTGCCAATTTACGTGCTTCTGCTTTTGCTGCTGCTTTTTCTTCAGTAGTTAACTCAGGACGTTTTTCAATTTCTTCAACTTTTGCTTTATAAGCATCTTCAATCGCTTGTTTTGCGGCTGGTTTTACTTCTGCTTTTGGTTCTACAGGTGTAATTGTTCCTACTCCTGCTTCTTTAGCTGTTGTTACATCCCCATTAGAAGCTGCTTTATCGATAGCTTCTTTGGCTGCTTCTGCTTTATCGATAGCTTCTTCTTTAGCAGCTTCTTTTTCTTCTTTCGTTGAATCAGGTTTAGCATCAATGGCTTTTTCTTGTGCTTTTAATGCTGCATCGATCGCTGCTTTTGCTGCTGGTTTGACTTTAGCTGCTGGATCTACTTTTTCTACTTTTTCTTCACCGCGGTCTTTGTTAAGTTCAACAGATTCTTGAGTAGTTGCTGCATCCACTCTATTTTTTGCATCTTGAGCTAAACGTTCTGCTTCTTTTACAGCGGCTTCTTTTTCTTCAGTAGTTAGTTCATCACGAGCTGCTATTTGAGTTTTCTTCTCTTCAAGTATACTTTGAATATCATTTTTCGCCGCTGTCTTAACTTCTTCTGCTGGAAGTATTGGAGTAATCTTGTTTGTTTCTTCTGTCAGTTTTGTTGTTACATCAGCTTCTGTTGTTGCTGAATCTACCGCTTTTTTAGCTGCTGCTAATGTTTCAATTAATTTTGCTTTAGCGGCTTCTTTTTCTTCTTTTACTGAACCATCAACTGCTTCAATCTTAGTAATTTGATCTTTAGCTGCTTTTTCTAAGTCTAATTTAGCTTTTTCTTTTTCTAATAATACTAATTTAGCGTTAATTTCAGCTTGATTTTTTCTATCAGCTACAGGTACATTATTTTTTTCTTCGTTTAGGATATTCTTAGCTTCAGCAAGTTGATCTTGCATTGCTTTCCAGCTTTCTGGAGTATAGTCACTTTCATTTAGCTGTGCTAATTTAGTCTCTAATCCATTAACCTTTTTCTCCAGGTCTGTTTTATACATGTTAACTGTTACATTTTGAGGTTTTACTGGAATATTACGAACCTTCGCTCCAGGTGTACCGATTACAGTACCACCTACAACTGTTCCTTCTAACCCATTAAATGCAGTGTTTGTTTTCCATGTATTAATTCCATTAAAATCAGTAGAACTTGCTTTATCTGCTGGTAAATCTACTGTATAGGTTAGTGTTTTTTTCTCACCAGGTGCCAATGATTTATAGTTAATACTTAAAGTACCATCTTTTACATTTGCAGCTGTACCACCTTCAGATGATACATATGTGGCATTATCTGGCAATTTTACAGAATATTTATTATTCGCTGAATAAGCATGTCCTTCATTTACTAAATCTACACTAATTGTAGTTCTTACAGTTTTTGCTGTTGCTGATGGTGATACTTCGTTGTATTTTACAGTTGGTGTTTGGGCTACAACGTCCGCCCCTGTTGTGATAGATAGTTTTGACACCATAGAACCCACATAATATGTTTGCCCATCAATTTCAATTTTACTACTATCATCTTGGCTAATATTATCTGGTCCAGCCTCAAGGCGAACACGAATTTTCGTTACTCCTTTAGGAACTGTAAATACCCCTGAATACGGCGCTACTAATGGACGCCAGATAAGATTTGCTTGCTCTTGATTTCCTTTTTCAGGATAAGAAACTGTTAATTTAGTTCTATTCGCTGACGCGCCATATCCACCAAAAGAAGTTGTATTTTGACCTATAACAATCTCTTGACCAGGTTTTACATCAATATCTTGATAAACACCACCAAATTTATCACTCTTACTACTTGGATCATTTTTTTTCGTATATAATGCTAATGGAATTCCATACGGATGAGTTTGATCAACTACGCTTCCATGTCCTCTAAAAGATGATGCCATACCATTTGCAATAACTACTTTTGTTTGATTAGGATTAGTCAAATGCCAACCAATTAAATCAAACGAATCAATTACTTTAAATTTTTCTTCTTTTGTTGGTGTTCCATTGGCTTCAAAGTA
The DNA here is from genome assembly GCF_005844455.1 of Streptococcus mitis. Taxonomy (GTDB): domain Bacteria; phylum Bacillota; class Bacilli; order Lactobacillales; family Streptococcaceae; genus Streptococcus; species Streptococcus mitis_BF. The sequence goes on along the minus strand of NZ_SPGF01000040.1, from coordinate 16,286 downwards.
TGGGTTAATTAACTCTATGTTTTTCGCGTTTACAGACGGATCATCATCTTCATCTGTTGTAGCTGCATCACCTGATCGGTTCTGATCGTTTGCATCTAGAGCACGTTTTTTACGTGATTTTGGTTTGTTGCTTTCTGTTGTTGCAGTTTCTTCTGCAGGTTTTGTTGTTTCTGCTGATGTAGTAGATGGCTCTTCAGCTTTTACTGTTGTTTGTTCTTTGTTTTCTACGCTATTTGCTTCTGTAGATGACGCCTCAGTGTTTTTCTTCGTTGATTTTTCTTCTGTTGCTGAAGTAGTAGATGATACTACTGGCGCTGGAGTTGCATCAGCAGGTTTTGAAGTAGTTGCGTCTGCTTGAGCTTTCGGAGCAGTCGATGACGCCTCAGTGTTTTTCTCCGTTGATTTTTCTTCTGTTGCTGAAGTAGTAGATGATACTACTGGCGCTGGAGTTGCATCAGCAGGTTTTGAAGTAGTTGTGTCTGCTTGAGCTTTCGGAGCTGTCGAGTCACTGGCACCAGGATTTTCATCCAACTGCTTATTAGCTGGAGTAGCTACTCGGGCAGAATTTGTTGCTGTTGCGTTTGGCTCTGCTGCATACACTGCACCATTTCCCAAAAACATGAAAAATGCTGCAACCGCTACACTGGCTGCACCAAAACTTACTTTTCGAATAGAGTAACGGGTTACCTTCTCACGACGTGAGCGTTCTACTCGACTCATAGAATGATTATTTTCCATCTGTAAAAACTCCTTTATAATTTATTAATGAAAACAGCAGCTCTGTTTAATGTATGTATATATTAAATAAAGTTATAGCTTATACACCGTTTTCAGTCTAATTTTATCATTGCTAATCTAATAAGTCAATTATTTTAATTCATTGGACAGAAAAATAAAAACACACTTAGATTTTATTTCATGCCCGAAATTGAAACAGTACATTGAAACTTCTAAAACATTGCTATAAACTTGTTTGAATTCCCCAATAGATTTGTTCGCAGTTTATTTCAATCTACTATAGTCTTAAACAGTTATAAAAGCTAAATCAAGAAAGTATATAAGAACAACTTCATTCACACTAACAAGACCTAAGATTCAAAAACAAAAAAACGAACAAAATAGAATTCTAACTGTCTAGAAAACTAGTTTTATTCGTTTTTTATGTTTAAGTCTAAACTTTCATTTCAAATTCTAATAACTTAACGCACTTCTGCATTGACTTTTTCTTCCAGAGATGCTTGGATTTTTTCCATATAGCGTGCGACTTCTTCGTCTGTCAAGCTGTCTTCTGGATTTTGGAAGGTCAAGCTATAAGCCATTGACTTCATACCAAGTCCCAATTTTTCGCCTGAGAAAACGTCAAAGAGTTTGATATCTGTCAAACGTTTCACGCCGGCAGCTTGGATAGCATCCACAACTTCTTGGTGAGTCACTTCTGCTTTGAGAAGGAGGGCAACGTCACGGCTAACTGCTGGGAATTTAGTAATTTCCACAAATGGAGCAACAGGTTGAAGGGCAGCCTCGATGGCTGAAAGGTTGAGCTCCGCTACATACGTTTCTGGAATATCGTAAGCCTTCGCAGTGACTGGATGCACTTGGCCAAGGAAACCAAGAACTTGGTCACCGAGTGAAATCATGGCTGTACGTCCTGAGTGTAGACTTGTAATCTCAGCTGTTGCTGTATAAGTCACTTCAAGTCCCAGGCGAGTAAATAATGCTTCAAGGATTCCCTTAGCATAGAAGAAATCAACTGGAACTGCTGCCGTTTGGAAGTCTTCTTCAACAACCAAGCCTGTCAAGGCAAAGGCAAAGCTGTTGATTTCGTTTGGTAGGTCTTCTTTTGGATTACCTGTTTGTTCAAAGACTTTTCCAATCTCGTAAAGAGCCAAGTTTTTGTTCTTACGAGCTACGTTGTAGGCAACCGTATCAAGGATACCTGAGACCATGTTTTGACGGAGAACGGAGCGATCCACTGTCATTGGCCACATAAGTTCTGTAAGGTTACTTGGTTGAGCTGTGAACTCAACTGCTTTTTCAGGAGTAGTCAGAGCGTAGGTGATGATTTCGGTCAAACCTGCTCCTTCAGCGATTGTACGAACTTGGCGACGCAATTTTTGTGTTGCAGTCAATTCACCTGCTGTACCATCATCTTTTGGAAGACTGGTTGGCAAACGGTCATAACCATAGATACGAGCGATTTCTTCAAAGAGGTCCGCTTCGATAGCGATATCCCAACGACGACGTGGAACGCTAACGGTAAAGCTGTCTTCATTTCCAGAAAGACCAAATCCAAGACGACGGAAGACATCTTCCACATCAGCATATGAAAGCTCCGTTCCAAGGACACGGTTAACGTCTGCAAGGGTTGAAGAAACTTCTACATCAGAAGTATCAAGCTGGCCTGCTGAAACGATACCCTTACGCACCGTCGCACCTGCAAGTTCTGCAATCATGCTAGCTGCCGCATCAAGAGCCTCATTGACAGTTGCCACATTGATGCCCTTTTCAAAACGAGAAGAAGATTCAGAACGAAGATTGAGGCGACCGCTAGTCTTACGAATGGATGTGCCATTGAAAACAGCTGCCTCTAACACAACTCGACTTGATTTTCCAGAGATTTCTGTAGCCTCTCCACCCATGACACCTGCAAGGGCTACTGGCTTGTCAGCCACAGTAATGACTAAGTCATTTGGTTCCAAGTCACGTTCTTCACCGTCCAAGGTCACCAATTTTTCACCAGCACGCGCTTCACGCACACGGATGTCAGTCCCTTCAAAGGTATCCAAGTCAAAAGCATGCATAGGTTGACCAAAGTAGAGCAGGATGTAGTTGGTCACGTCCACTACGTTGTTAATGGGACGGATACCTTCATTCATAAGAAGTTTTTGCAACCATTGTGGACTTGGTGCGATAGTCACATTGTCCAAGATACGGGCCGCATAGTAAGGCGTCTTGTCTGTCTCAATGCTGACAGAAAGGGCATCTGTCGCAGCTTCATTTGTTTCTGTTAAAGTAAATTCTTTAAAGTTGACTTCCTTGTCATAGATAGCTGCCACTTCGTGCGCTACTCCACGCATAGATAGAGCATCTGCACGGTTTGGAGTGATTGAAAGTTCGATAATTTCATCATCCAAGTCTAGGTAAGAAAAGACTTCGTCCCCAGGAACAGCATCTTGAGGCAAGATTTGTATACCATCTGCGAATTCCTTTGGCACAACTGAGTCAGAAATACCTAATTCACCAAGTGAGCAAATCATTCCAAGAGACTCTAAGCCACGGATTTTTCCTTTTTTGATTTTGTAGTTGTCAGCGATACGAGCTCCCGGAAGTGCCACCATGACCTTGATGCCTGCACGCACATTTGGTGCTCCACAGACGATTTGACGAGCTTCTTCTTCACCCACATTGACTTGGCAGACATGGAGGTGAGTTTCTGGCACATCTTCGCAAGACAAGACCTCACCGACGACAATTTTTGAGAGACCAGCAGCAGGTGATTCGACACCTTCTACCTCGATCCCTGTAGTTGACATTTTTTCAGCCAACTCTTGTGATGGCACAGCAATGTCCACCAATTCTTTTAACCATTTATAAGATACAAGCATAATTTAGTTCTCCAGAATGACAGTTGCCACTCTGGTTCTTTTCCTTTCCTATCATTTCAATAGAAGAATCATCTTCTTACCTTAATTTCTTTCTCAGTAACCAATCTGTATCTACTTTTTGACCAACCATAAAATGATGTTGGCTAAATTTTTCAAAACCATATCGATTATAAAACGCTTGAGCTTTTGTATTATGCTCCCAAACACCTAGCCAAGCCCAAGAAAAACTATTTTTGGTAGCAAGTTCAAGAGCGAATTCAAACAGTTGCTTACCTAGTCCAAATCCTTGGAATTTTTGTAGCACATAGAGGCGTTGAATTTCAAAAGCATCCTCTAATTCTCTCTCAGTCTGAGCACTTCCCCAGTTGACTTTGAGAAAACCAGCTATCTCCTCTTCATGCATAATGAAATAGGTTTCGGATTCTGGCTTTTCCAACTCAGTTGACAAAACTCTCAGACTATAAGCCTCTTCAAAGTATTCCTGTAACTGCTCTTCTGTATTATCATGAGCAAATGTTTCACGAAAGGTTTGTTTGGCAATTTTGGCCAACACCCCAACATCTGCCAGTTCTACTTTTTTAATCATTATTTAAACTGTTCTGAGAAGCGGACATCTCCTTGGTAGAATCCACGGATATCGTTGATTCCGTAACGGAGCATAGCTACACGTTCTTGTCCAAGACCAAAGGCAAATCCAGAGTAAACAGTCGCATCGATACCACTCATTTCAAGAACACGTGGGTGAACCATACCAGCACCCATGATTTCAATCCAACCAGTTTTCTTACATACATTACAGCCTTCTCCACCACACTTGAAGCAAGAAACATCCACCTCAACAGATGGTTCTGTGAATGGGAAGTAAGAGGGGCGCAAACGAATTTGACGCTCTTCGCCAAACATTTTTTGCACAATCAACTGAAGGGTTCCTTGAAGGTCTGCCATAGAAATGTTCTTCCCAACAACCAAACCTTCGATTTGGTGGAATTGGTGACTGTGGGTCGCATCGTCTGTGTCACGACGGAAGACACGCCCTGGTGAGATCATTTTCAAAGGGCCTTTAGAGAAATCATGAGCATCCATAGCACGCGCCTGCACAGGAGATGTATGAGTACGGAGCAAGATTTCTTCAGTGATATAGAATGTGTCCTGCATATCGCGGGCTGGATGATCTTTCGGAAGGTTCATACGTTCAAAGTTATAGTAGTCTTGCTCCACTTCAAAACCATCCACGACTTGGTAACCCATACCAATGAAAATATCTTCGATTTCTTCACTGGTTTGTGTCAAAACGTGGCGGTGACCCGTCGCAACAGGGCGACCTGGAAGTGTCACATCGATACTCTCGCTAGCCAGTTGAGCTGCGACTTTCTTTTCTTCCAATAGTTTAGCTGTTTCTTCAAAGGCTGCTGTCAAGACATCACGAGCTTCATTGACGTGTTTCCCGATAATCGGACGCATCTCAGCAGAGACATCTTTCATCCCTTTGAGGATTTCAGTAAGTGAACCCTTTTTCCCAAGGACAGAAACACGCAAATCTTGCATCTCTTTTTTATTTTCAGCAGTAATCTGCTTCAAGCTAGCCAGCGTTTCTTCACGAAGCGCTTTTAATTGTTCTTCAATAGTTGACATAATTCCTCCATCAGTCTCTCGTAGATAAAAAGAAAACCACATGCCAAAAACTCCACTCGGAGCGTTGACACGCGGTACCATCCGTTTTTATCTGACAAGTCAGACCTTCATTTCTAAATCCATGCACAAGTGAATTCACCCAGCTTTCATATAGAGAGCTTGCAGTCACGGCTCTCCTCCCTGATATACTTCCCTTGAGTTACTAGTCTTGCAGATTTCTATTCAATTACTACATAGTTTATCAGATTTTGAGTTAAAAAACAAGTTAGATTAGATTAATTTCAATACAAAACTCATTCCTTTTTCTGTTGCTCCATTTTCCACAAATCCAAGCGACTTGAAACACCTCCTAGAAGCATGATTGTAGGTGTAGATTTCCTTGACTCTCAATTCTTTCCATCCTTTTACTCGAGCCAATTCAATCAAAGCACTTAGAATCTTTTTTCCAAGTCCTCGATGTTGGTAAGCGGAATTCCCAATCACAATGGGGAGATTATCCTGAGATAGTGTAACATCCCCAATTGGAAACCATTCTCCCTTCTCCTTGACTTCAATCCAAAAAAGTTCACCATGCTGATCCAAATGGGAATACATAGCTTCCAAAGTTTCTTGACTATAAGGTTTCTTCACACCATCTACGAGGTGAACTAAGTTCACATCCTGATACCAAGCAAAAGCTTCTTCACAATGATTGACCTTATAATAAGGAACAAGACGCAGTGCATTATCTATTTGTAAAATCCGTTTCATCTGCTTTCCTTTTCCACAAAATAGTTGCTGCTTGATTAAAACCCTCACACCAGTTATACCATTTTGCTTCATACTCATCTTGAGGTAAGATATGATTTTTTAAATCCAGAACAGAGTAAATCTTTCTTTCCTCGCAAGCTTGCGCATAGAGATAATACAGTTCATCACCGCCGTCTCTATCAAACTCAGCAGAAATCACATCCCGACCTGCCAATAAAGCCTGATAAGCCCTGTGATGCCCATCTGTAATCAACAAGCAATCTCCGAACGCAAGAATACTGATCGGGTCAACATTGATCATTTCTGAAGACTGATAAAGTGTCTGGATGCCTTCTAGTTTCTTTTCTGATAAATATAGTTGAGTTGGATGAAGATCTTTTATGTTGACTTTCATTTCTTTCTCCTCAAGAGAATTTGATATTCACTTCTGCTTACCTTTAAATCGCCATTGGAAGCGTAACTTGTCATAGAAAGGAAATTCGATAAACAAGACTCCCAAGCCCACACAGAGACTGGCAAGGACGTCTGATGGATAATGAACTCCCAGATAGACCCTTGATACCAGCACACTGACTAGGTAGAGACCTAGCACGATTTGCACGATTTTTCTCCAGACTGGATCTTTCATCCGTTGACTGAGAATGACAATCAGAGAACCGACCATCAAGGTTACAGCCAGAGAATGGCCGCTTGGAAAGGAAAATCCCTTCTCCTCAACCAAGTGTAAAATAGCTGGTCGTGGACGCTGGTAGATATTTTTAAAGGTCACGATTAAAAGACCTGCCAAAGCCAGATTTCCCAGCATAAAGAAACTTTCTATCTTCCATCGCTTACGATAAAAGACAAAGGCTGTAATGACAACCCAAGTAATAATCACTGGAATATCAATCAGACGTGTGATGGCCTTGAACAGAATAGTCAAGTAATCTGGCAAGTCTCCTCGAACGGCAATCTGTATCGGTTGGTCAAAACCAACCAGCGTTTCAGGGTAAAATTTGACCATGTAGCCAAGAATAACGAAAAGTAAAAGGGCAAAACTGCCCTTCATTAAAAATGTTTGTTTATCTCTCATAATGTTTTAAGGCTGGTTTCAAGAGAACATACAACAACCAGAATGAAACGGAAAAGATTACACCCTCAATCAAGTTAAAAGGCAACACCATAGTCATTAGGTAGTTGGAAAGTCCCAAAATTTTTCCAATATCAAAGTTAGCAAACTTAGCGTACAAAGGAACAGCGTAAACATAGTTGAGAACCAACATAGCCACGGTCAAGCCAATAGTTCCAGCTAGAGAGCCTAGTAGGAAACGAAGAGTTGTCCGTTCCTTTTTCCAAATCAAAGCAAATACGATGACAAAAACTCCCAAAGCTACGATATTCATCGGCAAACCAATGTAAGTATTCACTCCCTGACTGTTAAGAAGCAATTTCAAGAGTGAGCGGAGCAAGAGAATTCCTAGAGCAGCAGGTAAGTCCATGACCACTAAGCCCACAAGGACTGGCAAGATACTAAATTCGATCTTGAGGAAGGACGCCGCTGGTAGAAGCGGAAAGTCAAAGTACATCAGCACAAATGAGATGGCTGATAAAATCGCAATGGTCGAAAGTCGACGTGTGTTTGTCATAACAGGTTCCTCCAATTTTCTATAAAATCAGAAGAAGTTAGAAAGGATTCCTCTATCTATTCTCACTTTTTATATCCCAAAAGTTCCCTCTAACTCCGTTGAGCAAGCGGTTACAGTTTGGCTATAAATCTATCAGAACAGACAAAGCTATTCTTTCGTCTTCTCCCATCCAGACTATACTGTCGGTTGTGGAATCTCACCACATCAGCTTGCGCTCGCGGACTTATTTGGCTAAGATATTTTAGATTTATCTAGGCGTCGCAGTCGAAGATAATACTTAAAGTATATCGAGACAAGACAACGACGAGAAAGCTAAAATAGCTAGTCAAATTTACCGCCGGTCGGGAATCACACCCTGCCCTGAAGACTCTTTTATCATAACAAAAAACGCTTGCAAGCGCAAGCATTTTGTTCGTTTTCATTTTCATTTTTTATTTCAACTTATCCACTTCATAGGTATGAACGAGCTCAAGACCTGCAAAGTTCTGCTGGCGAAGGGCTTCGTAGACAATCATGCAGACGGTATTAGACACATTAAGACTGCGGACATGTTCATCATTCATGGGAATACGGAGAGCCTTCTCAGGATGTTCTCGCATAAAGTCTTCAGGTAAACCCTTGTCTTCACGTCCAAAGAGAAAATAATGGTTCTCGTCAGTCGATAAATCCACCTCAGAATACACGTTCTCAGCAAATTTTGAGATCAGATAGAGTTTGCCCTTCATCTGAGACATAAAATCTTCCAAACTCTCGTAAAAATAAATCTCTAGCTTATCCCAATAATCCAATCCAGCTCGCTTCATCTTGCGGTCATCAATAGGAAAGCCCATTGGCTTGATGATGTGGAGGGGAGAATTGGTCGCAGCGCAAGTACGTGCGATATTGCCTGTATTTTGTGGAATTTGTGGTTCAAATAATACAATGTGATTTGTCATGACTTGCTTCCTTTTACCATTGCAAAAAAATAGCCACACTGCCCGGAGTCAAGCTCAGCAAACAGCGTGGTTAAGGCATCGTTAACTTACCTCACAACAGGTTTGAAGTAAATCAGCGAAACTACTTTCTTAGTATAACACTTTCAGAATCATTGTCAATAGAAACGACTTGATTTTTTCAATTTTTTCAAGCTATTCCCAAGGGTTGTAAAATCGTCCGTGATTCTGCAAGATAAGTAGTAAACTAGCTACTAAAAACAAGGCTGCCAAGAGCAAGGTAAGATAGTCTCCTTTTTTCAAGGCTTGGTAACTATACCAAGTGCGTTTTTTCTCTTTTCCAAAGCGGCGAAGCTCCATGGCGGTCGCGATGGTATCAATGCGTTCTAACGAGCTGAAAATCAAGGGAGTGATAATGCGCAGATTGCCTTTGATTCGTTGCATGAGAGAAGCTTTCTTGGATAATTCCATCCCACGCGCTTCCTGAGACATCTTGATAGTAAAGAATTCTTCCTGCAAATCTGGAATATAGCGCAAGGTCAGGCTGACTGAATAGGCAATCTTATAAGGCACACCAATTTGATTTAAACTGGATGCAAACTGACTAGGATGAGTTGTCATCAAAAAGATAATAGCCAGAGGAATGGTGCAAAGGTACTTAATGGCCAGATTTAACAGATAAAAGAGCTCTTGACTGGTCAGAGTGTAGGCACCGATTCCCTGCCAAATCACACTTCTCTCTCCGTAAAGTCCAACCCCATACTCAGGAGAAAAGAGATAGACCATCAAGACATTCAAAATGGCAAATACCATCGCAAAAACTGCCACAAAAGAAACATCTTTAAAGCGGATTTCTGACAAATAGAGGAGAAAGACCGAAAAGATGGCAATCAGAACAAGCAGTCTGGTATCATAGCTAATCATGGCAGCCAATGACACGAGGATGAAAAAGAGGAGTTTAGCAGCTCCTGACAAGCGATGAATCACAGTATCTCTATGCTGGTAACCAATTAATTTAGCTTGCATCCTTCTCTCCTTTCTTTGTAAAATGCCGTTAAAGCAAGTGGATCCACGTCTAGTTTCTTGGCCAAGTTAAAGATAGAGGTTTCTTTTAGATTGGCTTTTACTAACAGCTCAGGATTGCTCAACAGACTAGCTGGATCAGTATCAGCAATCAATTCCCCATCCACCATGACAAGGGCCCGATCTGAATAATCCAGCATCAATTGCATATCATGGGTAATCATGACAATGGTATGACCTTTTTGATGCAGTTTTTCAAGAAATTCCATAATCTCAGTATAGTTCTTCTGGTCTTGACCTGCAGTCGGTTCATCTAAGAGGATAATTTCAGCCCCTAAGACCAAAATCGATGCAATAGTCACACGTTTTTTCTGACCAAATGACAGGGCAGAAATAGGCCAATTACGGAATTCATAGAGACCACAGATTTTCAAGGTTTCATAGACTCTCGTTTCAATTTCCTGCTCGTCCACACCTCGCAAACGTAGTCCCAGAGCCACCTCATCAAAAATCATATTGGTTGAAATCATTTGATTAGGATTTTGCAGCACATAGCCTACGCGTTCCGCCCGCTCTGCAACAGAATCTCCTTTTATATCCTGTCCTTCCCAAAGAAAGCGGCCTTCAGTCTGAATAAAACTACTTAAGGCCTTGGCTAGAGTTGATTTCCCAGCCCCATTTTTCCCGACAATGGCAATCTTTTCACCTTTTTTAATATCTAAATGAATGGATTTTAAAATCGGTTTATCATCATAAGCGAAAGATACATCCTCTAGTCTAAAGAGTGACTGCAATTCTGGTCTCTCTTTTGCAAGTTCAGTCTGCAACTGAACCTGACCTTTTGAGATAGACAAGTTATCCAGATCTGCTAATTGTTCTTCCTTGACTAAATCCACACCTAATTGACGTAGAGTAGTGAGATAAAGGGGCTCTCGAATTCCATTTTGGGTCAATAAATCAGTCGCCAGTAACTGATCAGGGCTCCCATTAAAGAGAATACGACCATCGTTTATCAAGACAATCCGATCCACAGGTCGATGCAAAACATCCTCCAAACGGTGCTCAATAATAAGGGTCGTCGTCCCCTCCTCCTTATGAATTTGGTCAATCAATTCGATAATATCCTGACCGGACTTGGGATCCAGATTGGCGAGTGGCTCATCAAACAAGAGAATCGGACTCTCATCAATCAAGACACCAGCTAGACTGACCCGCTGCTTTTGTCCACCTGACAAATCCTGAGGACGCTGATTCAACAAAGAAAGAAGGTCCAGCTTTTCAGCCCATTTATGAACACGACCTTTCATCTCATCTAGAGCTGTCACATCATTTTCCAGAGCAAAAGCCAAATCCTCTGCCACGGATAAACCGATAAACTGCCCATCTGTATCCTGCAAAACTGTGCTGACCAGATGAGATTTGTCATAGATGCTCATATCGAAGGCTGCTTGATCCTTGATCAAAAATTCTCCAGACATCTGACCCTTGTAAATATTAGGAATAATCCCATTCAAACACTGACCCAAGGTAGACTTACCTGACCCAGATGGCCCAACGATTAGGACTTTCTCTCCCTTGTAAATGGTCAAGTCCACCCCTTGCAAGGTCGGTTCTTGTTGTGTTTCATACCGGAAAGAGAAATCCTTCCACTCAATTATAGCTTCTTTCATCTTACTCTCTTCATTCGCTTCTTCTACTCAATGAAAATCAAAGAGCAAACCAAAAAGCTAGCCGTAGGTTGCTCAAAACACTGTTTTGAGGTTGCAGATAGAGCTGACGCGGTTTGAAGAGATTTTCACAGAGTATTAGACTTCTATTTTATCATAAATCTACCCCTTCTTGCAGACTCTTCTCTTAAAAACTTAGCACCAAGAAGATTCCTATCCTAGCTTACTTGCCTGACTAGTCTATAAATAGTGAAAAAGACCGGTCCCCCAGCCTTGTCCCCTTATATTAATCCTTTTTCAAACTTCCTGCACGAGTTTGGGTTCCTGCATAGGCAAGCAAGAGAAGAGTTCCTGCAATAGCTACAGATACACCATTAGCAATTCCCGCAACAATCCCTTGGGCAAATACTTTTTCTGCCGCTTCTTGATAAATCACAACATCTCCAAGTGGTGCCAAGACACCCCAAACAAGGGCATTTGCAAGTAGTTGAATAAGGTTAAAAATAAGAATATCTTTCCAGTCAAAGACACCATTGATCACGCGAACGTACTTTCTGAATAGTCCCACAGCTAGACCAAAGAGGCCACTAGCGATAATCCAAGTCCACCACAGACCATAGCCAGCAAGAGAGTCCTTGATTGCATGACCAATCACCCCGACAAGCAAACCGATAATCGGGCCAAAAATAATAGAAAGTAGCGCTTGTACCGCATACTGAAGCTGGATGCTTGTATTTGGAACAGGGGTCGGAATATTGATCATCCCGATGACGACAAAGAGGGCAGCGCCAATTCCGACAGCAACAACTTGTTTAATTGTAAATTTGATTTCCATACTATTTATTCTCCTATTTTATCCTTCTATTTTCTTTATTTCAATGGTCCAAGATGAACCGACACCCACATTATAAGCCTTGGCAAAAGAACCTTGGTTGATAGCCAGACCTAAACGATAGAGAGAGTTGATGTAAAGGATTGGTTGCCCAATTCTCACATCTGCAAATGATTTGCCATAGACGACCTGATTTTGATAGACTAGCATATCAACATGATAGATAGTCACTTCAAAACGATCACCAAATTCTGGTTCCAGCTTGTAAAATTCTTCTCGCGTGATAGAGGTCCAAAGCGAACCAAAACGCACATCCAGAATATCAATAGCTCCCTTGACCAGATGATCTTCAATGACGGTCTCTACGACTGGAAGCTCTACAATCTGGTCCACACTGAGCTCTGGCCCCACTTCCTCAAAAGTAATGTGACCACTGGCTAGTTTAGCGCCAGTATAGGCATAGACATCACGACCGTGGAAGGTATAAGAATGCTCTGTATTTTGACGTCTATTGGCCACCTCAGAAATCTCACGAATAGCTACAATCCCAACGTGTTTCTTGATAAAAGAAAGCGTCCCATTATCTGGCGTGACAATGTATTGATTTTTTGCAGTCTTAGCAACCACGCTTTTACGTTTTGAGCCAACACCTGGATCAACAACCGATACAAAAGTCGTTCCCTCAGGCCAGTAATCCACTGTCTGAAAGAGACGATAGCTCCCCTCAAAAATATTATAAGGCGTGATATCGTGCGTTAAGTGATGGATTTTTAAGGTTGGAGACTCTTCTAAAGCCACTCCAATCATAGCCGATACCGCACCATCTACCAGACCAAAGTCTGATTGTAATACCAGTAAATTATTATTCATTTTATCTCCTTGTATATCCTTTATCATACCATATTTCAGAGAAAGGTGCTAATAGCTATTTCAATTGATTAGGGTATAGTTTTACCTTATATCAAATTTCCTACTAAAAGCACTTGTTATTAGCTAGGAGGTGCATTTTTTCTTGAAAAAGGGTATGATAGTTACATCATGAAAAAGTAGGTTTTAATATGAAAATTATCCTTGTCGGAGGGGGAAAAGTCGGTTTTGCCCTCTGTCGCTCCTTGGTTGCAGAAAAGCATGATGTTTTGCTGATTGAGCAAGACGAAGCCGTTCTCAATCATATTGTTAATCGCTTTGATATCATGGGGATCCTTGGTAACGGGGCCGATTTTGCCATCCTTGAGCAAGCCAGTGTCCAGGATTGTGATATCTTTATCGCTCTAACTGAGTACGATGAAGTGAACATGATTGCAGCCGTTCTAGCCAAGAAAATGGGAGCTAAAGAAACCATCGTTCGGGTGCGGAATCCTGAATACTCTAACTCTTATTTCAAGGAAAAGAATATTCTCGGTTTTTCTCTTATCGTTAATCCTGAGCTCTTGGCTGCCCGCTCTATTGCCAGCATCATTGACTTCCCCAACGCCCTCTCTGTCGAACGTTTCTTTGGTGGACGGGTCAGCTTGATGGAATTCACTGTTAAATCTTCCAGCGGTCTTTGCCAAATGCCCATTTCTGATTTTCGGAAAAAATTTGGCAATGTCATTGTCTGTGCGATAGAGAGGGATCATCAAATTATCATTCCAAGCGGTGACATGACTGTACAGGATAAAGATAGAATCTTTGTCACTGGTAACCGTGTTGACATGATGCTCTTCCATAATTATTTCAAGTCTCGTGCCGTGAAGAGTCTTCTTATTGTTGGAGCTGGTAGAATTGCCTATTATCTACTAGGTATCCTCAAAGACAGTCGTATCGATACCAAGGTTATTGAAATCAATCCTGAAATCGCTAGCTTCTTTAGCGAGAAATTCCCAAACCTCTACATCGTTCAAGGAGATGGTACCGCAAAAGATATCCTGCTGGAAGAAAGGGCTCAAAACTATGATGCCGTTGCGACTCTAACAGGGGTCGATGAGGAAAATCTGATTACCTCTATGTTCCTTGACAGGGTAGGTGTACAAAAAAATATCACCAAGGTCAATCGTACCAGTCTCCTCGAGATTATCAATGCGCCTGATTTTTCAAGTATCATCACACCTAAAAGCATCGCTGTAGATACGATTATGCACTTTATTCGTGGTCGGGTTAATGCCCAGTATTCAGACCTTCAGGCCATGCACCATCTAGCCAATGGCCAAATCGAAACCCTGCAATTCCATATCAAGGAAGCTAATAAGATGACTGTCAAACCTCTTTCTCAACTGAAATTGAAAAAAGGAGTTCTTATTGCAGCCATCATTCGAAAAGGCAAAACGATTTTCCCAACTGGAGAGGATATGTTGGAAGTTGGAGACAAGCTCCTAGTAACAACTTTGTTGCCAAACATCACCAAGATTTATGACTTGATCGCGAGGTAAGAAATGAATAAAAGTATGATTCGCTACCTCCTTTCAAAGTTACTTTTGATTGAAGCCGTTCTTCTTTTGGTTCCTGTTGCGATTGCTATCTATTACCGTGAATCGAGCCAAGTCTTTACAGCCCTCTTTACAACGATTGGAATTCTCGTATTACTAGGTGGTTCAGGGAGTTTGCAGAAACCAAAAAATCAACGGATTTATGCCAAGGAGGGTATCTTGATTGTGGCCCTCTGTTGGATCCTTTGGTCTTTCTTTGGCGGTCTCCCCTTTGTCTTTGCTAGACAAATTCCCAGCGTTATCGATGCCTTTTTTGAGATCAGTTCTGGCTTTACAACTACTGGAGCAACTATTCTGAACGACGTTTCGGTCCTCAGTCGTTCCCTCCTCTTTTGGCGAAGTTTTACCCACTTAATTGGAGGAATGGGAGTGCTTGTTTTTGCACTTGCTATTATGGATAATGCCAAGAATAGCCACCTAGAAGTGATGAAGGCTGAGGTTCCTGGCCCTGTTTTCGGTAAGGTTGTATCCAAACTCAAAAATACTGCCCAGATTCTCTATCTCCTTTATCTAGCTCTCTTCTCCCTCTTTGTCATCATCTATTATCTGGCTGGCATGCCCCTATTTGATAGTTTTGTCATTGCTATGGGAACAGCAGGTACAGGAGGTTTTACAGTCTATAACGATGGAATTGCTCACTATGGTAGCTCACTGATTACCTATCTGGTTAGTATAGGAGTTCTGGTTTTTGGGGTAAATTTCAACCTTTACTACTACCTCATGCTCCGTCGCGTCAAAGCCTTCTTTGGAGATGAAGAACTTCGAGCTTACTTGGTCATTGTACTGCTTTCTACAGGCTTGATCAGCCTCAATACCCTCTATCTCTACCCAGGATTTTCTAAGAGTTTTGAAATGGCCTTCTTCCAAGTTTCCAATATCATTACAACGACTGGTTTTGGTTACGGAGATATTACCAACTGGCCCCTCTTCTCCCAGTTTATCCTTCTCTTCCTCATGGGAATCGGTGGTTCTGCTGGTTCAACCGCAGGTGGACTCAAGGTTATTCGAGGCCTCATTCTTTCAAAAATTGCTAAAAATCAGATTTTATCAATCCTATCACCCCACCGTGTTTTGACTCTTCATGTTAATAAAACGGTGATTGACAAAGATACCCAGCATAAGATTCTCAAGTACTTTGTCATCTATTCTATGATTTTGCTAGCACTTATCTTTATTGTCAGCCTAAATAGCAATGATTTTCTGGTTGTGACCAGCGCTGTCTTCAGCTGTTTCAATAATATCGGGCCTATTCTAGGAACCACTTCTAGTTTCTCAATCTTTAGCCCTATCTCAAAAATTCTCCTCTCCTTTGCAATGATTGCAGGTCGTTTGGAGATTTACCCAATCCTCCTTCTCTTTATGAAGAGAACCTGGTCCAAGAGATAAAATGCAACCACACCTTGTAAACCTACAAAGTGTGGTATTTTTATACTAGATTGAAATAAAATGTGAACAAATCCATTGGGGAATTGAAATCAATTTCTAACAATGATTCAGAAGTTGTATTGTACTGTTTTATATTCAATTAACTATATTATGTGACTATTAGTCCGTCTCGCTCCGCTAGGTGCGAGACAAAAAACCACCCGCTATGCGGGTGCGCGTCGAAGGTTATACCAAAAAAACTCCAAACGCGATACAATAAAGGTGTTCAAGCCAATTGTAAAGCGAAAGGAGAAAAGTTTGAAAAAAAGTAAAAATTGAATGAGATATTGTTTACCCAAATTTTGAGTACACTAAAAAGAGGTCTTGCTA